>JAZOSR010000022.1:0-25529 GCA_045657225.1 Eubacteriales bacterium | reverse complement strand
AACGCCAACCTTGGTCGGCCCGCAACCGTTATAGCCGCGTCCCTCGTGACGGAAATCGGTGGCGATATCGTGACCGTGGCTGTAGCCGCCCTCGTTAAGCGCCCACTGGATGGCGGGGGAATCAAGGCGCGCGTTCATGTCGCCCACGAGAATGACAGGGCAATTGTTGTGCTTTGCCTGGTATTTTTTAATGAGTGCGTCTGCCATCTGGATCTGCATCTTGCGCACCTCGGAGGAGCCGGGCTGGCTGGTGTCGCCCATCCACCAAAGATGGGTGGTGGCAAAGATAAAGACGTTACCCGTTTCCTTGTTGCGGAATACACCGAGGTTGACGGACTTAGAGCGTGCGTCGCAGAAGCTGCCCTCATAGCCCTCCACGTGCTTGGGGTAGAGAAGATATTCGGTATCAAGCAGCTCGAATTTGTCAGCGCGGTAGATAATGGGAGTCATGTTGCCCCAAATGATCGAGTAGGGGAGATTTTCCTCCTGGCAGTAGACCTTAAAGAAGATCTGCATATCCTTGTTGACCTCCTGGCCGCCGACGATATCGGGCATCAGATCCTTAAAGATCTGAATGTGACCCTTCATACGGACCTCGGCAGAGCAGTTCAGCCCCTGTTCCTCCCAGAAAGGCTGGTTGTCGGTCTTGTTCCATTGGTTTTGGCTCATCAAGCGAATGGTGTTCATAGTTGTATCTCCTTGTTTTAAAATTCTACGTCGATATAAACGGGTGCGTGGTCGGAAAGTGCGAGATAATAATCGGGACAGTAGCGGTCGAAGCGCCTCAGTGCGCCCTCCGGCATATCCTTGACGAAAATATGGTCGTCAGCGGTGGTGTAGGAGGCATCCTGCCACTTGAGCGCGGGACCCGATGCGCCGCAGGAGCAATAGCCCTTTGCCTCGGTCGCGTATTCGACGGCGGCGTCGTGCGCGTGCACGTAGCCTGCCTCGTTTACGATATATTGCAGCGCTTCGGAGGTGGTACCGGTGTTCATGTCGCCCGCAAATACAACGGGGCAGTTACCGTATTTCTTTTGATATTTATCGATCAGCTCGGTGGCAAGCTTGATCTGGTAGGTGCGCGCCTCGTTTGAGCCTGCCTGATAGCTGTACCATGCGGGGTTGGAGCCGTTTCTCCACCAAAGGTGCGTGGTGGCAAAGATGAAGACCTTGCCGTCCTCCTTGCAGCGGAAGACGCCTACGTTCACAGCCTTTGAGCGCGAGTCGTTGAAGCTACCCTCAAAGCCCTCCATGGTCTTGGGGTAAAGCAAATATTCGGTGTCAAGTAGCTCGAATTTGTCCGCGCGGTAAATGATCGGTGTCATGTTACCCCAAATGATGGTGTAGGGAAGGTTTTCCTCAAGACAGTAGACCTTGAAAAAGATCTGCATATCCTTGTTGACCTCCTGACCTCCGATAATGTCGGGCATCAGCTCCTTTAGGACGCGGATGTGACCCTTCATACGGTGCTCGGCAGAGCAGTCAAGCCCCTGCTCCTCCCATTTGGGTTGATTGTTGGTGCAGTTCCACTGATTTTGTCCCATCAAACGCAATTTGCTCATGATATTCTCCTTTCAGCAATGGCGTTTTGTGCCTTTTGCCCCATTATAGCACGCGCACGCGGGATAATCAAGCGCATTTGACGAAAAAGAATACTGAATTCGCAAAAAATACTTATTTTACAAGAAAAAAGGCACATCCGTCCTTCTGCACGGATGCGCCTTTGTGTTTATTCGGCAACGAAGATAAAGGGGTAAACGTCCTGACCGCCGTCAATGAGGTAACATTCCACCTCGCCGTGCTTGTCGGCAAGGTAAGCACAAAGCGCGTCCCTTTCCTCGGTGGTGGCGTCCTTGCCGCAGAAGACCGTGAGCATAAATCGCTCGCCACCCTCCAGCATTTTTTCAACAAGGGCGTGTACGGTATCGGACTTTTGCTCGTTTGAGGTGATCATTTGCTTGCCGATAAAGCCGATGAAATCACCGTTTTTGATCTGTACGCCGTCAAGCTCCGCGTCGCGAATGGCAGGGGAAACGAAGCCCGTTGCAACGGTTGCCATAGCCGCCTTGAAGTTTTCTGCGATTGCCTCGGCATCGTCGCTTTCAAAGTCAGCGGAAACGATCGCAACGTAGCCTGCGCCGAGGTTCTTGCTCTCGATCACGTGGATCGTGGCATCCTCGTAGATTGCCGCCGCCTGATTTGCCGCCATTAAAATATTACCGTTGTTCGGGAATACGAAGATGTGCTCGGCATTTACCTTGGCGAAGGCGTCAAGAAAATCGTTCGTGGAGGGATTTTGCGTTTGTCCTCCCTCAACGATGCAGTCAACGCCAAGCTCGGTGAAGGTGTCGGCAATGCCCTTGCCGCTGGCAACCGCGACCATGCCGTATTTTTTCTTTTCGGCAGGCTTTGCGGGTGCTGCGGGCTTTTCTTCCTCAGCAAGCTCGCTGTGCTGTACAGACATATTTTCGATCTTGACCGTGAGAAACTCACCGTAGCGTCTGCAAAATTCAAGCACACGCTCGGGGGTTTTGGTGTGCACGTGGATCTTGACGATCGTGCCCGTTTTAAAGGATACGACCGAGTCGCCGATAGAGCAAAGGAAATCGGTAATGATGCTGTTGTCAAAGCCCTCGGCATCGACCTTGCTGTTTTGCAGCTGCAGCAAAAGCTCGGTGCAGTAGCCGTAGGTCATTTCGCTGTCGGCGGTAAAGTGGCTGAAGTCCGCCACGGGCTGTGCGGAGGGGGGCAGGGGATCTGCCTTGATCTCCTCGCCGTTTAAGATCTTGTTAAAGCCGTCCATGATGTAAAGAAGCCCTGCGCCGCCGCTGTCAACGACACCCGCCTCCTTAAGGTTGATGAGAAGCTCGGGCGTGCGCTCAAGCGAGGCGTGCATTTCCTTAACAAGGTCCGCAAAGAAGGAGCGGATCGTGCTGTCGGGGCCAATGTGCGAAACGGCGTATTCGACCGATTCGCGCGCCACCGTGAGAATGGTGCCCTCTGTGGGGGTCATGACCGAATTGTAAGCTTGCTTTACGCCCATGGAAAGCGCCTTGCCGATGGTGGTGGCATCTGCCTTGTCACATTCCTGAAAGCCCTTTGCCATACCCGCAAAGAGCTGGGAGAGGATAACGCCCGAGTTGCCGCGCGCACCGAGAAGCATGCCGCGCGAAAGGGTGTTCATGACCTCTGCAAGATCGTCGGAGTCGATCTTTTCAAGTGCGGCAATACCGCTTTCAATGGTCATGCGCATATTGTCGCCTGTGTCACCGTCGGGAACGGGGAAAACGTTTAGCTTGTTGACCTCGTCTGCGTTGGAGCGGAGAAGCGCCGCGCCGCCTTGCGCCATTTGTGCGAGCAAATGACCGTCGAGCAGCTGATTGTTATCTTGTGTATTATTATGATCCATCATAAAACCTCAATGTCAAATTATCGTTCGCTGCCAAGGAAAAACAGGGCAAGCGTGCCGGGGCCCGAGTGCGCGCCGATCACGGGACCGACGTCGGTAATGATCTCGACCTCCACGCCGTTTTGCTCACGGAGCATCGTGGCAAGGAGCTTTGCGTCCGCCTCGCAGTCACCGTGCGAGATAAAGACGTGACCGCCTGCGGGCTTCAGTGCCGTTTCCTTGTATTTTGCTGCCATGGTGGCGATCGCGTTTCTGCGGCCGCGTGCCTTGGTGACGTTTACAAGGTGTCCCTCGTTATCTACGTGAAGCACGGGCTTGATGCCGAGCAGATTGCCGACAAGTGCCGTTGCGGCGCTAACGCGACCGCCGCGCTTCAGATATACGAGGTCGTCAACGGTAAACCAGTGGCAAAGCTGAAGCTTTGTGGATTCGGCAAACGCGGCTGCCTCCTCGATGGTGGCACCGTTCTTGATCTCCAAAAGGGTGAGGTAAAGCAAAAGACCCTCGCCCGCGGAGGCACAAAGCGTATCCACCGTGATGATTTTTCGCTCGGGATATTTCTCGCGCAGCTCCTCGGCGGCGATACGTGCGGAATTGTAGGTGGTGCTAAGACCCGTGGAGAAGCCAAGGTAAAGCACGTCCTTGCCCTCCTTCAGTGCGGACTCAAAGGTGAGGGAGAACTGCTCCGAGTTGACGGCGGCTGTTTTCGCAACGCCTCCGTCGCGCATTTTTTGGTAAAAGTCCTTCGTCGGCATGTCACCGTTGGCGTATTCCTGCTCCGAGCCCTCGAAGCGGAACATGAGGCTTTCATAATGAACACCCCATTCCGCGAGGGTTGCGGGTGCAATATCGCAGGCGGAATCGGTAAATACGGCGAATTTGTCATTTGTAAGCATAAGGGAACCTCCCATTTTAGTATAATGCTACTGCTTTCGTTGATGTGCAGTATAGTAACACAATTATATTATAACGGAAATTTCTGTCAAAGTCAATCGAAAACAGCCCGACGATGACTATATTTTGCTTTTTGTCACAGTAGAGTGCGAATTTTTTTGAAAAAATGCGTAGAATTGCACTCTCCCGACGGTAGAATTGCCAATTTACCCCTTGATTTTGCGAAAAAAAGATGGTATTCTAATGCCAAGAGGGGAGAGTGAAGCAAAATGGAGGCTCTAAAGAGTAACGTGGCGGCAAATATAGCCGACTTGCGCCGTAAAAACGGTATGACGCAGCTTGAGCTGGCAGAAAGACTCAAATACAGCGACAAGGCAGTGTCAAAATGGGAGCGCGGAGAATCGATTCCCGATGTTGCTGTCCTCAAGGACATTGCCGATCTTTTTGGCGTGTCGGTCGATTATTTGCTTGAGGAAACGCATAAAAGAGAGGTGCTTCCCGTGCCGCTGCTGAAAAATCGCACCAAGCGTCGCGGTGTGATCGTTTGGCTTGCAATTCTTCTTGTGTGGATGGTGGCAACGGTGCTGTTCGTTATTTTTTCGCTCGTGCCCGCTATGGCGGAGCGCGGAAATGTGTGGATATCGTTCATTTTTGCCATTCCCGCGTCGCTTGTCGTTTGGCTGGTGATGAATACCATTTGGTTTAACCGTCGCCGCAATTATCTCATCGTGTCGCTTTTGATGTGGTCACTTTTGGTGGTCACGCACCTCACGCTCCTCGTCAACGGTATGAACGTGTGGATCATCTACATTCTCGGCATTCCCGCGCAGATCATCATTTTCTTGTGGTCGGGTATGGTCGTGACCACGCTTCAAAAAGACAGTAAATCATAAAAAGAACCGTTCCAAATGCACCCTTGCACTTGGAACGGTTTTTGCTTTTATTCGATTACAAATATAAAATGATAAATATCCTGCCCACCGTCAATTTCAAAAAGCTCAATATCGGGATAGGTCTTTTTGATGAATTCGCGCACAGAGTCCATATCGGCGGTCGTGGCATCCTTGCCGCAAATGGCAATGATGACCGCCTTGTCGGTCATGTCAACGGCACGAAGCAGCTCGCACGCGGCACCGCTCGCCGTGATGTCATCGGCAAGCATACGCGAGCCGGCAAAGCCGATGAAATCGTTTTTGGCAATATTCATGCCGCCGATGTGAGAGTCGCGCACCGAGCGGGTGATCATACCCGTCACAACGCCCTCCATGGCTTCGTTCAGGCTCTTTTCGATCGCGTTTGCGTTATTTGATTCAAAATCAAGCATGGTGAGCGCGGCATAGGTGTCACCGATCGTTTTACTGTTGAGGACGCGTATGTCCGCCTTGTCGTAAAGCTCCGCCGCCTGCCTTGCGGTCAGCACGATGTTGCTGTTTGAGGGAAGCACGAACACGGTATCTGCATTTACGCGGCGAAAGGCATCGAGAAAATCCTCGGAGGAGGGGTTCATCGTCTGACCGCCCTCGACGATCACGTCAGCGCCAAGCGAGAGGAAGGCCTCCTTGATGCCGTTGCCCGCGGCAACCGCAACGACACCGTAGGGCTTGTGCTCCTGCACATCGTTTTCGGTGGCGGCAAAGCTGTTTTCCACCTTTGCTTCACTGTGCTGAAGTGCCATGTTTTCGACCTTCAGTGTGAGAAACTCACCGTATTTCTGGCAATGCGCGAGAATCTCGCCGGGGTGCATGGTATGCACGTGGATCTTCACGATCGTGCCTGTTTTGAATGCAACGATCGACTCGCCCCCCATCGCCGCCAATTCGTCGGCAAGCGTCCCCGCGGCAAATGCCTCGGCGTTTACCTTGCTGTTTTGAAGCTGCAGCAAAAATTCGGTGCAATAGCCAAAGGTCATTTCACTGTCGGCGGTGAATGAGGAAAGGTCGGGCGCGTTTGTCACCTGTGCCGTTGCCTCGGTGGCTTCCACCGCTTCACCGTGCAGGATCTTATTCATACCCTCAATGACGTATACGAGTCCCGCGCCGCCGCTGTCGATAACGCCCGATTCCTTAAGGATCGGCAAAAGCTCGGGCGTGCGCGCAAGAGAGCGACGCATTTCCTGAATAAACGCCGAGAAAAAGTCCTCCAGTGTGCTGTCGGCTGCCGTTTGCGATACGGCGTATTCTGTCGCCTCACGCGCAACCGTGAGGATCGTGCCCTCTGTCGGTGTCATAACGGCATCATACGCCTGCTTTACACCTTGCTTAAAAGCATACCCGAGTGTTGTCGCGTTTGCGATCTCGGTGCCCTCAAGCCCCTTGGCAATGCCCGCAAAAAGCTGCGAGAGAATCACGCCCGAGTTGCCGCGCGCGCCCAGCAGCATGCCGCTTGCCAGCTTGCTCGCGATAAAGGAAAGTGATTCCGAGGAAACGCCGCGGAGCGCGGCATCGCCGCCCTCCATCGTCAAGCTCATGTTATCGCCCGTGTCGCCGTCGGGAATCGGAAAGACGTTAAGGTCGTTGACGACCTTGGCGTTGGCGCGAAGATTTCCCGCGCCGCCTCTTACCATATCCTTAAACAGTGCACCGTTTAATTCGTATGTAGCCATACCTTGCTCCTTACTTAAACTGCAGTTTCCACCTTTTTACCGTAGCACCAGACGCCGATCGCATCGGGACCGATGCAAGCGCCGATAATGGGGCCGATAAAGTTGACGTACGCATCGGCAAAGCCGAGCTTCATCAGCTCACCGCGCACGTATTCTGCGTCCTCGGCGCAGTCTGCGTGTGCAATATAGACTGTCTGTGTTTCGGGCGCGATCACCACCTCACTGATGAGCTCCGCGAGCTTATCAAGCGAGGCTTTGCGTCCCTTGACCTTGCAGATCGGCACGTTTTGACCGTTGTAGTCCGAAATAATGATGGGCTTCACGCCAAAAAGGTTGCCGAAGAATGCGGCAGAGCCCTTGACGCGTCCTGCCTTTTTCAGCATGTCGAGCGAGCCGACCGTGACAAATTGATTGATCTCGTGCTTTTTCTCGTCCAGCACGGCAACGATCTCATCAACGGTCTTGCCCTCGGCGCGCAGTGTGGCGGCAAGCACGGCAAGCATGCCCTCGCCAACGCAGGAATTGGTGGCATCGACACAGCGGATCACGGCTCCCTCATTTTTTTCACAGATGCTGCGTGCGACCACAGAGCCCGTGTTGACCGAGCTTGAAAGCGGGAGCGCACAGCCGATGTAAATGACGTCGAAGCCCGCCTCCACCGCTTCGGTAAAGCCGCGCTCAAATTCCGCCATCGGCACCTGTGTGGTCGTCAGGCGCTTGCCGCCGCGCATCTTGTCGTACATTTCCTTCGGGGTGTAGTAGGGGAAATCAAGGTCGGCGGGCGTTTCCTTGCCGTCCTCCACACTCATCATTTTGAGATAATCAATGTCATATTTTTCTCGAATGTCGGCACCGAGGTCGGAGCAGGAATCAGTAAAGATCTTAATGGGCTTCATTGTAATATCTCCTTTTCAAATATTTTTATCAAAGCAGCTCGCCGAAGCGATCCTCTTTTTTGGCGCGTACACGCACCGTTGCCATTGTATTCCAGAAGTTTTCGGCACCGTCGACCGCGATCGCGACACCAAGCAGGATGATGCGGTTCCATTGTGTTGAGCCGATCAGCACCACGATGCCGCAAATGGCAACGAGGGCGGAGGTGATGAGAAGACCGATCCATTTTCGCATGCCGAAGACCTTTGCGTCAAACGCCGTTTGCAGCTTTAAAAGACCGTCAAAAATGATGTAGCAGCCAAGGACGTAGGGCAGGGCATCGAGAACACGCTCGGGCGCAAAGAGCAGAAGCACACCCATAATGAGCGACAGTCCACCTGCCGCAAGATCGTATTGGAAGGCAAGGCGGTAAAGGTCGTTTGAAAAATAACCGAGAATACGCGCGATGCCGCAAAGGATCAGACCCGTGGCGATCAGCCAGCGTACCGCGGGCTGCGCGATGTCGTAAAAGATCATGAAAAATATGCCTGACAGCAGCAGGATCGCCGATACCGTTAAATGAATGATTTTGGCTTCCTTGAGAATATTTGCTCGTTTCATGCGTTTTTCCTTTCTTGCGGTCGCGTCGGTCAAAATGCGTGCGGTGTTTTTTATATTTTAATATATATATACTTATTTTTCATCGGTCAAAAAAAATTCCGTGCCCATTTTTTGGGCACGGATTGAAAATTATATGAAATTTGGACATTTAAACATTTTTGTCTGTATTTTCCGCCTCAAAAAGGGAAAGACACACGCCTCTCACCGAGCGCGAGATGTGTGCGGCAAACGCCGTTGCGTCAAGGCGGTCGGGGTGGTGGATATAATCGGCAAATAAGCCGAGAAACGCATGGCGGATAAACGCGGCGGTAAGGCGCAGGTCACGCTCGGAGCATCCGGGGAATTCGTTTTTCATCGTATAAGCGATCAGCTCGTCGAGCCCGACGGCAGTGTAGCGCTCAATGCCGTCTCTACCAAGCGAGGCAAAGAGGTTTTCGGTCGCGCGGCGGTGCTTGGCAGACTCTGTGGTCAGTGTGAAAAAGAGATCGGAAAGCATTTCGTTTGTCGGAAGGTCGCGGCGCGCAAACGAAAGCCCGATTTCGCATATTCCCTCAAACACGGCATAGATATCCTGAAAATGATAATAAAAGGTGTTGCGGTTGATGCCGCAGTGATCGACGATGTCGCGCACGGTGAGCTTTTCAAGCGGTTTTTTCGACGCAAGCGCCAAAAAGGACTCGAATATTGCTTTTTTCGTAAACGACGGCAAAACGCACCCCTCCTTATCATCAATATAAAAATATTATAGCACGATATTTGGTAATAATCAAGTCTATTTTCGCTTTTCGGGCGTTTTGGCGAACTTGTGACAGAAGTGCTTTGATTGATGCTTGAAATTTGCGCGGGAATATGTTATAATACATTTTATAGATCAAACCACGAGTTCGCCGAAGGAGATCGTTTTGATATGAAGCATATTTTTATTTATAATCCTATCGCGGGACGCGACAATCGTGCGGCAATGGCAGCGCTGCGCGAGAAGCTCGAGGCAGATTACAGCGAGCTTGATGTGGAGTTTTACCCCACCAAGGCGGAAAAGGATGCAACCGAGTACGTGCGCGCACGCTGTGAGACGGCAGGGGGCGAGGAGATGCGCTTTTACGCCTGCGGCGGTGACGGCACGGCTAATGAGGTGATGCAAGGCATGGTCGGCTTTGAGAACGCCTCCATGACCTGCTACCCTTGCGGCAGCGGCAACGATTTTGTGAAATACTACGGCGGTGCTGATCGCTTCCTTGATATCGATGCCTTGATGAACGCAAAGGAGCACCGCGTGGATCTGATGCGCATCGGCGACCGTTATTCACTGAACGTCACGAACTTCGGCTTTGATACAGAGGTGGCAAAGACCATGACGCGCGTGCGTCACAAAAAGATCATCGGCGGCAAGCACGCCTACACCACGGGTATCGTGAAGGCGCTCTTTACCGCCATGAAAAACGAGTGCACCGTAACGGTTGACGGCGAGCGCCTCAACGACGGCAAGATCTTGCTTTGTACCGTGTCAAACGGTAAGTACGTCGGCGGCTCGTTTTGCTGTGCGCCCCATTCCGATAACGAGGACGGGCTCCTTGAAATTTGCCTTGTCAAGCCGATCTCGTATGTTTCCTTCGTGCGTCTGATCGGCGCGTACGCGGCAGGCAAGCACCTTGACGAGCCGCGTTTTAAAAACTACATCATCTATCGCCGCGGCAAGTCGGTGCACGTAACGGCACCTGAGGGCTTTGGCTATTCGCTTGACGGCGAGATCGTGGAGGATCACGACTTCACCATTGAAATTTGCCCCGCAGCCATTCGCTTTGCCGTGCCCGAAAAGCCGACGGAAGGCGAGAATGCCGAACACGCCCCCGAGGAGGAGGCGTTGCCCGTATGATCACGGTAAAAACACCGTTTCGTATGTCCTTTTTCGGTGGTGGCTCGGACTTTCCCGATTTTTACCGTCTGCACGGCGGCACAGTCCTTTCGGCGACGTTTGATAAA
This sequence comes from Eubacteriales bacterium, assembly GCA_045657225.1. Lineage (GTDB taxonomy): Bacteria > Bacillota > Clostridia > Oscillospirales > CAG-272 > Firm-07. The sequence goes on along the minus strand of JAZOSR010000022.1, from coordinate 15,150 downwards.
TTTTGTTACGTGACCCTGCGCGCGCTTCCGCCGCTTTTTGACTATAAAAGTGAATTCGTTTACAGTAAGACCGAGCGCGTGCGCGAAAACAGCGAGATCCTGCACCCCGCGATCCGCGAGGCAATGCTTTGGAAAAACGTTGATCACGTGCGCCTTACCTACGATGCCGATCTCCCCGCTCGCTCGGGGCTCGGCACCAGCAGCTCCTTTGCCGTCGGTATGCTTCACGCCATTCACGCCATGCGCGGCGAGGCGGTAACGCCCCGTATGCTTGCCGATGAGGCGATCCATCTTGAACGTACGCTTTGCCGCGAATGCGGCGGCGTGCAGGATCAGATCGCGGCGGCGTTTGGCGGTCTTAACCGCATTGATTTTGATGAAAAGGGCTATACCGTTACCCAACTTTTGATCAGTGAGGAGCGAAAAAAGGCGCTTGAAGGCAACCTGATGCTTTTCTTTACGGGCACCTCGCGCTTTTCAGCTGAGCTGCAGGTGGCGCATCAAGCATCGCTTGCGACCAAGCAAAATGAGCTTTCCCGTATGGCAGAAATGGCGAGAGAGGCGTGCGCACTGCTTGAGAGTGATGCGCCGCTTTCCCGATTTGGCGAGATGCTAAACGACGCTTGGCAGATCAAGCGCGGTATTACCGATGAGATCACTACCGACACTATTGACGCGTATTATGCAAAAGCAATGGCGGCAGGTGCGCTTGGCGGCAAGCTGCTGGGTGCGGGTGGCGGCGGATTTTTGCTGTTTTACGTGGAGGACGCGCACAAGGAGGCGGTCCGCGCCGCGCTCCCCGATCTCACTGAAATTGATTTCGCCTTTGAAAACGAGGGCTCTCGGGTAATCATGAAGAATTAATTTTTAAAAAAGCGGAGAGGGAAAATCCCTCTCCGCTTGCTTTATTTTTGATTGGCAAGATGGAGCTCCGCCGCGGTGGCGGCAACCGCGCCGTCTGCGGCGGCGGTCACGATCTGGCGCAGGGGCTTTGTGCGTACGTCCCCCGCGGCAAATACACCGGGAAGGCTCGTTTTGGTATCCTCTCCCGCAACGATATAGCCGCTCTCATCAAGCGTGAGCTGTCCCTTGACAAGGTCGGTCGCGGGGTCGCGCCCAATGCTGATAAACAAGCCGTCGGCGGCAAGCTCTGTGATCTTGTCGGTTTGCTTGTTGCGAATGCGCACACCAGACAGCTTCCCCTCACCCAGCGGCTCGACCACCTCGCTGTTGTAGAGGAAGGTGACGTTCTCGCGCGCTTCAAGAGGCGCGTGATAAACGCGCGAGGCGCGGAGTGTGTCGCGGCGGTGTACGATGGTGACGTGCGAGGCGATGCCCGATAGAAGCAGGGCGTCGGCGGCGGCAGAGTTGCCACCCCCCACGACCACCACGCGCTTGCCACGGTAAAACATACCGTCACACGCGGCGCAGTAGGCAATGCCGCGCCCCGTCAGCTCCCGCTCGCGCGGAATACCGAGATGGCGGTGGTTAGCACCCGTCGCGATGATCACCGTCCTTGCCAAAACCGTTTCGGTATCTGTCGTGACCGTTTTGGGGTTTTCTTTCAGCGAGAGCGAGCGCACCTCACCTACAATTGTCTTAGCGCCGAAGCGCTCGGCACCCTTTTTCATTTTGTCGCCAAGCGTGTAGCCGTCAATGCTGTCGAAGGCGGGGTAATTTTCGATCGCCACGGTTTCACACATCTGACCGCCCGCCGCCATTTTTTCAATGACTGCGGTTGAAAGCCCCGCGCGAGTGGCATAGAGTGCCGCGGTATATCCCGAGGGACCTCCGCCGACGATCAGCACGTCGTAGATTTTTTTGTTTTCCATAACGATCAAAGCAGATCAAGGATCTGTGCCTTCGGCAGTGCGCCGAGGGCGTGGTTTGAAACCTCGCCGTTTTTGAAGACGAAAAGCGAGGGAATGCTCATTACACCGTAAGCGGCGGCAAGCTCGGAGTCGTTATCAACATTAATTTTGCAGACCTTGATATCGTCGCGCTCGGCAGAGATCTCGTCAATGACGGGGGCGAGCATGCGGCAGGGACCGCACCAATCGGCATAAAAATCAACAAGAACGGGAAGCTTGCTTTCAAGAACCTCTTCTTTAAAATTTTCTTTCGTTACGATAAGTGCCATGTGAGCTCTCCTTTTTTATATTAGTATACGCAAGGCTATTTGATAAATAGTATGTGAGCTTTCTTGCTGATTTTATTGTAGCACAAATATTTTCCTGTGTCAACATATTTTAGAAAAATTCTAAAAATAAGTCAAAAAAGTCGCCTGCTCCGCAAAAACGGGGCAGGCGTGTACTTTTTATAAGATTAAGCCTCTTTGGGTGTTGCGGCTTCGGCTTGTGCGGCTTCGGGTGCGAGTGCTGCCTCCTCGGCAAGCAGATGCTCTGCCTCGACCAGCTCTGCGTGAACCTGCTCAACGACCTCGGTGATCTTACCGCGTTCCTCCTCGCGCATTTCCTTGTTCATCAGAGCAAGGCGCTGAATGAGGCGCGTTAAGCGTTGCTTTTGGATCGAAAGGTCGATGCAGACGTAAAAGAGCTTGATGAGGATTAAGAAGATCATCACGAGGAAGACGAAATTGGAGGCGGCGTCAACGCCAACAAGTGCTGCCGCCCACTCGGCAATGTCGGGGAAGATGCCGAGCACGAGGATGAGCAGTGAAAAGAAGAGCCAATACATGGCATCGTCGATGTTGAGGTGCTTTTTGCGAATGCGGAGCAGGATAAACAAAGCGACGAGAACCGAGGAGATCATTAATACAACGCGCAGTAGCGTATTCATTTCTTGATCCTCACTTTCAAATTAACTTTTTTGCGGAACCATTGGATCATCATGATCGACAGGCACATGTGCAGGATGTAGTGGATCGAGCGGGTAAGGTTGAGGTAGCTGTGACCTGCCATACGCTCGTGCATTTCGGCTTGGATCGATTTGATCACGGCGCCGCTTCGGATGAGATGCGCGATGGTATCGGGCTCGGGACCGTAGTCGGGCAGCTCTGCCATTGCCTTCATGACGATGCGGTTATACATACGCATGCCCGAGGTCGGGTCCTCAATGGTCTTGCCCGTTGTGATCTTGAGCATAAACTGAATAAGAGTGCTGCCGAGCATACGAAGGCTGCGCGGCTTTTTCTCGGTGACAAAGCGGGAGGCAATGCAAATGTCGCACTCCTTCATTTTTTCAAGCATGGGGGCAATGTAGGCGGGGTCGTGCTGACCGTCGCCGTCAAATTGCAGGGCGTAGTCGTAGCCCTTTTGGTAGGCGTACATCAAGCCCGTTTGCACGCCGCCCGTAAGCCCCACGTTGATGGGCATGTCAATGTAGTTATAGCCCTTTTCACGGCAGATGTCGAGCGTGTCGTCGCGCGAGCCGTCGTTGACGACCACGTAGTCGTATTGCGGATAATTTTCGGTCAGGTTATTGATTACGTACTCAATGTTCTTTCCTTCGTTGTAAGCAGGAATGATAATTAAAAGCTTGGGTTGCATAACCTTTTTCCTTTCTTAAAGCTGATTGCTATCCGCGCCCTTTGCATAGGATTTTGCAAGGCGCTTGGCGATAAAGGCGGGCCAAAAGCGGCGGAACATCCGAAATTCCTCCTCGCCGCGCAAGGAGCCTGCGGTCAGCTTGGTGGTTTCGGACTCCTCGTGAATGCGGTGCCCCATCAAGGGCTTTGAAACATAAAGGAACGCGCCCCTTTTGCGCGACAGGCGCTCCCAGGCGTCCCAGTCGCACGCGAAGCGGAAGGAGCCGTCAAAGGTAAAGTCGCTGCACGCATCGGTGGCAAAGGTTACCGCGGGACAGCAGATCGAGTTGCCGAGCGAGAGCACGCGGCGACGGATAAATCGGCATTTTGCCGAAAGCTTGAAGCCGCGGTTTAAAAGGCGCTTGATGCGCATCAGCTTATTCTTGTAAATGCGCTCGCCGTTTCGCACCTCAAAGTAATCGGTAAATACGAGTATCGGGCGCTTTGCCTTAGTGGCTTTTTTGAGCGTTTCCTCGGCAAAGGTTGGATCATACACGTCGTCCTGATGCGCGATTGTGACGAATGGGGTGGTGGCGCAGGATCTTGCGAAATTCCAGTCGCCCGTAATGCCCGCCTCGCCCTTGTTGATATAAAGGGGAAGACCGTATTTTTCGGCAATGGCGTTGATATGGTCGTTTGGAGTGGAGGTGGCGATCAGGATCGTGGAGGGGACGGTTTGCGCGAGAAGCGATTGGACGCATTCCTCAAGAAATGCGCTTTCCTTGTAAGCACAAACCGCAAAGGTGTGTTGGTCTTTCATGATGTCAGGCTCCTTCCTGCTGGGTGTCGTGTTGCTCGGCAATACCGTTTCGTGTAACAAAAAGCAGACGAACGGCGAGAATGATGGCCGCGATCAGCGAGCCGAGAATGAAGCTGTAGCTGGTTCCGTTAGCACCGAAGGCGTTAATGAGCGGCGCTGTGAGCAGGGCTTCCGTGAGAACGCCGATGCCGCACGCAATGAGAATGGGTGCGAAATCGCGCAGCACCACCGCAACGGTAGAAAGGAACGAGCAGATCACGCAGGTGAATATTGAGATCAAAATAGGAACGAGGAGATACGAATAGGGCGCAATTCGCTCGCCGAACACGAGCGTCAGTGCCCACTCGCCAAGAAAGGCGGCGGCAATCAGCACGAGGACGGCAACTACTGCCATGACGAGCAAAAGCTTTAAAATAATTGAGAAAAAGGCGCGCTTGTCGCGCTTGTCCCGCGCGTTGGCAAGAAGCGGTACGAAGGGATTGTAAAGGTAATTTGCCGCCGCCGCGACGAGAAGCGCGGGCGCAAATACCGAGGAATAAAAGCCGAGCAGCTCGTTTCCGCACTGCTTTTCAAGAATGAGCTTCGGTACGGTCGAGAGTGCGGAGTTCAAGAACAAGTAAACGCAAAGCGGCGCCGTTTCGCGACCAAGGGAAAGCCATTTGCGATCCTTTGGCAGGAAGGAAAAGGTGGCAAGCCTTTTGGTGAACACGGTGTCATAGAGTAGCGTTGAAAGGCAGGAAAACAGGGCGATCGATAAAAGCCCGACATTGAGGCTGTTGCTGATCTTAAAGAAAACGACGAAGCAAACCAGTGTCCCCACGCCCTTGATGGCGAAGGATTTGCCCGCAATGTCAAGTCTGCCGTTTTTTTGCGCAATACCGAGAAGTACATCCGAGAAATTCTCGGCAAGGCGGAAGAGCATAAAGAGGAAAATGGCAAGCAGCTGCGCGCCGCGGTAGGCGGTCACGAGCGAAAAGATCATGCACGCGACAAGTGCCGCCGCGCAGGTGATCACGCGGAAGCCGACGTAGCAGGTATCGGTATATTTTCCGCTGATATCGGATACCTGAAAATTACGGATACCGAAAAGCGCAACGGTCTGGAAGGTGGCACTTACCGACATGGCAACCGATAAAATGCCCGCATCCGCCTCACCGCTCATACGAAAGACAAGGACGGTGAGCAGCCACTGACAAAGCAGATAGACGATATTGCCCGCGGCATTCCATATCATGTTTTTCTTGAAATTTTGTTCGATCATAGTCACATCCAAAATTTATAAAGATAGGTGCAGCAAAAGCCAATGAGCAGATTGAGCGCAAGCGTGCCGAATACGATACCGCGTCGCCACTCCTCCGAAACCGACACGCGCATGCGGCGCGGTGCGATGCAATAAAGCGCGGGGGCAAGGCAGGGGAAGACGTAGCGGAACTGACAGCCGCTGATCGAGGTGGCACCCGTCGGGTTAAATCCAATATACATAGACGTTGCTACCACCGCCATTTGCAAAAGGCAGGCAAGCCCGATAAACAGGCGCATATAATGCGTACCGTTCTTGGTGATGTCGGATTTGTTGTCGGTAATGAGGCAGAACAGGACCGTAAGGATCGAGATCGTGCCGTAAAGCAGGTCGTAGCTGGCGCCGTAGCCGTCAAGGAAGCCGAAAACCGCGCTGTATTCGTTAAAGCCCTGCAAGGACAGATGCGAGGTCAGGTGGCGGAAAAGCACACCCGCAAAGGCAAAGGGATGGGTTAAGATGTATTTGATCTGGTCAGCGGCACTGACGTTAGCACCGCCGCGCGTATCGGTGTAAAGATCAAAGACCGTGATGCCCGGTATCAGTAAAATGGCAAAGATCGCGAGCATGACCGCCACGGTGGCGATGCGCAGTGCTCTTTGGTGGCGTGCTTGCTCAAAGCGCTGCTTGCCGATGAAAAGCAAGGGAAGCATCAAAACGCAGTAAAGCGCCTTGGCACTGCATCCCACGAAGAAGGCGAGCATGATCTTTACAATGTCACCGGGCGCGATCTTACCCTCGGGATCCTGCAAAATCGAGAACAGGTGCGCAAAAGCGAAGATCAGCCATGCGGTCAGCCAGAAATCGTAGCCGATCGAGCAGCCGAGAAACAGGATCGCGGGCATGAGCGCCACGGCGGAGAAAATGAGTGCGCCGCCGCGCAGCTTTCGTATGCCCATATAAACGATAAACGCAAAGGCAAGAAGGTTTGCCAAGCGGCAAAGCGCGAGGGTCGTGGCAAGGTCGCCGCCGAAAAGGTGCGAGGCACCCGCGGTGATCGCGGCGGGAATGTAGCTGATGGTGATGTAGGGATTGCCGAATTCAAAATCGTAATCGGCGGTAACGCTGTCATCCTCCTCCAGCACGCGAACAAAGGCGGCGGGATCGTTAAGATAATCCTTTACGCGATAGCCGAGCGCAAAGAGCTTCAGCTTGGCAAGAGAGGGGGTGTCCGACGCCATGCCGCTCACGGTAAAGATCTTACGCAGGTGGATCTCGTCATCCCACGAGGTGTGGGTAGTGGGAGGTGCCACGTAACTGAACATAATGCCAACGAGAAGCGCGATGAGTAAAAAGAGCCTTGCGATCTCCGCGCCGTGCCCCGACAAGAGGCGGTTGGCAAGCTGCAGCACCACGGCAAGAAAGGCAAAAACAAAGGCGAGCAGCAGCGTGATCTTGGTGTATACGGTAAACGTGAGGCAAACGGCAGTGAAGAGCAGGAAAAGCACCGTGCTGCCAAGTGCCGCGAGATGCAGGATCAAAAAGCCTCTCTTTTTGGTGCTTGCAAGCTCCCTTGTAAAGGCGATCTCCTTTTTGACAAGCGCGGTAAGGAAGCAGTAGTAGCCAAGCTTCTTTTCAAGCAAAAGCAGGAGCAAAAGCACGCCGCAAAGCGTGGCAAAGGGAATGGGGTTAAAAGCGCGTGTGACCGCCTCGCCCGTAGGGGCGAAGGTCGAAGCCCCCGTCACCTCGATCTGCTCACTGAAGGAGAACAAAAGCAGGGGGGACGCGCTGTCAGTCTTTTCGATTACGAAATAAAGCACGCCCGCAGTATCGATCGAGAGCGGAACGGCGAATTTGTTTTCGTAAAACTCTTCTTGTGTAGCGACAAAGAGCTTTGCGTTAAAATTTTGGGGGAGAGTGCCCTCATAGTAAAGGGCGATGAGCGTGCAGTCGGTATTTTGCAACGGCACAAGAATTTGAGCCGCGTGCTCTTGCGGTGCGTGGGTGATGCCTTCCGTGTCGCAGGAGCAGATCACGTGATGCGGTGCCTCGGCATAGCAAAGAGCGTTTTTATGAAACGTATTGGTGGGGGTGGCAGAGGTGTCTTGCGTCAGCGAGACGGTAAAAAACAAGGAGAGGAGCAAAAGCACCGTCACCGCGCCGTATATGATCTTTTTACACATATCATTGCCCTTCTTGATCGCTTTGAAATGGGGTGTCAAATTGTCTGTAACAAGATATAGTTTTATATATTTTACCACTAATAGTGTTTTTTGTCAATCACTTTGCTTTTTTTGGTATCGTTTGGCAAAAAAGGGAGCGCCGTTTGCAAGCAAAGCGGCGCTCCCTTCGTGGGTTGGTTAATACATAAAATATTGGAGATAGGCTTCGACAAAGCCGATGAGGAAATTCAGCGCAAGACCGCCGAACAGTACGGCGTCGCGCACGCGCTCGTTTGTGGCAAGCAATGGCTTTCTCGGTGCAATGTAGTAGAAAAAGGGTAAAAACAGCGGGAAAAGGTATCGGAATTGCACGCCCGTGATCTCGGTGGAGCCGACACCGTTGAAGCCTACGTACATGGAGGCAGTGATCGCGATAACCGTCAGCAGACAGGAGGCAAGGGTGATCCATTTGAAAAGGTGCTCGGTCTTGTCACTTGATGCGACATTCTCCTCTTTGCTTCGGTCAAGCAGGAGGGCAAAGATCAGCAGGAAGAGCGCAACGGTCGTATGCCAAGCACCCGGCGCGCCCAAGAAGCCGTAGCCGAAGGTGGTGTTCCATTCGTGGAACTCGTAAACCGAAAACAGGTTAATAAGGAATCTTGAAAGCGTTGTGAGGAAGGCAAAAGGATTTTTCAGGATATAAAGTATTTGCCCCAGAGAATTGACCTCCGTGCCGCCTCGCCCGTCGGTATAGAAGTTGTTGAAGAGCCCGGGAATAACGATCAATGCGAGTAAAAGTGCGATCGTGGCGACGGTCGCAATGCGAAAACGCTTGAGATCTCTTGGATCCTTAAATTTACTCTTGTCAAGAAACAGCAGAGGAAGGAGTATCACGCAGTAGATCATCTTCGGCGTGCAGGCAAGGAAAAACGCCACGAGGATCTTACAAAGCTCCTGCGGTGTAAAGCGACGCTCGTCGCTTTGGTAGATCGAAAAGATCGTAGCGAAGCCGTAAGCAAGCCATGCGATCATCCAATAGTCTGCCTTAAAGGAGCAGGCGAGAAAGAGCGGGCAGGAGAGCATACATACGGCGCTGAAGATCAATCCTCCGCGCTTTAGTTTTTTTAGCGCAAAGTACAAAATGGCGGCATACGTGATAAGATTTGCCAGACGGCAGACCACGGTAAGCTTGATAAGGTCGAAGCGAAGGAGCGTTGCCGGAAGGACCGCGGCTGCCGTCGGCAGATGCCCGAGCAGATTGGTGGGATTGTCTGTCGGCGTTGTGAAATCAAGCGGGATGGCATCCTCTGCGGCAATGCGACGGGTAAATTGATAAGGATCCGTAATATAGGTACCGAAGGTATAGCCGTCGGAGAAATATTTGTATTTGCCAAGCGAAAAATCATGGTTGCCGAGCACCAATGTGTAGGATTGACGCAGGTGAATGCTGTCGTCCCACGCGGTGTTGGTGCGAGGAGGGGTGATGGCACATACCATAATGCCCATGAGGAGTGTCAGGGTGAGGAACATGGTGGCGATCTCCTTGCCCCTGCCCGAAATGATGCGGTCGGCAAGCTGTAGTACGACTGTGGCAAGGCAAAGGAAGAAGATGCCAATAATTGAAGCATTATAAAAGTGGTTAAAGATCAAAAACATTGCGGTGAGGAGCAAAAATACGCTTGTTACGGTCAAATTGACAACGTGAAGCCAGAAAAGAGGTCTTTTTTCACCGCAGTAAAGCACCTTGCAGTAGTCGATTTCCCGCTTGACGAGGGAGATCAGCCAACTGAAATAGCGGAGCTTCCATTCAAAGCAGGCGGCAAGTGCAAGGGTGGTGAGCAGCACAATGGCGCCGATGGGATTGAAGGAAAGGGAAACGTTCTTTTCACTGATGTCGTAAAAGGTAACGTCCTTGACGGTATACTCGCCGAATGCATCAAGATAGAGCATCGTAGTGCTTTTGGGCAAAGCGGCGGAAAAGACAAGTGTATCGTTTCCCTCTACCGAGCTTCCAAATTTGTATTGATCCTTGTGAAAGCCCGCGCCTTCATCAAAGAAAATTTTAAAATATATGCCGTTGGGAATCTTCTCGTGAAAGGTGACGACAAAGGTGGTGAATTTAAGGTCTGTCACGTCTATTTTGAAGAAAGGACGGACATTTTCGCTCATGCATTCGGCGCAAACGGTTTCCCTTGTGCAGAATTCACAGCCCATTTTGCCCGAGATAAGCTCCGGCACGACCACGTAACGGTCGAGCTGGTCCCCGGGCACCGTGTAGCTTGGTGTCGGCGCTTCGTTTGCGGTGAAGATCACCAAGGACAGTGTGGAAAGGATCAGCACTGCTGTGAGAATGCAATATACGATCTTTTTTAGTATGTTTAGCATACAGGTGGCTCCTTTTGGATCAATGTTAGGAGAGCGCTCGAATTATTCACTCTTGCTTACGTGACCATGAAAATGTGCATGTAGGCTTGCAGGAAGCCGACGAAATAATTGAAGCAAATTCCTGTGAAGAGGATAACGGCTTGCCGATTTTTGTTACCGCCGACCCGTATTTTTCTCGGTGTAAACGCGTAAAGGGCGGGCAGGAACAGCGGGTAAAGGTAGCGGAACTGAACGCCTGCAACGCCAAAATATGCGATTGGCGTAAAGGTGATGTACATGGAGGTAACGATCATGAGCGTCGTGGCGAGGCAGGACGCAAGAAGACCGATGCGAAGGTGGCAGTGCTCCTTGGTGTCGTACAGATCGTTATCGTCACGGTCAAAGCAAACCGCAAATGCCAAGAGAAGAAGCGCGAGGGTAGGTTGCCACGTGCCCGTCGGCTTAGGTAGACTGAGATATCCGTAAGAAAACTGAGTGTTCCACGTGTTCCACGTGTTGAGGGAAATCAGATCGATGAAGAAATTTATGAAAATGCGGAAATAGATGAAGGGGTGCTTCAGCACGAATTTGATCTGCTCCGAGGCGCTGACGTTGCCGCTTGCGCGGATATCGGTGTAGAAATTGTTAAAGAGCCCGGGGATCGCGACCAAAGCAATCAGCAGCACCATCGTGCCGATCGTGGCAAGTCGGAACCTCTTTTGGTGCGTCGGGGAGGCAAATTTGTGCTTGTGCAGGAAAAGAAGCGGAAGCATGATCGGGAAATAGACCATTTTTGGTGTGCAACCAACGAAGAACGATATAAGGATCAGCACCATTTCCGAAATTTTGAAGGTACGGTCCTTCTCTTGGTACACGGAGAAGATCGTTGCAAAGCCGTAAGCAAACCAAGCAATCATCCAGAAGTCGACCTTGAAGGAACAGGCAAGATAGAGCGGACAGGAGAGCAGCGCAACCGCCGCAAAGATCAGCCCGCCTCTTTTCAGCTTTCGAATGGCAAGGTAAAGGATCGCGGTGTAAACGATCAGGTTGGCAAGACGGCACAGGACCGTGGTTTTGATAAAATTGGTGCCAAGCAGATTGGAGGTGACAAAGACCGCTGCCATGGGTAAATGACCGATCAGATTGGTAAGATTGTCATTCGGGAGGTCAAATTTGAGCTCGATGGCGTCCTCTGCGATCAGCTTGCGTGCATAATCGTTGGGAGAGTAAATGTAGGAATTGCCGGGAGATACGGTGTAGGCGTTATGGCGATAGGCATCGGTGAAATATTTGTGCTCGGCAACCGAGGAGCCGGTGCCGCCCGTGGCGATCGCGTAAGCCTGACGGAAGTGGATGCCGTCGTCCCACGCGGTGTTGGTGCGAGGAGGGGCAATGGCGGCAGTCATGATACCGAGCAGCAGCGCGGTGATCAGGAAAAGTCTGGCAGCGCTCGCTCCCTTGCCCGATACCAAGCGGTCGGCAAGCTGCAGCGCCGCTGCGGCAATGCTCAGGAAAAATATGGCGATCAGCATGTTCGCCTGATAAATGTCAAACAGCAGAAATACGGTAACGGTGCCGAAAAAAGCGGTTGTTGCGGCAAGGCTTGCTGCGTGGAGCGCAAAGCGCCATTTTGAAGCGGAGAGGAAGAGCTCCCGCGTGTACGCTACCTCGCGTTTGATCATGGAAAGGAGCCATGCCCAATAATGAAGCTTGCGCTCAAGGCAGAGCGTCAGCACAAGGACCGCGAGAAAAACGATGGCGGCTGTGAGGTTAAAGGAAAGAGATACGCTTGACGGCACGGAGCGATAGAAGGTAATATCCTTGACGTGATAATTGTCATAGTCGTCAAGATAAAGCGCGGTGATGTTGGCGGGCAGGGAATCGTTGACGATCGTCATGTTGGTGCCCGCAACGGTGTAGCCAAGCAGGCTGAGATTCTTGTCCGGCACGCCTTCGGAACCGTTGGAGGAAAAATAAAGTCGGAAAAACAGACTTTCGGGTATTACCTCTTCAAATTCGATCACGATGGTCGTGAAGGGGATGCCCGAGATGTCGATCGGCAGGAAGGTTCTGATGTGCTTTTTCATACAGGGACCGCAGATCGAAGTGGCGGTACAAAGTGAGCAGCCCGCATCTCCCGAAATAAGCTCGGGTATTACCTGCTGGGCGGCAAGCTGATCCTTGGTAATACATGCGATCGGCTCCTGCTTTTCCTTGCTGGCGAGCCCGACGCTTGACAAAAATGAGAAAATGAGGACTGCGGAAATAATGATAAAAGCGATTCTTTTTAAAACGTTGGACACGGTTACACTCCTTTAGCTCATTGAATGGATGCACGAATGCACGGCATGTGTTTGAGGCTTACGGGGGATCATTTGGATAATTTGCTCCATAGCTTTGCAAAGCATTTTGCAAGACCGATTTTTTGAAGAAATACGAAAAAGCGAACAGTGAATCGCACCGAAAAGCTCTCGCCCTTGGGACGGCTTAGCCTTACGTGCTTGCGGTAATGCGGGAAATGGGTATTCAAAAAGCCGAAATAGCGGTCATAGGCATCCACCACCTGCTTGCTGTTTTCGGCGCGCGAGGAGAACAGGAGATAAAAAATACAGGCGCGCAGGAAAAAGTATTCCTCGTCGGCGGGGCAGGCAAGACTTTTTTCGGGCAAAGCGGCTACAAGCTTTTCAAACGTTTCGCAGGCGGCGCTTGCGATCGTTACCGATTTTTGCTTGGAATTGGATACCGATGCAGGGTTATAGCGCCACACGTACCCCGCGTAATCGCTTAAAATGGCGATTTTTTCTGTCATAGCATAGGCACGTACCGTCAGATACGTATCCTCGCCGCAGGGGGTGGTGAGAAATCGCAGATCGTTTTCGAGCAGGAAGGATTTTTTATACACTCTTGCCCACGGTGCTACAATGCGATATTTTGAGAAGGAATCGGTCGTCAGGGTCACGGTCTTTAAGATCTTGCCCTCGTCGGTGCGGCGGATGTAGCCGCAGAGCACGATATCCGCGTCGGTCCTCTCCGCCTCGCCCATCAGCTTTTCAAGATAATCGGGCTCAAGGCAGTCGTCCTGATCCATAAAGGAGATATAGTCGCCACTCGCCAGTGTCATGCACACGTTTCTCGTTTCGGCAACACCGCGGTTTTCCTGACGCAGGAGCCGTGCGTTCAGTGTCGGATATTCGGGCAGAAGCGCGGCAACGAAATCGTAGGTGTCGTCGGGTGAGCCGTCATCCATCAGGATCAGCTCGTGGCAGGGCAGGGTCTGGGCGGCAATGCTGTCAATACATGCCTTGATGTAGTCCTTGCCGCGATAGAGCGGCACGATGACCGAGCAGGTGTGTGTCATGATAGATTCCTTTCAAAAAAGAGGCTCGAAGTCTCCAATTTTGCCATAGTTATTTAAATTTTAACATATAGTGAAAAAAAAGTCAAGAGCAGGTGACGGGGGTCGAGGTATCGCTTATTTTAATAAATAAGGATTGACTTTTTCTGTCGAATGTAGTATAATCAAACCGAGAATGCCTTTTTGCGCGATAGCTTGAGGCATGATAAAAGACAAAGGAGACATTTCCATGAAGGGTATTATTCTTGCAGGTGGCGCGGGCACGCGCTTGTATCCGCTCACGCAGGTCACGTCCAAGCAGCTTTTGCCTATTTATGACAAGCCCATGATCTATTATCCGCTTTCCACGCTGATGCTGGCGGGTATTCGTGATATTTTACTGATTTCCACGCCCGTCGATCTGCCGAATTTCAAGCGTCTGCTCGGTGACGGCTCCACCTTTGGCGTGTCGCTCTCTTACGCGGAGCAGCCCTCCCCCGACGGTCTTGCGCAGGCATTCCTCATCGGTGAGGATTTTATCGGCGACGAGCCCTGCGCCATGGTGCTCGGCGACAATATTTTTTACGGTCACGGCTTCAGACGCACGCTTCGCGAGGCGGCGGCAAATGCCGAGGCGGGCAGAGCGACCGTGTTTGGCTATTACGTCAACGACCCCGAGCGCTTCGGTATCGTTGAGTTTGACGAGAACGGTAAGGCGATCTCGATTGAGGAGAAGCCCCAAAAGCCCAAGTCGAATTACTGCGTAACAGGTCTTTACTTCTACAACAAGGACGTTGTGCGCTACGCAAAGCAGGTCAAGCCCTCCGCGCGCGGCGAGCTTGAGATCACCACGCTCAATCAGCTGTATTTGCAGGACGATCTTCTTGACGTGAAGCTTCTTGGTCGCGGCTTTGCCTGGATGGACACGGGCACGGTCGAGAGCCTTTGGGACGCGAGCAATTACGTTCGTATGGTGCAGGTGCGCCAGGGCGTTGAAATTTCCGCTCCCGAGGAGATCGCTTACATGAACGGCTGGATCACCAAGGAAGAGCTCGCCGTTTCTGCCGAGCGCTACGGAAAATCCTCCTACGGTGAGCATTTGCGCCGTGTGGTTGAAGGTAAATATCAATATTGATTGAAAGGGAATAAGTCACATGAATATTCTTGTAACAGGCGGCGCCGGCTTTATCGGCAGTAATTTCGTTTATTATCAGCGCGAGGTCCATCCCGAGGACAGAGTCGTTTGTGTCGACGCGCTTACCTACGCGGGCAATCTTTCTACGCTGAAGCCCCTTCTTGACGATCCCATGTTCCGCTTTGTCAAGGCGGATATTGCCGACCGTGAGGCGGTACGTGCTCTTTTCGCAGAGGAGAAATTTGATGCGGTGGTCAATTTCGCGGCAGAGAGCCACGTTGACCGCAGCCTTGAAAATCCCGAGCTGTTCCTTCGCAGCAACATTCTCGGCACGCAGGTCTTGATGGACGCTTGCCGTGAGTTTGGCGTGGCGAGATACCACCAGGTATCGACCGACGAGGTCTACGGCGACCTGCCGCTTGACCGCCCCGATCTCTTCTTTACCGAGGAAACGCCGATCCATACCTCGAGCCCCTACAGTGCCTCCAAGGCATCTGCCGATCTTTTGGTGCTGGCTTATGCACGCACCTTCGGGCTGCCCGTCACCATTACCCGTTGCTCTAATAACTACGGTCCTTACCATTTCCCCGAGAAGCTGATCCCCCTGATGA
>JAZOSR010000021.1:0-18305 GCA_045657225.1 Eubacteriales bacterium | reverse complement strand
TCTGCCTTTTCAATGCAGTTCTGGCGTCTACCGATCAGGTGGAGGAATCCGTCCTCGTCAACTCTGCCGTAATCGCCCGTATAGTACCAGCCGTCGCGCAAAACGCGCTCGGTCAGCGAAGGCTGATTGTAGTAGCTAAGCATGACGTGTCCGCCCTTGCAGCGAATTTCGCCGCTACCGTCCTCCGCCTTATTATAAATATCAACAATGCTGTCGGGGAGCGCAAAGCCGAGCGTACCGTCGCGGTAAAGCTCCTCGCTGCCGATGGCGGCAACACCCGCACACTCGGTAATGCCGTAGCCCTGTACGGCAAACACGCCGATCTGACGGAGGCCCTTTTGCACGGCGGGGTCAAGGAATTCACCCATCACCAGCACACGGCGAAGCGCGCCGCCAAAGCGCGCGCGAACGGGCGCGAGCAGGCGCTCCTTGAGTGCCTGTCTTGCCGCTAAGGGTCTTACGGGGTCGGAAATGGCGATCGCGCGGCGCATTTGCGTTTCCACACCCTCTCTGGCGGCAAGCTCCCAGAACTTACGGTAGATCGCCTCGGCAAGATACGGAATCGTCACCATAGCGGTGGGGTGCACCTCGCGCATATTGCGCATGAGGGCGTGCATTCCCTCACCAAACGCAACGGACGCGCCGGAGTAAAGCGGATAAAGAAGTCCCGCAACGCACTCATAAATATGTGATTGCGGCAAGACCGACAAGAAGCAATCCACAGGCTCGATCGCCTGGGTCTTGGCAAGCTGCATCAGCACAAAGGCAATATTGTTGTGCGAGAGCATGACGCCCTTTGCCTTACCCGTGGTGCCCGACGTATAGAACACGGCGGCAGGAGCGGCGGGGTCGATCTTTTTTTCAAAAAAGGACAACGCGCCCGATGCAAGCGCCTGCTTTCCCGCCTTGATCAGCTGCGGAAATGCCGCGAAGGAAACTGCCGTGAGCCCGGGGAGTGCCACCAGCTTATCTGCCATCTCCTCGGCATAAAGGATCGCGTTAGCATCGGCTTCCCTTGCAAGTGCCGCCAGCTCCTCGCCGCTCACGCCCGCGTCCGCGGGGATCGGGATACCCGCGCCGCAAATGAGCGTCAGAAACGCAAGGGCGCGGTAGTAGCTGTTTTTACCCACCACCAAAACGCGTGCGTTTTGGGGCAGACACCCGTCAAGCGCAACACCAAGCGCCTCCATATCGTGGCGCAGCTTACCGTAGGATATTTGTTGATACACGCCGTCGCGCTTTTCGTGAAAAGCGGCACACGTGGTGTAAATTCCCGTGCTTGCCAAGAGCATCTCGCGCAGGTCGGGAATTCTTCTCGGTTCTTTGTATTGAAGGCTTGCCATAAAGCTCCTCCTTGGAAATTCTGTTTGGTTATACCGTCAGTGCCGCGCCGTCAAGTGCCTTAACAGCATCAAGGATCGGGCGCACCTCAGTTTCAATAAAGTGCTCCACTTGCTCGGGACATCTGCCGATATAGTCGGCGGGATTCAGCAGCTTTTCAATATCCGCCGCGTCAAGACCAAAGCGCGGGTCGCTCGCAATGCGCTCCAGCAGATCGTTTGGCTTACCCTCCTCCTTGACCATACGCCCCGCTGCCATCGCGTGCTCGCGGATGACCTCGTGCAGGGTCTGGCGATCGCCGCCGCGCTTGACTGCCGCCATCAAGATATTTTCGGATGCCATGAAGGGCAGCTCAGCCGCCACGCGGGAGGCAATGACCTTGGGGTAAACGACAAGTCCGTCGGTGACGTTGATAAAGACGTTGAGAATCGCATCCACCGCAAGGAATCCTTCGGACATGGCAATGCGGCGGTTGGCGCTGTCGTCAAGCGTTCTTTCCATCCACTGCGTGGAGTGGGTAATTGCCGTATTGGTAACGTTTGAGATCACCGTGCGGCAGAGTGCGCTGATGCGCTCACAGCGCATCGGATTGCGCTTGTAGGGCATTGCCGAGGAGCCGATCTGATTTTTCTCAAAGGGCTCCTCAATTTCCTTAAACGACTGCAAGAGGCGCACGTCGTTGCTGAACTTGTAGGCGCTCTGGGCGATGCCCGAAAGCACGTTCATAATACGGCTGTCAAACTTACGGGTGTAGGTCTGACCGCTGACGGGCACCACCTTATCAAAGCCCATTTGCTTGGCAATATATTCCTCGATCTCATCGATCTTTTTGCTGTCGCCGTCAAGCAGCTCCATAAAGCTTGCCTGCGTGCCCGTAGTGCCCTTGGAGCCAAGGAGCGCGAGGGAGGAAAGCACGTACTCAAGGTCGTGATAGTCAAGCACAAGGTCGTAAAGCCAAAGCGTCGCGCGCTTGCCGACGGTGACCATTTGCGCGGGTTGCAGGTGCGTATAGCCAAGCGAGGGCAGGTCCTTATACTTCATAGCAAAGTCGGCGAGATTCTTCATCACACGCACCATTTTGCCGCGTACCAGCATCAATGCCTCACGGTAAATGATCATGTCCGCGTTATCTTGGGCATAGGCTGACGTGGCTCCGAGGTGAATGATCGGACGCGCCTTGGGGCAAATATCACCCCATGCGTGAATATATGCCATAACGTCATGGCGGAGCTTTCTCTCATACTCCGCCGCAAGCTCAAGGTCAAGCTCCTTTTCGGTTGCCTTCATCTCGGCGATCTGCTCGTCGGTGATGGGCAGACCCACCTTTTGCTCCGCCTCGGCAAGTGCGATCCATAAGCGGCGGAAGGTAAGGGGTCTTTTCTCCGCGGAGAAAGGATACTGCATCTCGCGCGAAGCATAGCGCGTGGAAAAGGGCGATACGTAATTTGTGTTCGACATAACTTTATTCCTTTCGGTCTTGTTCAATTCCAATATTTTTTATCAAGCGTGCGGAGCTGAATCGCCTCCGCCACGTGGGGTGCCTCGATCAGCTCACTCCCCGCAAGGTCGGCGATCGTGCGCGCAAGGCGCATAATGCGATCGTACCCGCGCGCGGAAAGCCCCATACGGTCATAGGCGTTTCTGAGCAGTGTCATCGCGGCATCGTCCGCGACGCAGTATTTGCGAATACCTGCGGCATCAAGCTGCGCGTTGCAAAAAATTCCCTTTTCCCCCTGCATACGTGCCGCGGCAAACGCCCGTGCGCGCACAACGCGCTCGCGTATGGTGGCAGAGGACTCTCCCGTTGCCTGGCGCGCCGAGAGCTCGTCATAGGAAACGGCGGGCAGCTCGACCTCAATATCAATACGGTCAAGCAAGGGACCGCTGATGCGTGAGATATAGCGCTTCACGTCAAGGGGCGTGCAGGTGCAGGGGTGGGTCGGGTGTCCGTAATAGCCGCATCGGCAGGGGTTCATCGCGCCGACCAGCATAAACGAGCAGGGGAAGGTCACCCTTGCCGCCGCGCGCGTGATGGTCACGCGCCTATCCTCAAGGGGCTGACGAAGCGTGTCGGTAACGGTCTTGGGAAATTCGGGTAGCTCGTCAAGAAAAAGCACACCGTTGTGCGCGAGCGACACCTCGCCGGGCACAGGATTGGCGCCACCGCCGACCAGGCTGACCGCAGACATGGTGTGGTGCGGCGAGCGGAAGGGGCGCGAGGTAAGCAAAGAGGTATCGGGCGGCAACGTCCCCGCCACGGAATGGACCTTGGTGGTTTCGATCGCCTCCTCAAAGGAAAGCGGCGGCAGGATCGTCGGCAGACGCTTTGAAAGCATCGACTTGCCCGTTCCGGGAGGACCGATGAGAAGCACGTTGTGACCGCCCGCCGCGGCAATTTCAAGCGCGCGCTTGGCGAGTGTTTGTCCGCGCACATCGGCAAAATCAAGTGCGGAGGTGAGCACCGCCTCGTCAAACGCGGCAGTATCAACGGGCATCGGCGTGATCGGCGCTTCACCGTTCAGATGCGCCACCAATGTACGCATATCGGTTAAGGGGTACACGGTAATGCCCGATACCACCGCCGCCTCGCGCGCGTTTTCCTGCGGCACGAAAATCTCCTTTACGCCCGCATCACGCGCCGCCACGCACATCGATAACACGCCGCGCACACCGCGCACCGCGCCCGAGAGTGACAGCTCGCCGATAAAGCAGGTGTTTGAAAGATCGACACGGCGGTCAATGATGCCTGCACAACGCAAAATGCCCACGAGGATCGCCACGTCAAAGCCGCTGCCCTCCTTTTTGCGGTCGGCAGGGGCGAGGTTGACGGTGATCGAAAAGGCGGGGAAACGGTAGGAGCTGTTAAAGGTCGCGGTGCGCACGCGCTCCTTCGCCTCCTTGACGGCGGCATCGGGGAGTCCGACGATCTCAAAATCGCCCATGCGCTCCTGCGCGTCACATTCGACGTTCACCATAAAGCCGTCAATTCCGCAAAGTCCCGCGGATAACAGTGTCGTCAGCATCAAAATCTCCCCTTTCCCAATGTATTCAAATACAGTATAACATATAATTTTATAAAAAGCAACACAAAAAAGCGAAACCGCTTCCCCCTTATCACAGACGGATAAAGGAGAAGCGGTTATTTTGTGATGCAATACGGTGTGTTTTTGGTCTGCGCGAAAGAGCTGCGGGAAAAGCGGGGCTGATTATTTTGATGCAGAAGATGTGATCTCGGCACGTAGATGCCGTATGAGGCGCATGACATAGTTACTTTTTTTCGAACTGATACGGCGCCTCGTGAAATACCCTTTGCGGTTAAAAACCGCATTTTGCAAGCAAAAATCAGGGTATTTCTCCTTTATAGCATTGTAAGTGTGTGCCGAGAGCGCATCTAAGAAACACACATAAAATGAAATTCGCTTTGCGAATTTTTACCTTAGACTGTTTTAAAAAGCGAAACCGCTCCCCCTTATCACAGACGGATAAAGGAGAAGCGGTTATTTTGTGATGCGATACAGTGTGTTTTTGGTCTGGGCAAAAGAATCAGCCCCATCAAACCATAGTTGCAGCCATGACTGCCTTGATAGTATGCATACGGTTCTCCGCCTCGTCAAAGACGATCGAGCGCTCGCTCTCAAACACGCCGTTCGTCACCTCCATGCAGTCAATGCCGAACTTATCATAGATCTGCTTGCCGACCGTGGTGCCAAGATCGTGGAAGGCGGGCAGGCAGTGCATAAAGCGGCACTGCTCCCCTGCTTTTTCCATCAATTCCTCGGTCACGCGGTAGGGAGAAAGCGCCTCAATGCGCTCTGCCCACACGGCATCGGGCTCGCCCATCGATACCCACACGTCGGTATAAATGACGTGGGCACCAACAACTGCCTTTTCGGGCTCCTCGATAAACTCAAGCACGGCGCCCGTTTCCTTGGCGATCTCCATGCAAGCATCGATCAGTGCCTGATCGGGGAAATAGGCGCGCGGTGCGCAGGCAACAAAGTGCATGCCCATCTTAGCACAGCCGACCATGAGGGAGTTGCCCATATTGTAGCGCGCGTCACCCATGTAGACAAGCTTTTTGCCTGCAAGATCACCAAAATGCTCGATAACGGTGAGGAAATCGGCAAGAATTTGCGTGGGGTGGTATTCGTTCGTGAGGCCATTCCACACGGGCACGCCCGCATATTTTGCCAGCTCCTCCACGATCTCCTGCCCAAAGCCGCGGTACTCAATACCGTCAAACATTCTGCCAAGCACGCGTGCCGTGTCGGCAATGCTTTCCTTTTTGCCGATCTGCGAGCCCGAGGGATCAAGGTAGACCGCGTGCATGCCAAGATCGGTTGCCGCCACCTCAAAGGCGCAACGCGTGCGCGTGCTGGTCTTCTCAAATATCAGGGCAATGCTCTTGCCCTCGCAAAGACGGTGCGCGATGCCCGCCTTTTTCTTTGCCTTCAGCTCCGCCGCAAGGTCAAGCAGTCCCTTGATCTCGGCGGGGGTAAAATCAAGCAGCTTTAAAAAGCTCCTATCCTTCAAAAACATAAAAAGCTCTCCTTTTTTATGGATTTTGCAAGAGTGTCAAGCACGAAAGCAGCAAAAAAGCATGGCTTTATGGCGTGCTTGGATCATTCACTTTTGCCTACCGTTCACGATTATTTTGCGCAAACGGTCTTAATGATCGAAACGGCTTTTTCAAGCACGTCCCACGGGATATTGAGTGCGGGCAGAAGTCTTACCTTATGCTTGGCAGTCAGGCACAAAACGCCCGCCTCCATGCACTCTGCCACCACCTCGGCGACAGGACGCTCGGTTTCCACGCCGATCATCAGACCAAGACCGCCAACGGATTTGATGCCCTTTTCGCCCGAAAGCGCCTCCTTGACGTACGCGCTCTTTTTCTTTACGTCGTCAAGCAACGCGTCGTCGATACGCGACAGTATATGAAGCGCACCCGCCGCGCATGCGGGGTTGGCACCAAACGTTGAGCCGTGATCACCAAAGCCAAGCACGTTCTCTACCTTTTCGCCAAGCAGGCAAGCGCCGATCGGCAAGCCGCCGCCAAGACCCTTGGCAGTCGTCACCACGTCGGGGGTGATGCCATAATTCATATAGGCGTAAAGCTCGCCTGTTCTACCGTTGCCCGTTTGCACCTCGTCAACAATCAGCAAAATGTCGTTTTCACGGCAAAAAGCTGCCACACGGGTCAGAAAATCGGGGGTAAGCACGTTCACGCCGCCCTCGCCCTGCACGCATTCAAGCATGACAGCGGCAGTCTTATTTTCGGTGGCAAGCGCGATCAGCGCATCGGCATCATTTGCGGGCGCGTGCAAAAATCCCGGTGTGAGGGGCTGAAACAGCTCGTGATAATGCGCCTGCCCCGTTGCCGCAAGGGTCGTCAGGGTCCTGCCGTGAAAGCCGTTTTCAAGCGTGATGATATGGTAGTAATCCGCCCCCTTCTTTTCGGCGGCGTATTTGCGCGCCACCTTGATGGCGCACTCGTTTGCCTCAGCACCCGAGTTGCCGAAGAAGACCTTTTTAAAGCCCGTACGGCGGCATAACTCTGCCGCAAGCTCGGCACCTGGGGCAGTATAGTAAAGATTGGAGGTGTGCTGCACCGAGGCAAGCTGCGCGGTCACCGCCGCGACCCATCCCTCATCTGCAATACCGAAGGAGGTAACGGCGATACCCGACCCCATGTCGATATATTCCTTGCCCTGCTCGTCATAGGCAAGCGATCCCTTTCCCCGTACGATCTCTACGGGAAAACGCTTATACGTATGCGCGACAAACGCCGCGTCAAGCTCTTTTATATGACTCATTGCTTATCCCTCGTGACCATGGTGCCCGCGCCCTCGTTGGTCAGCAGCTCCATGAGAATAGAGTGCGGAACGCACCCGTCCATGATGATGACATTTTGCACGCCGCGCTCGATCGCCTCGATGCAGCAGTTGACCTTCGGGATCATGCCGCCCGAAATAATGCCCTTGTCGTAAAGTCCCTTTGCCTCACTGACCGTGATCTCGGGAATAAGGGTGGTGGGATCGTCCTTATCGGTCAGGATCCCCGCAATATCGGTCATCATGATAAGGCGCTCTGCCTCGACCGCGCCCGCGATATAAGCGGCGGCGGTGTCGCCGTTGATATTATAGGTATTGCCCTCGCGGTCACAGCCGACGGTGGACACTACGGGAATGTATCCCTTTTCAAGAAGGTCGACCACGGGCTCAATATTCACGCGCTTGATGTTGCCGACAAAGCCAAGCTTTTCATTCTTGACCTCGGCTTCAATGAGGCGTCCGTCCATGCCCGAAATGCCCATGGCGTTGCCGCCCTTCATTTCAAGCAGGTTGACAAGCGTTTTGTTGACCTTGCCCGCCAGCACCATCTGCACGATGTCAACGGTTTCCTTATCCGTGACGCGAAGACCGTCCACGAACTCGGGCTTCTTGCCAAGCTTTGCCATCAGCTCGCTGATCTCGGGACCGCCGCCATGCACCAGCACGACCTTCACCCCGATGAGGTGCAAAAGCACAATATCCTCCATCACCTGCTGCTTTAATTCCTCATTGATCATGGCATTGCCGCCGTATTTGACAACGATGACCTTGCCGTTATAGCGCTTAATGTAAGGCAACGCTTGCGCCAGCACCTGCGCGCGCTCGGCGTTGGAAAAGCTGTTTTTCATACCATTATCCCCCATTTTATCAGGTACGGTAGTCGCCGTTGATCTTTACGTAGTCGTACGTGAGATCACAGCCCCATGCCGTTGCGTCAAATTCGCCGTCGCCAAGCGACACCAGAATTTCAATTTCCTTTTGGAGCAAAATCTCCTTGGCGATCTCCTCGGAGAAGGGCACGCCCGCGCCGTTTTCGCATACCGTAACGGTCCCTTTTGCGGAGCGGAAGGCAACACCGATCTTGGTAACGTCAACATCGGCACCGCTGTAACCGATCGCACAAAGCACACGGCCCCAGTTGGCATCCGCGCCAAACATTGCCGACTTCAACAAAGAGGAGCAAATAACACTCTTGGCAACCGTCTTTGCGCACATCGGGCACTTCGCGCCCGTTACCTTGCATTCAAGCAGCTTGGTAGCGCCCTCGCCGTCGCCCGCAAGCATACGGCAAAGTCCAACCGTGACGGTATTCAGTGCCTTCATAAACACGTCAAAATCAGCACCGTCCGCAACGATCTTATCATTTTCCGCCATACCGTTGGCAAGAATCGCGACCATATCGTTGGTGGAGGTATCACCGTCAACGCTTACCATATTAAAGGTTTTGGTGATGTCGCCCGAAAGCGCCTTCCCAAGCATCGCGGGGGCAATCGCCACGTCGGTGGTGATAAAGACAAGCATGGTTGCCATGTTGGGATGGATCATACCGCTACCCTTGGCAATGCCGCCAAGATGGCAGACCTTGCCGCCAACCTCAAACTCGACCGCCACCTCCTTGGCGACCGTGTCGGTCGTCATGATCGCCTCTGCCGCGGCTTTGCCGCCAACGAGGTCGGCACTAAGACCCGATACCAGCTCGGGCAGTCCATCCTTAATGGGCGTGATGTCAAGGGGTTGTCCGATGACACCCGTTGATGCCACGATCACGTCATCGTGCGCCACACCCGCGCTCTTCGCCACAAGCTCGCTCATTGCCTCGGCAACCTGAGCGCCGTTCGCGTTACACGTGTTGGCGTTTCCGCTATTGCAAATGACCGCCTGCGCCACACCGTTCGCAAGATGCTTTTTGGTGACAAGCAGGGGCGCGCCCTTTACGAGATTGGTCGTATAAACGGCTGCCGCGGAGGCAGGCACGTCACTGACGATCAGGGCAAGATCCTTTTTGATTTTATTTTTGCGGATACCGCAGTGCACACCGTTTGCGCGAAATCCCTTTGCGGCACAAACGCCGCCTTCGATCAGCTTTATCATTTTCATTCTCCTTTTACAAGTCCTGTTGCTTCGTCAACGCCAAGCAGGATATTCATATTTTGTATGGCGGCGCCCGATGCGCCCTTACCAAGATTATCAAAACGCGAAACGAGCAATAAACGCTCGTCGTTGCCAAACACGGCGATCTCCATATCGTCACGCCCCGCAAATGCCGAGCCCGAAAGGAAGCCGCCCTCGTCGGCATTCTCTTTCAATTTGACCATACCCATCCCGTAGGTTTTGCGGTAGATCTCCTCAATGGCTGCCTTGCCGCCCTTTATCTGGTCGGCAAAGATCGGCACCGTTACCTCCATACCCGCGTAATAATCGGCAACGATGGGGGAAAAGAGGGGTGCTGCGGAAAGTCCGCAGATCGCGGACATTTCGGGCAGGTGCTTGTGCTTTTGGGTAAGACCGTACTGACGCGGCGCACCAAGTAAGGGATCTCTGTCCGCACCCTCATATTCGGCGATCATTTTTTTGCCGCCGCCCGAATAACCCGTAAGAGAAAACGCGGTAAGGCGCGCATCGGGAGAAATCAGACCGTTTGCCACAAGCGGTGCCACAAGCGCCACAAATCCGCTTGCGTGACAGCCGGGATTGGCAATGCGGCGGGATGCCGCGATCTCCTCGCGTCGTCCAAGCTCGGGGAAGCCGTATGCCCAACCGGGTGCCACGCGGTGCGCGGTCGAGGTGTCGATCACGGCGGTCTTGTCATTTTCGATCATCGCAACGGCTTCTCTTGCCGCGTCGTCAGGCAGGCAAAGGAATGCAACGTCCGCCTCGTTGAGGGCGGCGCGGCGCGCCTCGTTATCCTTTCGCAGCTCCTCGGGCAGCACGATCAGCTGAAGATCGGTGCGCGCGGCAAGCCGCTCTCTGATACGCAGACCCGTGGTGCCTGCGCTACCGTCAATAAAAACCTTTTTCACGTCTACTCTCCCTGTGCTTTTGCGGCTCGGCTGACATCTCAAAGCCGAATATGCGAAAAAGCACCTTTTTCTTCATTGTTTTTTGAATATTTATGCAAAACTTGCAAACACATACATATATTTTACACAAATCAACTGCACTTGTCAAGCACTTCTTATAAAATAATTTAAAAATGAAGCGTTATTCGCGTGCCAAAAGGAAATTTTCGCAAGCGACTTTAAAAAATAATACATTTTCGTATGAATTTTGTTTCAATTGAATGCGAGAATCGTTACGATCAGATAAAAAAAGCGCCTTCCCCTTGGGGAAGGCCGCAAATTTTTAAAGAGTATTCAGTGATGATGGTGGTGCCCGTGATGGTGCCCGTGGTGATGGTGGTGATGCCCCGCCGCTTGCGTGGATGCGGGGTGGCAATCGTGCTCGTGGCATTCCTCCGCCGTGGCTTCCAGCTCAAGCGTTGCGTGCACGATGCCGTGCTCCGAAAGCTCCTCGCGCACCGCTCTCTTCACGTCGTGCGCGTCAGCATCGGTGACAATATGCATGGTGGCGTAATGCGCGTAGCCGTCCATGCTCCAGATATGCACGTGATGCACGTCGGCAACACCCTGTATATCGCAAAGGTGCGCGGTAAGCGCCCCGACATCAATGCCGTGCGGTGTTTTTTCAAGAAAAAGTCCCACTGCTTCACTCAAATTCCGAAAGGCGCTGACAAACACAAAGACCGCCACGCCGATCGACAAAATGGGATCGATGATCGCAAAATCGGTAAAGCGCATTACCACGGCACCGATCAAAACAACGAGCCAGCCAAGGACATCCTCGAGCATATGAAGATTGACCGCCCTTTGCCCGAGCGAAGCACCGTGACGGGTAAACAGCGCCGCGCAAAAATTCACAACAACGCCAACGACCGCGAACACGATCATACCGTTATAATCAATCTCGGCAGGATGGGCAAGGCGCATGACGGCGTGATAGATCACCAAAACCGAGCCGACAAGCAAAATCAAGGTCGTAATCACGCTTCCTATGACCGAATAGCGCGCGTAGCCGTAGGTATAGCGTTCGTCGGGCGCTTTTTTTGCTTTTCGCTCAAGAAAATAAGAGGCGCCGATGCTTGCCGCATCGCCGATATCGTGCACCGAATCCGAGAGGATCGCCACACTGCCCGTAAGAATGCCGCCGACCAATTCAAAAATTGAAAAGGCGAAATTCAGAAGAAAGGCAATCAATATATTCCTATCCGTTTTCATAAAAGCCTCCTAACATCTCTGTTTTCACACTTACAGTATATCACAAAAGCCACGCGAATGCAAGAAAATTGATGCGATGCCACATTCGCTATTTTCCAATTTTCATTTCATATTTTCCATTTTTAATAATTATATTTTCTCGTTTTATTTTGCGGACACCCGATATAATTCTATTTTCCCGTGTTTTTGGCGTGTTTTGCGTGTTTTTATCATGTTCGCGCCATCACGAATCAAGCGCAGGCATATCACTCCTAAATTTATGCTCATCTCGTGCCTTTTGCCCGTAACTGATGCCAAAGCAAAAAAGGACAGAGAATGTCAAAGCATTCTCTGTCCTTTTCCTTTTAGCCGCGTGCAACGCACAGGCAGGGATTATTCGATAATGAAGCGCTTCAGCTCGCCGAAAAGCTCGGTTGCATCATCGGTGTGAGCAGTGAGCTCAATGGGAGAGAGCAGGTCAAGGCTGAAAATACCCATAATGGATTTACCGTCAACGACGTATCTGCCGGATTTCAGGTCAATATCAACGTCGCTCTTGGAAACGGTGTTTACAAAATCACGCACGTCGGCAATGGTAGAAAGACGAATTTTTACAGTGTTCATTTCAAAAGGCTCCTTTGCATTATTTTTATTGTCTTTATTATAACAGTAAAAGCGTCGTTTGTCAAGGAATTTGCCTTCAAAAAAATCACCTCATAACCAAAAGATGCAAAAAAAGAGCAAACAAAAAGCGATAAGCACTTGACTTTACTGCTACTTAAGTGTATAATTACATTATCATATACAATGGTGTAGTATTGGCTACTTGTATCAATGATAGATCAATTTTTCCAAAAAGGAGGTTTAAAAAATGGAACTTATCGTTGCGATCCTCTTGATCGCGGCGGCGCTTGTGATCGGTGTTATCGCGGGCTTCTTCCTTCGTCGGCTTTCCGCCGAAAAGAAGATCGGCTCCGCGGAAGCAGAGGCAAAGCGCATTCTTTCCGATGCTTCTCAAAAGGCAGAAGCTATAAAAAAGGAAAGACTGCTTGAAGCCAAGGAAGAAATACTGCAGCGCCGTAATGAAAGTGAAGCAGAGCTGAAGGAGCGCCGTGCGGAAGTTACCCGTATGGAGCGCCGCTTAACGCAAAAGGAAGAAACGCTTGACCAAAAGTCCGAGGCTCTTGAACGCAAGAACGAAAAGCTTGACCAAAAGCTGCAGGAAAACGACGCGATCCGCGCCGAGATCACCGAAACGCTCGGCAAGCACAAAAAAGTGCTTGAGGAGCTGGCGGGTCTTACCGCCGAGGAGGCAAAGGAGCAGCTGATCGAGCACGTGGAGGGTGAGGCAAAGCACGAGCTTGCCCAGCGCCTTGACGAGCTGGAGGCACAGTTCAAGGACGAGGCGGACACCAAGGCAAGAAACATTCTTTCGCTTGCGATCCAGCGCTGCGCGACCGACCACGTAGCGGAGGCAACCATCTCCGTGGTGCAGATCCCGAGTGATGAAATGAAGGGACGCATCATCGGTCGTGAGGGTAGAAACATTCAAAAGCTTGAGACCCTGACGGGTGTTGAGCTGATCATCGATGACACCCCCGAGGCAATTACTCTTTCGGGCTTCGACCCCGTGCGCCGCGAGGTTGCGCGCTTGACCCTTGAAAGACTGATCGCTGACGGTCGCATTCACCCCGCTCGCATTGAGGAGATGGTGGAAAAATGCCGCCGTGAGGTCGATGCCGTCATTAAGCAGGCAGGCGACCGCGCCACCTACGAGGTGGGCATTCCCAATTTGCACCCCGAGCTTGTGAAGCTCCTTGGCAGACTGCGTTACCGTACCAGCTACGGACAAAACGTCCTTAAGCACTCCATTGAGGTAGCATTCCTCGCCGGCATGATGGCAGAGGAGCTTGGTGTTGACGCCGCTACCGCAAAGCGCGCGGGTCTGCTGCACGACATCGGCAAGGCGTTCCCCCACGACGTGGAGGGCACGCACGTTGAGCTTGGTGCCAACGCGGCACGCAAGTACAAGGAAAGCCGCGACGTGGTACACGCCATCGAGGCACACCACAACGACGTGGAGCCGCAAACCGTCATTGCCATTTTGGTACAGGCGGCAGACGCGATCTCCGCATCCCGTCCCGGTGCACGCCGCGAGGATCTTGAAAACTACATCAAGCGTCTTGAAAAGCTTGAGGAAATTGCCACCGGCTTCGAGGGCGTTGAAAAGGCATTTGCCATTCAGGCGGGCAGAGAGCTGCGCGTGATGGTGAAGCCCGAGGACGTTACCGACGAGGGCATGAAGATCATTGCTCGCGACATGGCGAAGAAGATCCAGGAAGAGGTCAAGTACCCCGGTCAGATCAAGGTCAACCTGATCCGCGAGAGCCGCGCTGTGGATTACGCGAAGTAATCAAAAAACTCATATATATCGTTCATTTGTAAGCAACGCGCTTCGGTGCTTCATATACATGAGAAAACGGGCAGCTGCCATTTGGGAGCTGCCCGTTTTGCGTTACTTGGTCATTTTCTCCTGCTTGACCTTATGATCAATGACGTGACGGGAGGCAAGCTCGCGGTGAATATCTTCAAGCGAGATACCCGCCTCGATCATCAAGACCATGGTGTGATAAACAAGATCGGCAATTTCGTATACCGTTTCCGCGCGATCCTCGGACTTGGCGGCGATGATGACCTCGGTGCATTCCTCACCGACCTTCTTTAAGATCTTGTCAAGACCCTTTTCAAAGAGGTACGTGGTATAGGAGCCCTCCTTTTTCTCGGTCTTTCTGCCCTCGATCAGCTTCATAAGACCCTCAAGCGAAAACTCGTGGCGCTCCTCACTCTCGCCAAAGGGGAAGGAGAAGCAGCTCTCGGTGCCAAGGTGGCAGGCAGGTCCCTCGGGCTCGACCATCACCACCAGCGCATCCTTGTCGCAGTCAGCGGTGATCGACACGATATGCTGAATGTTGCCGCTATGCTCGCCCTTGAGCCAGAGCTCCTGACGCGAGCGGCTGAAAAAGCAGGTCAGCTCCTTTTCAAGCGAGATGCCAAGGCTTTCCTTATTCATATAAGCAAGCGTAAGTACCTTTTTATTTACGGCGTTGACGACGATGGCGGGGATCAGACCCTTTTCGTCAAATTTCAGCTCGTCAATTGAAAAATTGGGTGTAATCATCATATACTCCTTTAATTCAGCAAATTCTCGCGGGAATGCCCGCTTGTTTCATGGCAAGCTTCAGATCACTGATCTTTACCTCACCAAAATGGAAGATCGAGGCGGCAAGCCCCGCATCAACACCCTGCAGGGTGTCAAAAAGCGTAATAAAATCCTGTATGCACCCCGCGCCGCCCGAGGCGATGACGGGGACGTTGACGGCATCACACACGGCGCGCAGCATTTCAATATCAAAGCCACGCTTCACGCCGTCGGTGTCAATGGAATTGAGCACGACCTCGCCCGCGCCGTTATCGACGCATCGCTTGATCCAAGAAATTGCCTCCATGCCTGTGTTTTCGCGCCCGCCCTTCGCGAACACGCGAAACACGCCGTCCACGCGCTTGACGTCAGCGGAAATAACCACGCACTGATTGCCGTAGCGCTCGGCGGCGGCGGGAATGAGATCGGGATTTCGGATCGCGCCCGAGTTGACGCTTACCTTATCGGCACCGCACTTTAAAACGCGGTCGAAATCCTCAAGCGTGTTGATACCGCCACCCACCGTCAGGGGAATAAAGATCGTGCTTGCGA
Organism: Eubacteriales bacterium; assembly: GCA_045657225.1. GTDB lineage: Bacteria > Bacillota > Clostridia > Oscillospirales > CAG-272 > Firm-07. Next base: position 3,126 of record JAZOSR010000021.1, on the reverse strand, counting down.
CCTCACGCAAAATATCGGTAAAGAGGGCGCGCCCCTCCGCGGAGGCGGTGATGTCGTAAAACACCAGCTCATCAGCACCGTTATCGCTGTAATATTTCGCGAGTGCCACGGGCGACGCCACGTCGCCGAGCCCCTCAAAATTCACACCCTTAACCACTCTGCCGTTCTTCACGTCAAGGCAAGGGATAATACGTTTGGTTATCATGTCTTTGCCACCTCAATTGCTTCCTCAAGGGAGATCGCCCCCGTGTAATACGCCTTACCAACGATGGCACCGTAAAGGTCAAGCGCCGCCAATTTTTGCACATCCTCAAGCGAGGAAACGCCGCCTGACGCGACGATCTGCATCTGAAAGCGCTCTGAAAGCTCACGGTAAAGCGCGTGATTGGTGCCCTGCATCGCGCCGTCCTTTGAAATGTCGGTGCAGATGATCGTGCGAACGCCGATCTCGCTCATTTTTTGGCAAAAATCAAACACATCGGTGTCGGAGGTTTCAAGCCAACCCTTAATGGCAATTTTACCGTCCTTAATATCAGCACCGACGGCAATACGCTCGCCGTAAGCGGCAACCGCCTCTCGCAGGAACGCCTCATCGGTCAGCGCCGCCGTGCCGAGAATGACGCGCGAAACGCCCGCGTCAAAATATTTTTTCACGGTTTCCATACTGCGGATACCGCCGCCGATCTCGGCGTGAAGCGACGTGCTTTTGGCAATTGCTTCGACCACGTGGAGATTGGGGGTCGTGCCGTTTTTGGCACCCTCAAGGTCAACGAGATGCACCCAAGAGGCACCCGCTTTTTCAAAATCGCGTGCCACGTCCACGGGGTTTTCGCTGTAAACCGTCATTTGCTTATAATCGCCCTTATAAAGACGGACTGCCTTGCCGTCAAAAAGATCGATCGCGGGAAAAATCAGCATACCGTACCCTCCTCACAAAACGCGCGCAGGATAGCAAGCCCCACAGCGCCGCTTTTTTCGGGGTGGAATTGACACCCCATCACGTTACCCTTGGCAACGGCGGCGGTGAGATGCGCGCCGTACTCTGCCGTCGCAATGACCGCATCGGCGCACTCGGCACCGTAATAGGAATGCACGAAATACACGCAATCGCCCTCGTTTAAATATTTGAAAAGCGGATGCTTCTTCTCACCGAAATAAAGCGCGTTCCAGCCGATGTGCGGGATCTTAAGCCCCTCGGGGATCACATCGGCGATCGGGCGGATCTCGCCCTCAATGAGCCCAAGGCCCTCGTGCTCGCCATATTCAAAGCTCTTATCAAACAGCATCTGCATACCAAGGCAAATGCCCATCAGGGGCTTTCCCGCCTTTGCCTCGGCGATCAGCACCTCGCGAAGCCCCGTACCGCGGAGCTTTGCGGCGGCATCACCAAACGCGCCAACACCTGGCAGGATCACACGATCCGCCGCCCTGATCACATCGGGGTCAGCCGTCACCCTTGCCTCAACGCCGATCGCCGCAAGCGAGCTGCAAAGAGAAAAGAGATTTCCGACACCGTAATCAACGATTGCAACCATCAAAGCACCTCTTTGGTCGAAAGGACCTTGCCGCCGAGCGATTCGTCTCTTTTAAGGGCGGCACCAAGCGCGTGCGCGACCGACTTAAAGGAGCCCTCCAAAATGTGATGCGTATTTTTGCCCGCCAGCTGCTTGATATGGAGCGTCAGCTTCGCCTCGCGCACGAACGCGAGCCAAAACTCCTCCGCAAGCTCGGTATCAAACGTACCAACCTTTTTCGCGCGCAGAGTAAGATCGTAGGCAAGATAAGCGCGACCCGACAGGTCAACGGCGGAGAGAATCAGTGCCTCATCCATCGGCAAAATCATATTGCCGTAGCGCGCAAGACCCTTTTTGTCACCCGCAAGCTCGAGGATCGCCTTGCCAAGGCAAATGCCGATATCCTCGACAGTGTGGTGGTCATCGACCTCAACGTCACCCCGGCAGGTGAGCGAAAGGTCAAAGCCGCCGTGACGCGCAAAGAGCGTTAACATATGGTCAAGAAAGCCGCAGCCCGTGTCGATGCTGACCTCACCGCTGCCTCTTTTGAGGGTGAGCGAAATATCGGTCTCGGCGGTTTTTCTTTCAATCTTTACTTCATTCATTTCATTTTCCTCCCAGTATATCGGTAAGGGTATTGATCAGTGCCTGCATTTCCTCGCGTGTGCCTACCGTAATGCGGTTGTACTGCGAGATCGGCTCACGGTCAAAATGTCGCACCAAAATGCCGCGCTTTTTCAGCTCAAGATAGATTTCCTTGCCGCTTACCAGCGGGTGCATGGCAAAAAGGAAATTACCCTTCGACTCAGTGAGCACAAAGCCGAGCGCCTCCAGCGCCGATTTGGTATATTCTCTGTTTTCGATCACCGTCTGGCAGTTTTTTTGCGTATACGCCTCATCCGCCATTGCGCCAAGACCTGCCGCCGCGGACATGCTGTTCACGTTATACGGGTTGGTCGAATACTTCACGGTATTGAGATCCGCGATCAGCGCGGCGTTACCGACACCGTAGCCAAGACGTGCGCCCGCCATGGAGCGCGATTTTGAGAAGGTGCGCGTGACCAGGAGATTGTCGTATTTCGCGATCAAGGAAACCGCGCTCTCGGCACCGAAATCAACGTATGCCTCGTCAATCACTACCACACGCGTGGGATCGCTTGCCACCACGCGCTCGATCTCGGCCAGGAAGAGGCAAAGACCCGTGGGGGCGTTCGGGTTGGCGATAAACACCGTGCCCTTTGCCGTGAGGTAATCCTCCACGCACACCGAAAAATCGGGGCGGAGCGGAATTTCCCTATACGGCACGTGATTTAAGGTCGCAAAGACACTGTAAAAGCCGTAGGTAATATCGGGGAAAACGGCAGGATGCTCCTCATCACAAAACGCCATAAAGGCGAAATTGAGGATCTCGTCCGAGCCGTTGGTCGCGAGCACCATATCACGTTCAACGCCGTGGTAAGCGGCAGGCGCCTCATGCAGTGCCCGATAGGTAGGATCGGGATAGAGCTGCAGCTTGTTTGCCGCCTCGCTCGCCGCCCGGGTAGCGAGCGGCGAGGGCGGAAAGGGTGACTCGTTGGTATTTAATTTGATATACTTCATATCACGCGGCTGC
>JAZOSR010000020.1:0-16881 GCA_045657225.1 Eubacteriales bacterium | reverse complement strand
GAAGAAAAACACCTTTGGTATGATTTTTTGTGCACATATCCCATCCGCTTTTCTCGTCAAAAGGTTCTTGGAAAGTATATCGCAGATTTTTACTGTGCAGAGGCAAAGCTTATCATCGAACTTGACGGCTCGGGACATTATACTGAAGAAGCAAAGCAATACGATGAAGAAAGAACCGCCTTCCTTGAAGAGTATGGATTGACAGTTATTAGAATACCGAATACAGAAATACATAAGAACTTTCGGGGTGTTTGCAAGTATATAGATTGCCTCGTAGAACAATCCCTCAGTCAGCTTCGCTGACAGCTCCCTTTACACAAGGGAGCCTTATTTTTGTTCCCCGAAAGTCCGTCTGCTTTTCTTGACAAGCACTGCATTTGTGTCTACAAACGCAAAAATACGGCATAACTCTTCCGAGATATACCGTATTTTTGAAAACTGTCCTTAAGAGCACCACTCTATTGCGAGAGCTTTTCTTTTTTATTGTAGAGTAAAGCTCATTTTAACGGGGTTGTGGTCGGAGTGCTCAAACCCCTCGTTGATCGTCGTGATGCTGTTGACCGTCACGTTTTTTGACACGATAAAGCCGTCAACCGTTACCTCAAAGGTAACGCCGGGCAGGTAGCCGATGTCGCAGTTGCGGCAGCTGTGCGTGTCGCCGTGATCGGCAATCAGCGAGAAATCGGTGCCGAGCAGAGCGGTGGGGAAGGGCTGTGCCCACGTGTTTTCATTGCCGCAAATGGCGGTGTCGTCGCCGCGCAGATCCTTGTTAAAATCGCCGCCCGCAATGACGTAATTGCCGCGGTCGTATTCCGCCTGCATATCCGCCATCAGAAGCTCGATCTGCTCCGTCGCGATCGTGCCGTCGCTGGTGTAAGCGGAAAGGTGGAGGTTGTAAAGGCACAGCACCTTGCCGTTGTCGGTCGGCAGTGTCATCTTGTGGTAGCAGCGGTCAAGGTCAAGGAATTTCATAAAGCCCGTTTCCACGGGAAGCTCCACGCGGTTGGCGCTTGAAATGCCGCTTGTCGCAAGCGTGAGAAGCCCTGCCTTGGACGCGCCGTGTGGCGAAAAAATAGGATAAAAGAGATAGGGCGAATCGTAGTTTTGTGCAAAGGTCTTGTTGTAGGTGGGGAACGCCGCGCCAAGATATGCGCGCTGATCAACGCCGTAGCTGCGCGTCGCGTCGGTGTCCACCTCCTGCAGGAGCATAAGATCTGCTTGCTCCGCAAGCAATCTTTCGAGCATGCCGTCAAGATTTTTAAACACCTCGTCCCTTGAGTAGGCGCGGGATTCGGTGCCGCCGTCCATAAAGAAGCTGAAATCGCGGCTATACGCGGCAAAGCCGATATTCCAGGAAAGCACCGTGTGTGCCGTGCCGACCGTGAGCGCTTGATCCGTTACCGACTCTATGTCAGTTGGCTTGTCACCAATACGGTAATAGGCGATCAGTACGTAGAGAACGTAGCCGCCGACCACCAGCAGGAGCGCCAAAAGCACGCAAAGTGCGGCAATGAGCGAGCGCTTCAGCACGCGCTTTTTCGCGGCGGTCATCGTGTGATCTCCACAAAGATCGGCAGGTGATCCGATGCGACAACGGCAGGGGAAATCACCTTTGTTGCCTTGATATTGCCCTTGGTAAACACGTAATCGATCTTGCGATCGGGCGCGTGAGAGGGGAAGGTGAGGAGCGGGTCGGAGGTCAGTGCCGCGCTGTCCTCGAAGACCTCGGCAAGACGCGCGTAAAGGGGGCTGTCGGGTGTGAGGTTGAAGTCGCCCATCAGCACGAGCGGCGCGGTGGCGCGGCTTGCCTCGTCAATGATCGTGTCAATGGCAAGCGTTTGCTCGTCCTCGGCAAGTCCGAAATGGCAGACCATTACGGTCAGCGGCTGATCCTCTACCAAAATGTCCGCTATCAGCAAAACGCGGTCCTCGTATTTGATGCCCTCTTGGCGCTGTTCCTTCGGCACGCACAGCGGCACGCGCGTCACGCTATGGATAGGGAAGCGCGAAAGCAGGGCGTTGCCGTATCTGCCGTAACGGTGATCAATGGCGTGCGTAAAGGCAGAGTGGAGCGAAAGTGCGTCACCGAGTGCTTTTGGCTGGTTGCCGAAATCGCCGTCGCCATAGATCTCGTTGATGGCGCAAACGTCGGGGGCGTGCTCCCTTAAAACCTCGGCGACTGCCGAGAGGTCAACGGTGACCTCGCCGCGATCAAGGCGTGCTTGGTGCAAGACACCGTGTTGAATATTATAGGTGCCGATCTTCAGTTTCATGGCTTAAGACTCCTTTTTAAATAGCTTTAGACGGTCGTAAAGCTTACCGCGCTTATCGGCGGCGGCAAGCATTTGGGGGCGTACGGCGCCTTTTTTCAGTATGCGGCGCACGACCCAGAAGGGAACGAGAACGAGAAGCAAAATGGGGTGCTTTTCAGCGCATTTCCATTCCGTTTTGCATTTGGTGGCAACGTTTTGCAGAGCGTTGCCAAGGGCACCCCGCTTTTCGTCGCGGTGAAGCGTGACGATCGCGCTGCCCGCGTAATCGGCGTTGCCTCTGCCGAAATTGCCGCTTGCCATCATGTCGGCAAACAGCGCGTCGGCAAGTGCCGCGTCGCCGCCCGTAAAGCAAAGCGCATCGGCGGGCAAGCCAAGGTGACGGTGGCAGGCAAGTGCTAACGTGGCGGCAAAGCAATAAAGCCCTATTTGATGTAGAATGCGTGAGATTTCTTCCTTTGTGTCTTTGCTTGAAATGCTTTGCAAAAACAGGGCAAAATCAAGCAGCTGGCGAAGTCCGAGTCCCCCCTCGCGCAAATGCTGCTGCATGTGAAGAAGCAGGACAAGCGCTTGGTGCAGGTCGTCGGGGACGGGGATTTGATCCTCTCCCACGCGTGCTGTTTTGGCGGTAGTGAGAATATCGGCGAGCAGGTCGGCAACGGTCTTTCCCACGTCGCCCGAAGGAACGCCCGATACCGTGCGGTGCAGCTCGACCGTGACACGACCGCGCACAAATGCGTCGTGGTGGTCGCCCTCCTTGCTTTCGGCGGTGTAGCCGCGCGCTGTAAGATACGCACCTACGGTATCAAAATCGGCGGGAGGGATCAAGAGGTCAATGTCGCCCGCGACACGTAGGTCGGGGGTGGGGTAAAGCGCGGCAGCCGCGTCACCCTTAAGGATCACCGAGGGGATGCCTTTTTCCTCACAAAACGCCACTAACGCGCGGCGCTCGGCGGCAAGCGCTTCGTTTTGCTGCCATAAAAGGACAGTCGTGTCCTGCCATTCGTGCAGTGCCTCCGTGGGTAACCCCTCCGGCAGTGCCTCGCTTGCCACGCCAAAGACCATGTGGGCGGTGGCAAGATCAAAGACCGCTTTCCAATCGGTGCTTTGGGGTAGCGTCGCTTCTTTTTGGAAGAGTGCTTGCCCGATCAGCGCGGTGAGCGCCCCTTCGGTATTTCTTTTTTGCAGTGCCAGCTTTTCCTCTTGCCTTCTTTCCAAAAACAAAAAGATCATCACCGCAATCAGCGCGTAGGGCAGGGGGCAAAATTCACCGGGGTTGACCTGCGACATCAGCAAAAGCCCGATATAGGAAAGAGAGAGCGCGCGGGAGAGTGCATCCCCCTCCTTTAACATCAGCTTGCCGCGCCGCCAGAAAAGGAAGCCGTAAGCCGCCGTGCCAACGAGTCCGAGCCCCGCCACGATCTGCGGGATCATCATGTGATACCAATTCATCGCGAAGGTCTTGGGAGTATAAATGTCGGCGTTGCCTTGGTAACCGAGTCCCACGCCAAAAATGGGGTGCGAGAGGAAATCGTCAAGCGCGCGGCACAGCAGGAGCACGCGTTGCTCATCGCCCTTGATAAGACCCCCTTCGAGTCGGGAGGCGTAAAATTTGAGGAACAGTCCCCCTGCGGCAATTGCCGCTACCGCGACCGCCGCAAGCAAAATAAGGTTGCGCTTTAAGTGCTTTTTGTCACGGCGAAGAAGATAGATCACGCAAAAAACAAACAGCACGCCACCCATAAGAAGCCCACCACGCGAGCCCGAAAGGAGCAGGGTGAAAAGGAACACGGCGGCGGCAAGCAGGTGCCGGCCGCTTTTTTTTACGGCGTAGTAAAAGGGGGCGGGCAGACCGAGGAGCAGGAACGTCGCGTAGACGTTGCGGTTGTCAATGCTGAAAAGGACAAGGTGACCCTTTTCGCGCAGATCGATCAGCATCCACGGCGTTCGCACTGCGTAAAACAGGAGCGTGAAGAACGCGGCGTAAATTCCCGCAAGGTAAAGCCCGAAGAGCAAAAGACCGCGCAGATCGCGCCCGTCCTCGCTCGCACACCGCGAGCGCAGCAGGAGATAAACGCCAAGCATGCCAAAGCCAAGCCCCGCCACGTAATAGGCGTTTGCCGCGTTGAAATATTCGGCGGCACAAAGGCAGGCACAGCCGCCAAGCGTCACTGCCACCGACACGGCAACGAGGGGCGCGAAGGAGGTGCCGATCGAAAAGCGCCCTTTGTAATAAATAAAGTGGAAAAGAAGCGCCGCCACGGCAGGAATCGCGACCCACCAAAAGGGCGCGAAGAGCGAAAAGGAGTCGTAGCAGGAGGAAACCAGCACCGTTAAGAGCAAAAACGGCACGGTTGTGTCAAAGGTGTGGGGAGAGGTGACGAGGATCAGTAACAGGATAAAAACGCCAACGAGCGCGGCAACAAGCACCACCGTGCCTGCCGCCCCCTCCTTTGCGGGGGTGTCGGGCGAGCTTAAAAAATCAAGATATTGCGAGATCACGGTCGCTATGCCAAAGAAGACAAGCAAGGCGGCACAAAACAGCGGCGAGCGCCAGATGAGGCGCAGCTTTTTAAGCCAAAGCGGTGCTTCGGCGTTGGTGGGAACGGTAGCGCTCATGGCACTCTCCTTTCGTGGTTATTTTTTGCGCGCAAGCGCCCTTTCGTATGCGGTGCGGATCTCGGCGGCGGCGTTTTGCCACGTGAGGGCGCGGAGCTTTTCCGCGGCAATTTTTTCATTTGCCGCCATTCTGCCCTTCACGATCTCGCGCATGAGGTTGGTGAGAGTATCGACGTCACCAAGCGGAAAATAGGTGGCGTAGCCCCCCGAAATTTCACGGTTGGTGGGAATATCCGAGGCAAGCAGGGGCAGACGGCACGCCATGCACTCGGTCTGTGGCGAGCCAAAGCCCTCGTAAACGCTGGGGAACACGAACGCCGCCGCCTCGCCGTACAGCTTTTGGCGGTCACTGTCGCTGACGTATCCCGGCATGCGGATGTCAACGTTTGCAGGTGCCGATTTCACGAGCGCTTCTATCTCCTCAAAGCCAAAGCCGGGGCGTCCCGCTAATACCAGCGGGTAATCGATGCCCTGTGAGCTCTTGCAAAGCAAGAGGTAGGCGCGGATCAGCTGGGTGAGATTTTTGCGCTTTTCAAGCGTGCCGACAAAGAGAAAGAAGCGGTGTTTTTCAAGTCCCTGCAGAGCATCGCTTTCATATACGGGCGGTGTCACCCTTGCGGTTGCCGCCTCATAGTGCCCGGGGTATACGCGCACCACACGTTCGGCGGCGCGGGGAAAGCGCGCCTCGATCTCTGCCTGAATGGCATCGGAAACCGTAAAAATAATATCGGCGCGCTTCATCGCGCGGCGCACGATGTGGCGGTTATAGAGCGCATAGGCGCGGGGAAGCGTTTTCTTGTGCGAAAATGCGGTGAGATCATGTACCGTCACGGCACAAACCGTGTCCTTCGGCATTTTTTTCGGCACGGCGTAGTTGGTATAGTGCACCACGTCATATTCCGCCACGCGTGCTTGATAGGTGGGGGAATCGAGGTGAGAAAGATAGGCAAGACGCGCCAGCCTGCGGTCGCCCGAGGGCGTGACACTCTCCTCGCTCACCTCGGTATCCCCAAGGGAGGCAAGCGCCGTGGCAAGCGATCGGCTGTAGCTGTCAATGCCTGTGCCAACGCCGCCCTGCAGACCGTTGTCGATTAAAATTTTCATATCATAACTCCAATTTAGAAAAGGCGGGAGCAACGCTTTCCCAGTCAAAATGCTCCACAGCGTAGGTGCGTGCGGCACGACCGATCTCGGCGGCACGCGCGGGGGAGGTAAGCAGATCGTTTGTCGCGCTTGCAAGCGCCGCTGTGTCGTTTGCGATCACGATCTCCTTGCCGTTCTCGGCAAGGATGCCCTCCGCGCCCACGTCGTTGGTGATAACGGCAAGCTCCGCCGCCATGGCGGTTAAGATCTTGGTTTTGATGCCACTGCCAAAGGCGATGGGAGAAAGCATCAACTGCCAGCGGTGCAAAACGGGAGCAAGCTCGCCTACCTCGCCAAGAAATGAAAGGCGCTTGTCGGCAAGCTCCTCGCGCACCGCGAGGGGCGCGTGCCCGACCACCTCGAATTTCAGATCGGCAGGGAGGTGCGGTAGTATCTCTTTGACAATGTGGCGCAGTGAGGCAAGGTTTGCCTCCACTGACAAATTGCCGATAAATCCGACCACGTTCGGCTCTTTTTTACATTCGCCCGTGGGGGCGAGTGATGCCGTATCAACACCAAGCGGCACCGCAACAACGGGCACGGTTACCCTTTCGGCAAATTTTGTTGCCTCGACGGGGGACACGAGTATCGCACCCGACGATTGGTTGGTGTAAAGAATTTCGGCTCTCGCCACGCGCCGCGCTTCGGCGCGAAGGATCATTTTGCCGATCCTGCCGTGGCAAAGGAGCTTTTCCATGCCGCGTGCCATACCGCCCGCGTATCTGCCCGCAATTCCCGTTTGAGAGTCAAAGGCGGCAAGCTGACGCGCATAGCGCACGGATAAAAGATCGTCAAGGTCGAGTATGATGCGTGCGCGGTCGCCGATCACCCTCATATAGGGCGCGGTGCGGATCATATCGAAGATCACCACGTCGGGTGATTCCTTTTCGATGATGTGCGCAAGAGCTTTTTTGTTTTTTCGGCTATGGTAAAGCGCACATTGGAAGGGCGTTTTATGCGAAAAGAGTGCGCGAAAAAGGGAAACGCATTTGGTGAGCCCCCCGATGGGATGGGCAAAGTATACGTTTTTGATAAAATCGGGCTTGTCCGCGGAGTCGCGCGGCTGATCCCATTCGGGAAAGACAAAAAGTGATACCTCATAGCCGTGATGGGTGGCAAGCAAGCGGCAGTAGTGGTAAAGCGATTCCTTTCTGCCACTGTTGACGGGCCACGGCAGGCGAGAGGTGACGAATAACAAACGCTTACTCATATGTGAAAAACGCATCCTCCAGCATCATGCAAAGCGCGTGATACACGGGTAGGTGAAGCTCCTGTACAAGATAGGTCTTGTCGGCAGGCGCGCAGATCGCCACGTCGGCAAATGCCTTCAGCTTGCCCCCATCCGCACCCGTGAGGAGTATGATCTTCATGCCCCTCGCGCGCGCCGCGGTAGCGGCGAGCAAGAGATTTTCGGCGTTGCCCGAGGTCGAGATGGCAAGCAACACGTCACCCGCCGTGCCGTAGCCCCATACCTGCTGGGCAAAGATCGCCACGGCGTCACAATCGTTCATGGTGGCGGTGGAGAGCGCCGCGTGACCCGTAAGGGAAATGACAGGGAGCGTGCCCACCAGCATATCGGCAAGGCGCGCGCCGTAAATGGGGTCGGCGCTGATCAGCGCCGCGCGCGCTTCGGCGCCAAGAGGGCGCTTTTTCTCAAAGCATTTCATCAGCTCGCCCGCGATATGCTCGGCATCGGCGGCAGAACCTCCGTTGCCGCCAACCAGCAGCTTACCGCCCGCTCTAAAGCAGTCGGTGAGCGTGTGAAACGCGGCAAGAATATCGTCCCCGACGGGGGAAAGCGCGGGATAGCGAGCGATCAGCTCGTCAAGGATTTTTTTATGTGTCATATCGTTTTATCCTCGTTTGCTAAAATTTGTGTGACGCAGTCGAAAAGATCCGTGCCACAAATATCGGCACCGTCAATATTGCCGATGGCGGCGGTGCGACAGCCCGCACGCTTGCCCGCCTGCACGTCACGCGCGGAGTCACCGATCATGAAGGAGGCGGCAGGGTCAATGTGATATTTCTTCGCGGCGGCAAGGAGAAGCCCGGGGGCGGGCTTACGGCAATTGCAAACGCGCTTGAGTGCCGCGACCTCCCCCGCAAAGCCACTGTCGGGGTGGTGGGGGCAGTAAAAAATATCGTCAAGATAAGCGCTCTTTTTTGCAAGCAGCGTGCCAAGTCGGTCGTGAATTTTGAGAAGCTCCTCCTCGCTTACCTCACCGCGTGCCACAACGGGCTGGTTGGTGATGAGTATGACGGGGATGTGCCTCGCGTTTAGAAGCGCGATCGCCTCGGCGGCGCGGGGCAAGAGCTCTAATTGATCGGGGCTTGTGACAAACCCCACGTGGCGGTTGACCGTGCCGTCACGGTCAAGGAACACGGCGCGTTGCGGTTTTTTCAGATTGCCCTTGGCAACCAAGCCGCTTACAAGATCGCGCTCGCCCGCGGCAAGCCGCTCGGGTGTGCCGAGGTCCTTTACGTATTCGGGAGTGCGGTAGGCGAAGAGCAAGCCCTCCCCCGCAAGCGGGGCGAGCACCTCGCGGTCAAGGTCTGTTTTTTTGACCTCGGTGAAGCGGTCAAGCAGCAGGGGAGAGCAGAAATGCAGCCCCGCGTTGGTGAGGTTGGGTCTGTCAGAGGCCGTCTTGTCAGGGGGGAGAAATGCCGTCACACGCCCGCCATTTTCGGTTTTAAGCGCCGTGCTGTCAAAAAGATGCGTGCTTGGGTGCGCGAGCACGGTGACCGCGCCGCCGCACGCGCGGTGATAGGCAAGAAAGCGCGCAAGGTCAACGTCAAATAAAAGGTCGCCGTTGAGGAGCAAAAAATCATCGTCCGCAAGCTCGTTTTTGAGAAGCGCAAGCGCCCCCGCCGTGCCAAGCGGCTCCTTTTCCTCAAGATAGGTGATGCTGGCACCGAGCGCCGCGCCGTCCCCGAAGCAGTCGCGAATGACGTGCCCGAGGTGACCGATCACCAAAATAATATCGGCAAAGCCCTCACGTACCAGCGCTTCGATCTGCCACTGAAGGATCGGCTTGCCAAGGAGCGAGAGCATGGGCTTTGGAATATCTCTTGCGATCGACGCGACGCGTGTGCCCTTGCCGCCTGCCATGATTACAGCCTTCATGCCGTCACTCCTTTACTTTAAATTAAAGATAATTATACAGAATATATTATACACCCAAAAAAAGTTTTTTGCAAGGGGGTAAATGCGGACCCCTACAAAAAAGAGCGCGGCTTGCAATTTGCAAGCCGCGCGATGTTTTTTATTTTGGTCTGCGCGTCCCCCGCGGGGAAAGAGGGACTGAGGCATTAGATGCAGAAGGTGTGATCTCGGCACGGGAGCTGTATTTAATACTGCGAGTGCCGAGAGCGCGCCTAAAAAACACATATAAATAAAAACCCGTTAACGGGTTTTTACCTCAAAATAATACGAAAAAGCGAAACTGCTCTCCCTTGCCCGAGAGGAACAAGAGAAAGCAGTTTTCAAAATAAATATTCGTGTGTGTTTGATCTGCGCGAATGAGTCAGTCCCAAGAGCCCGATCAGCGCTGTACTCTGCCCGAGGCATCGCCGCCCGCGAGCTTTTCGACCTCCGCCACGCTCACCATGTTAAAGTCACCCTCGATCGAGTGCTTCAGGCAGCTTGCTGCCACGGCAAATTCAATCGCGTCCTTGGTGGTGTAGCCATTGAGGAGGGAGTAAATGAGGCCTGCGCCAAAGCTGTCGCCGCCGCCCACGCGGTCAACGATGTGCATGGTGTATTCCTTCGAAAGGCAAGCCTCCTTGCCGTCGTAAAGCATACCTGCCCACTTGTTGTCGTTGGCAGAAAGGGAGGTGCGCAGGGTAATTGCCACGTACTTGAAGCCAAAGCGCTCCATTAACTGCTTCGCCACGCTCTCGTAGCCTGCTTTATTGAGCTTGCCGCCCGTAACGTCGTTTTCCGCAGGTCTGATGCCAAACACGTCGTTTGCGTCCTCTTCGTTCGAGATACAAACGTCAACGAAGGGCATGAGCGCCGTCATGGTCTCGCGCGCCTCTGCCTTTGTCCAGAGCTTGTTACGGTAGTTGAGGTCGCAGGAAACGGTGATGCCGCGCTCCTTTGCCGCCTTTGCCGCCGCCATGGTGAGGTCGGCTACGTTCTTGCCAAGGGCGGGGGTGATGCCCGTGAAGTGGAACCAATCGGCACTGTCAAAAATGGCATCCCAATCGTATTCTTCATTGGTGGATTTTGCAAATGCCGAGCCCGCGCGGTCGTAAATGACCTTGGAGGGGCGCTGGCTTGCACCCTTTTCAAGATAGTAAATGCCAACGCGCTCGCCGCCGCGTACGATAAGGGAGGTGTCAACGCCAAATTGGCGCAGGCTGTTGACAGCCGCCTGACCGATCTCGTGCGTGGGGAGCTTGGTGACGAATGCGGCGTTCATGCCAAAGTTGGCAAGAGATACGGCAACGTTGGCTTCGCCCCCACCAAAGGTAGCGCCAAGCGTGGTTGCCTGTACGAAGCGGTAGTAGCCCTCGGGGGCAAGGCGGAGCATCAGCTCGCCGAGTGTGATGATCTTTTTCATATCAGTTCTCCTTTTTCATGTTTTCAAGCGCTTCCTTGACGAAGAAGCTGCCACCGATGGCGGCTACCTTGTCAAAGGCAAGAAACTCGTCAATATTGCTGCGGTCAACACCGCCAGTGGGGATAAATTTTACCTGCGGGAAGGGAGCGGAAAGCGCCTTCAGCGCGGCAAGACCGCCGTAGATATTCGCGGGGAAGAATTTGACCGTGGTAATGCCAAGGTCAAGCGCCGCCATGATCTCGGTGGGGGTCACGCACCCGGGGTAGTAGGGAACGCCCGCCTCACGGCAGACCTCGGCAACAGCCGTGGAAAGACCGGGGGAAACAATGAAGGTCGCGCCTGCCGCGAGTGCCGCGCGGCACTGCTCGGCGTTAATGACCGTGCCGGCACCGATCTCCATGTCGGTGTAGTTCTTTGCGGCATAGGCGATCGCCTCGGCGGCGCACGCCGTGCGGAAGGTGATCTCCGCGCAGTTGATGCCCGATGCCTTCAGGGCGGTGAGAATGGTGTCGGTCTCGGACAATTCCTTAATGACGACAACAGGGATATATTTTTGCATTGTAAATACTCCTTTCGGGTTAGTAATTTTATTATAAAGCGCCGTTCGTTAAATTTCCTCAACTATCTTTGTGAATTTATAAACTTTTTTGTGATAATTGTGTGATTGTTGCGTCGAGGGCGGTTGACAAATAATATTGTTTCATATATAATGTTAAGTATTGAACAGAAGGAGGGAAGCGGCATGCAAATGGTTGGAAAAGTGCGCAACAAGCAGGGCGAGCTGCTTTTTTCTATGTTTACCTCGGCGGTCGCACCCCGTAAGGAGCAATATTACGGTCATCATCATGCGGAGCATGAGCTCACGCTCATCCTTGGCGGTAGGGGAAAATACCGCGCAAAAAGGGAATACGAGATCGCGCAGGACGACGTGTTCTTTTTTAAGAACAGTGAGCCGCACTGCGTTTGTGACGTGGAGAGGGAGGAAATGACCTTTCTGAATCTTCATATTTCCCCATACTATTTTTGGTATCTTGAGGAGCGCGGCGGCTTTGGAACGGCGTTTTTACAAAAGCGCTTTGCCGGTAACCGCTTGCGTGACCTGCTCGGTGAGGAGATGCTTACCACCGTTTCCTCGCTGATGCTGAAGATCAGGGACGAGCTTGACGGTGGGCGCGAGGGACACGCCTTAATGGCTCAAAATTACGTGAACGAAATTTTGGTGATCCTTGCGCGTCACGCCTTACCCGATGCGGTAAAAAACGATTACGGCGGCAGGGCGGCGCGTATTTACGAGTCCCTCAGGCAGATCGACGAGCAGTTTTGTCAGCCGCTTGAGCTATCCGAGCTTGCAAGGCGCGTGAGCCTTGAAAAGACATATTATTCCGCGCTTTTCAAGCGCGTGATCGGTATTTCGCCGTGGGAATATATTCTCATCAAGCGCATTGAGCGCGCGACCGAGCTTTTAAAGACCACCGACAAAAGTGTGCTTGAGATCGCACTTGCCTGCGGCTTTAACAATACGGCGAATTTTAACAAGCATTTTAAAAAGCATACCGCGACGACACCGCGCGCACTCCGCCAAACCGAGAGTGCTGTGCGTATGGCGCGAGATTGAGAGGTTTGTAGATATGTGGAAACGGTTAACTATTATATGCTTGCTTTTGTGTGGCATTTTGATGCTTTGTGCGTGCAACGATGAGCCCGACATCGATCAAAGCAAGATCAATCCTTGGGAAACTACGGAGCCCTCGCTGCATTTTTCTTTGTTGGAGGATGGTACGTACAGCGTCAGTGCGGGAGATTTGATCGGCGCGAAGGAGATCGTGATCCCCGCCACCCATGAGGGTGTTGCAGTCACGCAAATTGCCAGTAACGCCTTTTTTGAGGCGATGGGGCTTTCCAAGATCACGATTCCCGATTCTGTGAAGGTGATCGGTGCGAATGCCTTTAGCGGCTGCATTTCACTGGAAAGCTTTGCCTGGCCGAGTGGGGTCAGCGCGATTCCCGCAAACGCGTTTAGGAATTGTGACTTCCTAAAGGAAATTTCGATTCCGTCAGGTGTGACGTCGATTGGCGCAAATGCCTTTTATGGGTGCAGTGAGCTCGTGCAGGTCACCCTTCCCGAGGGTGTGGTGTCGATCGGAGCCTCGGCGTTTGGCTCGTGCGCGAATCTTGAAAAGCTCTCTCTTCCCTCAAGCTTGATGGTCGTTGGTTACAATGCGTTTGCCGATGACATTGAGGAGGCAAAGCGCCCCTTGCAGTATAATGAAATTGACGGCGATCTTTATCTTGGCAATGCGCAAAATCCTTGCGTGGTTCTCGTGAAGGTGTGCTCGCCGAAGAGTAGCACAAAGTCCTATACCGTCAAACCCGAAACGAGCGTCATATACGGGAATGCCCTTAGAAGCTACTCCTCGCTGACGTCGGTGACGCTCCACGAAAACGTCGGTTCGATCGGCGCTTACGCCTTTTACGGATGCAGCAAGCTCGGCTCAATTGATATTCCCGCATCGGTGACGAGCGTGGGCGGCGCTGCTTTTCTTGGCTGTAAAAAGCTGGTAAGTGTTACCGGCCTGGAGGGCGTTGTGACGATTGGCGACTACGCCTTTAAAAACTGTACGGTGCTAAAAGATATTGCTGTCAGCAGCGAGATCGATTCCGTGGGCTTGGAGGCATTTGCCAATTGCCCGAAGTTAACGTTGACAGAGGAAAACAGTCTGCGCTATCTTGGTAATGCGGAAAATCCTTACGTGGTGCTCTACGATGCAACGGATAAGACAAAGGCCACATATTCAATCAATCCCCGCACACGTATCGTATATACCGCGGTGTTTGCTTACTGCCAGTCGCTTGAACGTATTACGGTGCCCGATGGCGTACACCGCATGATGGATTCGGTGTTCTGGGATTGCACGGCGCTGACAAGCGTTCAGCTTCCCGAGCAGGCGATCTCACTCGGCAACCATATTTTTTATAATTGCTCTGCACTTAAAAAATTGGTGATACCAAAAAATGTGAAAAGCATTGGCGGAAGCTTTTTGGTAGGCTGCTCCGCGCTTGAGGATCTGTCGATCCCGTTTGTCGGCGCCAATGCAGGGAGTGCGACAAATTCCCATTTTGGATATCTTTTTGGCATTGCTAATTTTGATGCGCAGATGGGCAATACCCAAATCCCCAAGACTTTGCACACAGTGCGCGTGACGGCGTGCGAGAGTATTGCGACGGCGGCATTTAGCGACTGTAAAAACATTAGGGTGATCTCCTTGCCCGCAACGCTGCGCTCGATCGGTAAATCGGCATTTGGCTTTTGCACGGGTATTCAAAACGTGATCGTTGAGGATTTGGCGGCTTGGTGCGGCGTGATACTTGCCAACGAGCAATCAAATCCCCTGTGCTTCGGTGCACAGCTCCACACGCCCGAGGGCAAGGTGAAGGATCTGGTGATCCCCGACAGTGTGAGCACAATCGGCACCTACGCATTTTATAAATGCGGTTCGATCAAGTCTGTGACGCTCGGCAGCGGTGTTAAGGAGATCAAAAACTACGCGTTTGCGCAGTGTGATTCGCTCACGACCGTCACGATGAGTGATAGCGTGGAGGCAATGGGTAACGCCGTGTTTGAAAAGTGCAAAAAATTAAACGAGGTCAAGCTTTCCGCCGCGCTTGTCAATATTGGCAATTCTGCCTTCCGTGATTGTAAGGAGCTTGTCTCTATCGTGATCCCCGAGGAGGTCCTTGGCATTGGAAACTATGCCTTTAAGGGCTGCTCGGCGCTTGAGAGCGCTGCGTTTGAGAAGAAGCGCGGTTGGCATTATTCCGTCAAGAATTTTGACGTTGACGGCTATGACGTTTCCGTGCGCAATGCGAAGAAAAACGCCCTTTTACTTGCCGGAGATTGCGCCGAGCTTTATTGGTACCGTCAATAAGCACTGCCGATTTTGGTTTGCTTTCATGTAAAAAAGCGTGAAAAGCAAGCCTTGCGCTATTGACATCCCATATTTTTTGTTGTATAATTAAATTTCAATAAAGGCAACTTTTTTTGCCAATAAAAAGAAAGGGAACAAGATGATGAATATTATTGTTTGCAAAAATTATGACGAAATGTCCCTGTGCGCCGCTAAGATCGTAGCGGAGCAGATCAAGGAAAAGTCCAACTCCGTGCTCGGTCTTGCAACAGGCTCCACGCCCGAGGGTATGTACGCCGATCTCGTCAAGATGTACGAGAAGGGTGAGATCAGCTTTAAGAATATTACCTCCGTCAACCTTGACGAGTATTATCCGATCGATCCTACGAACGATCAGAGCTATCGCTACTTCATGAACTATCACCTGTTTGATCACGTAGATATTGACAAGGCAAATACCAACGTGCCCGACGGTACCGCGGCTGATCCCGTGGCAGAGGGCAAGCGCTACGAGGCGCTGATCGACTCGCTCGGCGGTGTTGACCTGCAGATCCTCGGCATCGGCGGAAACGGTCATATCGGCTTTAACGAGCCCGACAGCAAGCTCGTGCTTGATACGCACGTGACCGACCTTACCGAGAGCACCATTACGGCAAACTCCCGCTTCTTCGCAAGCGCAAACGACGTGCCCCGTCAGGCACTTACCATGGGTATCGGTTCTATTTTCAAGGCAAAGAAGATCGTTTTGATGGTATCGGGTGCTAATAAGAAGGCTGCTGTTTCCGCGCTTCTTAAGAGAGATATCGACACCGGTTGCCCCGCAACCATGCTGAACCTTCATCCCGACGTAACGCTCGTTTGCACCGCTGACGTGATTGACTAAGGGGAAGGTGCCGATGATTCAATTCGGTACAGGCGGATGGCGCGCCATTATCGGCGATGACTTTGTCCGCGAAAATATTGAAAAGGTCGCAATGGGTTTGGTTTTGATGATGCGTGAGCAAAACAAGACCGACAAGCCCGTTCCTGTTGGCTTTGACCGTAGATTCCTGTCGCCCCAAGCGGCAAAATGGATCGCCGGTGTGCTTGCCGCAAACGGCATCAAGGTCTGGTTTATGAACCGCTCTGCCCCCACGCCCCTCGTGATGTTCACGGTTAAGAACAAGGGCCTTGACTTTGGCATTGAGGTGACTGCAAGCCACAATCCCTCCTCCTACAACGGCATCAAGTTTTTTGTCGAGGAGGGACGTGACGCGCCCCTTGAGGCAACGGAGCGCCTTGAGGCGCTGATCGCTGCGCTCGGGGATGAGGATGTTAAATCCATGCCCTTTGAGGATGCCGTAGCTGAGGGACTCGTTTCGTATCCAAGAGATATGTTCAACGATTTTATCGATTCGATCAGTGATCGTCTTGATATGAACGCCATTCGCCAAAAGGGTCCCCGTATTCTGTTTAATCCCATGCACGGCTCGGGTACATATCCCCTGATGGTGCTGCTGTATACCGCGCGCTGCACCGTAGATCTGATGAACGACAGCAAGGATGCCTATTTTGGCGGCAGCATGCCCGCGCCTACGCGCGAAACCCTCAGTGATCTTGCAAAGCGTGTCGTGAGCGAGAAATACGATCTCGGTATCGCTGTTGACGGCGACGGCGACCGCCTTGGTATTATCGACAATAACGGTAAGTATATCGACGCGAACCAGATCCTCGTTATGCTTTACTATTACCTGCACGAGTATCGCGGTTGGAAGGGACCTGTTGTGCGCAACATTGCCACCACACACATGCTTGACGTGATTGCCGCATCCTTTGGCGAGCAGTGCTATGAGGTACCCGTCGGCTTTAAGTGGATCGGCGCAAAGCTGGATGAAACGGATGCTGTTCTCGGCGGCGAGTCCTCGGGAGGTCTTACCGTGCGCGGACACATTTACGGCAAGGATTCGATCTATGCCGCCGCACTCTTTGTCGAGATGCTTTCTGCTGTTGGCAAGTCCTCGACGGAAATTTGGGAAGAGCTGACCGCCAAGTACGGTAGCTTTGAAATGGTGGAGGATAACCTCCGCTTCCGCCCTGAGGATAAGGCGCGCATCAACGATCTGTTGATGGTGCAAAGGAAGGTTCCCGAGTTTACCAAGAAGATCGCCCGTCTTAGCTACGAGGACGGCTTCAAGGTCTATTTTGAGGATAATTCCTTCGTCATTTGCCGCTTCTCGGGCACGGAACCGCTGCTTCGCATTTTTGCGGAGTCGAAGACCGCTGCAGAGGCACGTGAGCTGATTGCTTGCATGAAGCAATTTGTAAACGTTTAAACAAAAGTGGCTGATTCATTGGCGCCGACCAAAAACACACACGAAAAAGTAAATAAAATACCGCTTT
>JAZOSR010000019.1:0-3208 GCA_045657225.1 Eubacteriales bacterium | reverse complement strand
CGTTAATCCTGAGCCAGGATCAAACTCTCGAAATCATGGTATCTTAACTCCCGGCGAAGGGAGATAAAATCAATTTCGAGCTTGATTGCTCTTTTTACTATTTTTAGAGTTGTATTCTCTTTCAGAATTGTCGAGATATTTCGCACTTGCTGTGCTTCATACTATCTCTCGTTGTTCAATTTTCAAAGACCGTTTGCCACCGCCTTTTCGCGGCGACCTTAATATCATACCACAGCGAAATCCTTTTGTCAATACCTTTTTTAAATTTTTTTAAAAAGTTTTTTCGAAAGGCGCGGTGGACTTTTATAATATCACAAAAAAGGCTGTTTGTCAACACTTTTTTGCAAGTTTTTCTTGATTTTTTCTTAATTTTCCTTGATTTTCCTTGGTTTTTCCCGCACTCAAGCAAAGAGGATCGGCACCGAAGGCACCGATCCTCTGCTAAATTAAAGTGTAGCGAAGGCACGCAGCCACTCGCGCTTGATAAATTCATGTCCGCTTTTCGTCGGATGAACGCCGTCGGAGAGCCAATAGCTCGGCTCGGCACGCTCGCAAAGGCGGTCAAAGCCCGCTTGCAACGGAATAAAGGTAAGCCCATATATTTCAGCCACCCTTTTTGCCATGGCGGCACGCTTGGGGACCTCCGCCGAAAAGCTCTGCCATTTTTCCTCGGTAGATGCCGTCGCGCTTCCCTTCAGGCAAAACGGCTCCATGATCATGATCTTAATATCGGGAAGGGCGGCTTTTACCTCCTCGATCAGCATGCAGTAGATTTTAAAAAACTTTTCTGCATCCACGCCGTTCGGCTCCTTGGTAAACTCGTGCCCCACATCGTTAACGCCAACCAAAATGCTCATCAAATCGGGCTTTAAATTAATGATGTCTTTCTTAATTCGCGCGTAAATATCCACCACACGATTGCCGCTGATGCCGCGATTGAGGAACTCGTGCTGCAAAGCGGCATCAAGCCCAAGCGTTGCCGCAACCATGCGCGCGTAGCCCATGCCGAGCGCGGCGGGGTCGTCGCGTCTTCGATTCCAATCGGTGATCGAATCACCCTGAAACAGAATCCTCATTTTTCTCTCCATTTATAAAATCAAACAGACAAATAACATTTCGGGGCGTCGATCCCCTCTGCCGCACCCTCCACGCGCCTTGTATCGATCTTAAGCAAGCCCTCGCGGCTCAGCTCAAAAAGCGTTTGGTAGGTAAGGAGCGTGTACGGCGCGCAGCAATCACCAAAGATCGGCTTTACCGACTTTGCGATCGCGCCAAACGTAGCGTCACCCTCCTTCAGCTTCGCAAGAACGATCTCACGTGCGCGCTCGCGGTGTGAAAACGTAATGGCAGGAATATCGGTCGGCGGATTTTTGTACGGCTGGGTGGTATAACCGTCGCGCGTCACCGCCCCCGCCGCGTTGGCGAGGAGTGCCGTCGGCTCGCCCGCATCCTCGGGGAGCGCGAGCGCGGAGGTCGCAAGATACGCGCCGTGCGAGGTAAAGCTTACCACCATCGGACGCGAAATGCGCGTCCAAGTGATCGCATCGGGGCTTTCAAGCGACAGGAGCAATCCTACAATGTCACCGGGCATATCACAGTATGCCTTTGCCGCCGCCTCGACGGTAGAAAGTCCTGCATCCATATTTTTCATAATAAGCTGACACATCGTATCGCTCATATGAACGCTCATGCCGTTCGAAAGGCGCGGATAGTTCTTATTCTCAACAAAATCACGAAGCGAGGAAAAGGGATAGCCCTGTGCCATCATCTGCTCGCTGAGCTCCATGCCCGATTGCATACGGTCAATAAACATTCCCGCGCCACCGTTGGCAACGTAGGCAAGCTTGACCTCGCCGTTGCGCTCACTGACAAAGGGGTGCGCCCAGCTATCGCCGCCACCCGATTTCGAGCGGCTATGCACGATGCCGATCGTGCCCGGCAGATCTGCCGCGTTGGTATTTGCAACAAGGCGATCGGTGTCACCCGTCAGCTTTGCGTAATGGATCTTTCCCTCATGAATCGTCGCAATTCCCGTATAATAGCCACCCGCAAAGCCCTCTTGCTTGCGGATCATATCAAGCAAAATCGGTGCGGCACGCTTGGTGCCGACGTATCCCGCAATGTTACACACGTGAAACTTCCTCCTCATTTTGAGATTGTTTTTTCTTATTTAAGCAGTAACGCACGATGCCGACGATCGAGGAAACGATCGCAAGACCCTCGTTCATAATGCCACCAAGACTAAAGACAAACACGTTGTAGATGAGGATCATCGTGCAGGTAAAGAGCACGCTGATGCGTAGCAGCTGCGGCTTGCCAAAGGAAAGGCAGACCGTGTTGATCATCAGGGCAATGATGATCAGGAGCGAAACGGGTCCCTGCCACGAAAAAATCCCCGTCACACCCATCGCGGCGGCGAGAGCGCCTGCGGCGATATAGTTCGCTGTCGTGCCGTTTTTTAAAACATAAAACACGAGATTGCGCACAATGCACACGATATTCAAGACAAATCCCGAGGAAGCCCCGAGGAAAAGATAACTGATACAAATGCAAAGCGTTGCCGAGGTCTGCGTGATCAGCAGCATGCGCTTTGTATTCACCTGATATGAGCAAACCGTGATCACGGTGGCGATAATGCCGATGATCTGACCGATAATTTCTTGCGTTGGAGTTTCGGTAAAATAATCTGCTATCAAAGTAAAGAGCTGTTGCATACTACCTCCAAAAAAATGCTACTTGCGCAAGATATCACACGAACATAAATCATATTTTAATATTAAATGGAGAAAATGTCAATAGATTTCATTGCATTTGCGAAAAACCATAAGTTTTCAAGCATAAAATAATGAGAGATAAGAAAAACGCCAAAAGCACTTGACAAATCAGACAACAACAAGTATAATAATTGGGTATGCGGGCCATTAGCTCAGTTGGTCAGAGCCACCGGCTCATAACCGGTTGGTCCAAGGTTCGAGCCCTTGATGGGCCACCAAAAGGAGAAGCCTCCACCTTGTGTGGGGGCTTCTTCTTTTGGTGGGTCTCTCGGGCTCGGACTCACAATGCAAAGCATTGTGACAAGAAGATCGTTGGTTTTGCGAAGTAAATGCCGCCGTTTGGGCGGCAAAACGATCTTCAAACTGACGCCTGTCGTCAGTGGGAGCCACTTGATGGCGAAGGTACTCCTTGCGGAGTGCCCTTTTTGTTTTGT
>JAZOSR010000018.1:0-3500 GCA_045657225.1 Eubacteriales bacterium | reverse complement strand
ATCCCATACCTGCAACGTACTGACCGAGAGCCATGCCCTCTCTGCCCTCCTTGGTGTTCTCAACGGCACCGCGAAGGCTCTTTGCAATCAGCTCGATCGCCTTGAGGTGGAACATATCGGTCATTTCCCACGCGCCCTTGGTGATATAGCCCTCGATGGCGTGTGTCAGCGCGTCCATACCCGTAGCGGCGGTCAAGCCCTTGGGCATGGTGCTCATCATATCGGGATCGATGATGGCGACCACGGGAATATCGTGTACGTCCACGCAAACGAACTTGCGCTTCTTTTCTACGTCGGTAATGACGTAGTTGATGGTAACCTCGGCAGCGGTGCCGGCGGTGGTGGGCACTGCAATGGTGGGCACGCAGGGCTTCTTGGTGGGTGCAACGCCCTCAAGGCTGCGCACGTCCTCAAACTCGGGATTGGTGATGATGATGCCGATTGCCTTTGCGGTATCCATCGAGGAGCCGCCGCCAATGGCGACGATGCAGTCTGCCTTTGCTGCCTTGAAGGCGGCAACGCCGGTCTGCACGTTCTCAATGGTGGGGTTCGGCTTGATGTTGGAGTAGACCTCGTAAGCAATGCCTGCCTTGTCAAGCAGAGCCGTTACCTTCGTGGTCACACCGAATTTAATAAGATCGGGGTCAGAGCAAACAAATGCCTTTGCAAGTCCGCGTGCCTTGATCTCGGCAGGGATGTTCTCGATCGCACCCTTGCCGTGGTACGAGGTTTCGTTAAGCATAAAACGGTTAGCCATAATAGTGATCCTCCAAAATATATTTAATTTTAAAAATAACAAATAAAAGGGAATTATTTACCGGCTGCAAGGCGGTTTGCTGCATTGCGCAGCTCAAGGAGATACGCTTCGCCTCGCGGGTACTTGATGTAGCTGATCTTGCCGCGTGCTTCGACCGCCTCCATGACCTTGTCGCGACCGACACGGTCCTCTGCCGCCTTCAGGGCGCGCAGGTCGAGAAGCGCCTGCTCAAAGAGCACGCCGTGCAAGGACTTAAGGGGCTTGCCGTCACAGTCGGGGTAAACGATAAAGGCGTCACCCGCAGGGAAGGCGTAATCGGAGTCGTTGACAAGGTAAGGGTTAATGGGGTATCTTGAGCGCGTGGAGTAATAGAAGTTATAGCCCCACTGCAAGAAGCCCGCCGACTCGGCGTTATACATCTGTGCACCCATCACACGCGTGCGATAGCCCGGCATGGAGAGGAAGCGGTTGGAGGTGTTTCTGCCCTGCGAGCAGCAGTAATACACCCAAAGGTTTTTCACGCCCTTTTCAATGAATTCCTCAATGTGGCTGTTTGACACGATCGGTCCGCACACAGCACCGCGCTCGTACATGGCGTAGTTGCCAAGCGCGTCACGCACGGGGCAGTCCTCCACAAGATGCCAAATGGCACGTCTTGCCTTGTCAAACGCCTCATAGTGCTCGGGGTGGGGCTCGTCGGAGAGGTGGAAGAAGTAGTGATCCTTAAAGCCAAGCTCGTCAAGCTTTGCGCGCACGGCAGGGATAAAGGCGTGCAGGAAGGTGACGTAATCCTCACCGAAGGAGTCGCTTTCCCAGCCGAAGATGCGGCGATAAACGCCATCGTCGGTCGCCATGATCTTGGGCGCGTGCTCAGCACCCCATTGCGTAAAGAGGTGTGAAAGCTCAAGATCGGTGATGCCGACCTTTTTGCAAAGCGCAAGGAATCGCTCAAGCTTCTCAAACCCGAAGGAATATTTGCCGTTGGTGCGAATGACGTCCACCAGCTGTACCGTCGGGCGCTCGCCGCCGATGTCGGTGTCAAGCGGAGGGGTAAAGAGGGGCGTGAGAATCGTGTTCATGCCGCTATCCACGTAGGTGACCATGAAATTCTCAATGATCTCCCAGTGACGCTCGGAGAAGATTTCGACATTGTAATAATCAGCAAGGCAGTCGTAATGGAACCACGTGGTCGTTTGAATGTCAAGGGGAGGGAGCACCGCGTCAAGCACCTCAAGCGTGACGGTGTCGCGCGCAACCTCAACCAATTCGTTATTGGTAGACTTGCCCTTTGTGGAGAAGATCACGTCAATGGGGTAAACGCCGGGGGCAAAATCCTTCGGTACGTTGACCTCAAAGTAGACCTGGTGCATCTTGTCCATCATGTAAAAATGATCAAAGGGACGAAGCAGGTCGGGGTAAAGCCCCGGCTTGTGGTCGATGTAATCGTCATCGGCTCTGTCGTTGTAGTGCGGCAGGCGCACGGGCACCTGATCAACGAGATATGCCTTGATGTAGGGGGTGAGCGCCGACTCGGTCCTCACCTCGGTGCGCACGCCCCCGTGGGTCGTTTCGGCTGTGGCGAGTACCGAGAAATAAAAGCGGTCACCGCGAAGAGCGGTTGCCTCGCGCTGCGGGGTAAACTGAACGAACTTGTCGTCAAGTCGTGCTTTCGTCATGCCCGATACGGGCAGAATCTTAAAAAGAGCGTCCATTTTTATGTCTCCTTTTGCAGGTTGATATACTATTATTGTAACATGATAAAAAAAATAAGTAAACCCTTTTTCACATTTTTCTACTTTTCATTAAAAAGGCGACTTTCTAATTTGTGCAAAATGACAAGAGGTGGGGGGAGGGTTTGTTGTATATCAAGAAAAAGGTAAATAAAAAAGCCCTTTTAAAAAGGGCTTTTGTTGGCTTGAATTTATGCCTCCGCGTATCTGCTTTTCAAAAGCGCGACAAGGCAATTTGACATCTCTTCAAAGCCCTGCTCCTTAGGGTGAACACCGTCGGTGTGCAAATATAGCGGGGAGGTGCCTGGAGAAATGGCGGTTTGGTTGTAAAAATCCACGTAGGTCACGCCAAATTCTGCGGCGATTTTTTGAACCGTGCTGTTATATTCAACAAGCCCCTTGTCGTGCCTTTTTGGCTTCCAATAAAGCATAGAGCAAACGTAAATATCCGCGCTCGGATATCTGTTTTTCACCTTGTGCACCATGGTGGCGTATGCCGGTCCAAACAAGCTGCAGTCACCAATGTAGGTGCTTGCTTGGGGATCGTATACGTCGCGGACCGTGTGGTATGAGCCGATGTCATAGCCGCGCAGAGCATCGTTGCCGCCGATAATCAAAATAATGATGTCGGGGTCAATGTTCAGTTGATCGTTATGCAGCTCCGTGGCGCGTGTCATGCAGGCGGCGCTTTGCTCGTGATCGATTTGCGCCGTGACGCAAGAGCCGCTCCAGGAGTTGTTGACGCACAATTTCAAATCAAGAGCGTTAATGGTCTTCATCCACCACGTATCGTTTACGTCGTTTAAAAATTCCTTTGGGTAATAGGTGGCGTTGCCCGTGATCGTTGCATTGTGAAGGGCATTGTTGCTGTAGCCGTCAAAGGTTGAGGTGCTGGCACCGAGAATGGAGATATATTTTCCTGCAAGTAAGCTCATAAACGCGACCTCCTAAACGTACTGCTTTGCTGCTGTTACGTATTATGATAGCATATACTCCGCAAGGTGTCAAGATTG
>JAZOSR010000017.1:0-10727 GCA_045657225.1 Eubacteriales bacterium | reverse complement strand
CCAAAGGTCCTCGCGGTAAAGCTTCTTGTCGATCTCGTTTAAAACACAAAGCTTTTTACGACTCCAAAGGGGCGCGACAAGCGCGCTCTCCTTCCCATCGCCCGTCAGGCGACCAATGACCGTTTCGGGCGGCAGGAGCGTGAGCGCACGAGCGACAAGGTCGGTATAGCGCTCCATTGAAAGCGGCTGATAGTCCCCCGCCTCATAAAGCGCGGCAAGGCGTGTGCCGCGCACCACGTAAAGCAGATGTATCTTGACCTCATCGGGCAAAAGTGATGCCACCCGACGAACGGTCGCGAGCATCATATCGTCGTCCTCACCGGGCAAGCCCAAAATGAGATGAACGCCGATGCGCACGCGAGGTGCCATCGCGCGTAAGCGCCGATAGGCGTTTTCAAACACGGCAAAGGTGTGTCCGCGATTGATGAGCGCGGCAGTTTCGTCGTGCACGGTCTGAAGCCCCAGCTCAACGGTGAGCGTGGTGCGCTCCGATAACGCGGCGAGATAGGCGATCACGTCGTCCCCAAGGCAGTCGGCGCGCGTGGCAATGTTAAGACCAACGGCACCGGGGAGCGCGAGCGCTTCCTCGAAAAGCGTTTGTAAGCGAGGGAGTGGCGCATAGGTGTTGGTGTGCGGCTGGAAATACGGGATCGTCCTTGTAAACTGCCATTTTTGCCCCATTTTTTGGACGATCTCATCATACTGCTCCCTCACCGAAAGTGTGGTGGGTGCGGCAAAATCACCGCTTCCCTTGTCCGAGCAATAAATACAGCCGCCATAGCCGCACGTGCCGTCAATATTCGGGCAGGTGAAGCCACCGTCAAGCACGATCTTTGCGCACTTACCACCGAAGGTGCGCCGTAAATAATAATCATACGTATGATAGCGCTTGTTGCTATCACTAAAGGCAAAGGGATTTTTCTCCCGCTGTGTTGCCATTGGTATCACCTCGCTTTCTCTTACCCAATTATCAATACCCCTTCACGCGCAGGTTAAACTCGGCAACCGCCACGTCAACGGTTTCGGGGTTTAAGAGCCGTGACACGAAGGTATCAGTGACATCGGTTGGGTAATACTCAAGATCAAAAAGCATAAACAATGTGCCTTTGTAGGTCCAATATATATCTGTCAATAGTCCTTTATCGTTATATTGAAACACTATATCGTGAAAGCCATATCGTCCATTTAATGTGCTCTCCCTGCCCGCAGATTTACTTTTGATTTGACGAAAATTGTTTTCCACACACAACACATCTGAAAAAGAACGATTAGGCTCCTTGTATTTCCGCCAAGGCGTCCCGCTTAAACTTTCGTGATTAAAATAAAAGCCAAATTCGTCTTCTCCGTTGGTTGTCAGATAATAGCGCATATTGTTACCATTCACATCATTCATAAGCACAAATCCACAAAAATCTCCCAAAAAGGAAATCGCGTCATAGGTAACAAACCAATCGGGCATCGGACTGCATCTCTCTAAAAACAACTGGTATTGATCCTCCTCTTCGCAGAACAAATAAATCTCCCTATCTGAAATATTTTCACCGTTTTCTTTTGAACAGGACAAACAAGCTATTGTTATAACTGCTAAAATTAGCATTAATGATACTATACGCTTCATCTGTTACTCCTTGCCGTGTCAAAAGCTGAGATAAAATCAAAGACGGCATCATTGGTTGTTGTAATATCAAGCATTTTTTCAACAAGGGTAATATGTTGTCCTACGGGATATTCATCAAGATTGCAAAGCATAAACTCATACTCGCCATATATCCATTTAACGCACTCTAATTTCCCGTGTGTATAGATATAAGAAACTCCGCCATTTACAAAGTTCCCTCCCGAATATCCCAAAAGCAAGCTTTTCATATGTGAATTAGAATCAATATCAGAAATATCAAGCTCGGGTAACTCTTGATAAACTCCCTCAATTACAGATTTTTTCGTTTCATCCAAATGAAAAATATGTAATTCAAATTCTGTACCTGAAGTGTCTTTGAGCAAATATGCAATATGTCTATAATCACAAACGCCCGACTTTATTTCTCGATCAAAGCAAGCATACGCGCAAAAGTCACCCAACATGGAGATTTCCTCGTACAAAACAAAGCTACTCATATCACAGTTGGACGCAAAATCCATATTTTTTACTTGCAAATATAGATCATACGATTTTATCCATCTGCCTGCTACAAGGTAATCTCCTGCTAAAAAATCCGCATTAGTTTCGCCATTGCAAGAAACAAAATTACATAGTAATAAAACAGTAAACAACATTAACAAAATACGTTTTTTCTTCATGATGTTTCTCTTTTCATTAATTTTACAAAGAATCAATACCCCTCCACGCGCAGGTTAAACTCGGCGTGAGCAAACAAAAAGCACACGCAGGGCGTACCCCAACGTGTGCTTTTTATGATTTGGCATAACTTTGGCACACGCCGAATGCCGTGCGCTCGCGCGTGGCGCTTCGCCACGACTCGTTACTGACCTTAGTATACCATATTTTTCCGTCAGTGTCAAGAGAAAGAAAGAGGACGGCTTGCACGAAGCCGTCCTCTTTTATCTTATGCGTTCGCGAGAAGCTTTTCAACTGCCGCGATCTTCACGCAAAGCGTGAGGACGTGCATAGCGGCGATCAGATCCTCGTCGGAGGGATAAGTGGGTGCAATGCGAATGTTGCTGTCGTCGGGGTCCTTGCCGTAGGGGTAGGTTGCACCAACGGTGGTAAGGGTCACACCTGCCTGCTTGCAAAGTGCAAAGGCGCGCTTTGCACAGCCGCTCATGGTAAACAGACTGATAAAGTAACCGCCGCGGGGCGAGGTCCAGTGTGCCGTGCCCGTGCCGCCAAGGTCCTCTTCAAGGATCTTTTCCACTGCCTCAAACTTGGGGCGAATGATGTCGGCAAGCTTCTTCATGTGATCCAGCATATTCTCGGCGTTTCCGAAATAGCGCACGTGACGGATCTGGTTGAGCTTATCAAAGCCGATGGTCTGCGCCGCCATGATCGATTTGATCTGCTTGACGTTATTCTCGGAGGCTGCAATGATCGCAACACCGGCACCCGGGAAGGAGATCTTGGAGGTGGAGGCGAAATAGAACACCATATCCTCATTGCCATACTCACGGCAAGCGGCAAAGATGTCCATGAGGGTGTCGTTGCCTTCCTTACCGTAGAAATCGTGCACAGCGTAAGCGTTGTCCCAGAAAATACGGAAATCGGGTGCGGCGGGCTTCAGCGCGGCAAGGCGGCGCACGGTCGCGTCGGAATAGGTAATACCGTCAGGATTAGAATACTTGGGGTTGCACCAAATGCCCTTGACGGCAGGATCCTTCACCAGCTCCTCAACAGCGTCCATATCGGGACCCGTGGGGGTCATTTTCACATTGATCATTTCAATGCCAAGGGACTCGCAAATGCCGAAGTGACGGTCGTAGCCGGGCACAGGGCAAATGAACTTCAGCTTTTCCTCGCGGCACCAGGGGCGCTCGCTACCCACCACACCGTAGAGCATAGCGCGTGCCATTGCGTCGTACATCAGGTTCAAAGAAGAGTTACCGCCAACGATAATGTAATTTGCGGGAATGCCAAGCAGGTCGGCAAAGAGCTTCTTTGCCTCGGGAATACCATCAAGCACGCCGTAGTTACGGTTATCAAAGCCGTTCTCGGAGCGGCACTGCTCGGGGGTGGAAAGGCAGGTCAGCATATCGGTGAGCATATCGATCTGCTTGCTACCGGGCTTTCCGCGCGACAGGTCAAGCGAAAGACCCTTTTTCACATACGCGTCGTACTGTGCGTTCAGTGTGGCAAGCTCCTGCTTCAGTTCTTGAGCATTCAATGTTGTGTAATTCATGATTTTCTCCTTTTAGAACGGCATTTTGGCAAAACAAAGATCAAAAAATTGCAAAAAAGCCTTAATTAATAAACATTATAGCACAATTTCGCAAGTTTGGCAAGCGAAAATTGCATTTTTTCGCGAAAATATTATGAATTTTTTGTGAGGCTTTTACTTTTGGTGCTCCCAGAAGGTGCGCACGCGGTGCGCAAGGGATGCGGCATCGCCCGCTACGACCATTCCCTCCCAATGTGGGGGGTAAAGATGCAGGTAGGGCTCCTCGCCGTAGCGCGTGTCAATGAGGACTACAATACCTCTGTCGTCCTCACGGCGAATGACGCGCCCTGCCGCCTGCAGGACTCTGTTCATACCGGGGTAGGTATAAGCATAATCATAGCCGCGCTCGACGGTCGTTTCGTAATAATCACGCAAAATATTGCGCTCGCTTGAAAGCCCGGGGATGCCGACGCCGACGATCACCGTGCCGATCAGGCGACTGCCGGGGAGGTCCACTCCCTCCGAAAAGCTACCGCCAAGCACGCAAAAGCCGACGCGTAAGTGCCCCTCATCTGCCTTGAAGGAGGCAAGAAACGCCTCGCGCTCCCCTACCGTCATATGCGGATGCTGCGCGATCAACGTAACGTCGGGATATTTGGCGGCAAATGCCGCTTTGACGTGCTCAAGGTAATCGTACGAGGGGAAATAGACCATATAATTCCCCATTTTTCCGCTGACGGCGGCGGCGATATAGGTCGCCACCTTTTTATAGGACCTTGCGCGGTCCTCCATGCGTGTGCTGATCGAGGTAACGGCGGTCAGGCAAAGCTGCTCCGCCTCATACGGTGAGGCAAGCGAAAGCGTTTGTGCTTGCTTCCCGCCGCCCAGCACACTTACAAAATATTCAAGCGGTGTGAGGGTTGCCGAAAAATAAACGGCGGCAATCGCGCGCGCGGCACAGGTATGCAGCACGCCCGAGGGGTCAAGACAGTATATTTTCAGCGTAAAGACACCGTGCTGTAATTCAAGATACGTAAGGAATCGATCGTCATAATACATTGCGATCAGCAAGAAACGCTTCAAAACCGACACAAGCTCGGCAATTACCGCGGCAAGTGGGTGATCGGGCTCCTGCCGCAAAAAGCGGTCAAGCGCGCGCCTTGCGGTAGCGACCTCCTCAAAAAAGGTTTCAAAGGGCGCGCGATTAAGATAATAACCACTCTCGGTGCCGTCCTCATGCTTCACGCGGTTTTCGGTGCAAAGCCGCGACAGGCGCTTCAACGTCATCAAAAAGCCGCCGAGTGCCCCCTCCAGCTCCTTTTGCGCGATGGGGTCAAGCCTTGCGTAGACCGCCTCGAAATCAGCGGCGGCAAGTGTGGCGGAATACATATCTCTTGTGCGGTCGGGAAGATTGTGTGCCTCATCAACCAAGAAAACGTATTTGCCGTGCTCCCCCTCCTCAACGTCAAAATAGCGGCGCAGATAAACGGCGGGGTCAAACACGTAGTTATAGTCGCAAATAATGATCTCGCAAAAGCGCGAAAGATCAAGCGAGAGCTCATAAGGACAAATGCGGTGCTTGGCGGCAATTTCCAAAAGGATACTGCGAGGGAAACCGTTTGCACGGGAAATCAGCTCTAACACCGCGGCATCAACGCGGTCATAATAGCCGCGCGCATAAGGGCAATCCACGGGATTGCAACGCGACACCGCCCCGTTTTTGCACCCACCCTCGCAAAGACACATTTGCTCCTTGGCAAAAAGCGTAATGGTGCGAAGCTTGGCTCCGCCCTCAAAGAGCCTTGCCGCCGCGGCATACGCCTCGCGGCGCACACTTGCACGAGCCGTTAAATAAAAGACCCGCTCGCAAATCCCCTCGCCGATCGCCTTGACGGCAGGATAAAGAGTTGACATGGTTTTACCGATGCCCGTCGGTGCTTGCGCAAACAAGCGCTCGCCGCGGCGCACCGCGCGGAAAACCGCCTCGGCAAGCTCGGCTTGCCCCTCGCGCCTTGTTTTATAGGGAAAGGTGATCGCCTGCACCGTGGGGATGCGCTCGGTTACGCGCTCGGCTTCAAGCGCACCAAAGGGTGCTATACGCGCAAGCAACGAGAAATAAAACTCGCGCAGCTCCTCGAGCGTCATTTCACTGTAAGCATCCCTCACCTGCTCGGTTTCGGTATTGACAACGCGCATACGCATTCGCACACGCGGAAGTCCCCGCTCCTCGGCGAGGAAAAAGGCGTAACAGCGAAGCTGGGCGTGCGCGCTGTCGCGCATACCGCCAAAATATTTTCCACGCGTGGTTTTGATCTCCTCCACCGTTACCCTTCCGTTTTCTTCGATCACGCCGTCAGCGCGCCCCGTAACGGTGTAAAAGATGCCGTCATACACTGTAGTATAGCGCAAGAGGACCTCGGCTTGGTAACCGTCCCCCTCCTTCGCCTGCAGCTTGCGGTGTAGTTCCCCGCCCTTTTTCATAGCCTCGTGCTTTGACACAGGATAGCGGGCGTCAATGCTACCGCTTTTATGTGCCATTTCGCAAAGCTCGCGCACCGACAGCTCAAGCGCGCATCTATCGGCATTGTAAAGCATACACCCACCTCCTTAGTTAATATAAATATTCTAGCATACAGATATAACGATGTCAACAAGACGCGTGAAAATTACCATTATTTTAGGGGTAGCCGAAACCGCCCCGATAAACTATAATAAAGATAGGAGGTGCTACCGATGGAATGGATACGCATTAATCAAAACAAATTAAAAATCATGCTCTCAAGGGACGATGCCACAAAATACGCGCTTTGCCCCGAAACGGCAAGCCTTGGCGACGCCGCCACACGCCGCGCCTTTCGTGAAATTCTATCCGCAACAACAGAAGATGTGGGTATTGACTTTTCGGAAGACCGCGTTTACATACAGCTTTTTCCTTCAAAGGAGGGCGGGTGCGAGCTTTTTGTCACTAAAATGGGCACACGCGAGCAAGAGCTCAAAAAGCAAGATCAGCCACTAACGCCAAAGTCTTCCTTTGCCGCCTCGCGACGTATTTGCTTTTGCTTTTGGCGGCAACGCGATCTTCTTTCCTCCTGCAGGCGGCTTTTGCGCCGCGGCTTTGTGGGCGAAAGTCAAGCCATGCGCGATGACAACGGCCGCTTTTGGCTTTTCCTGTTTGACCGCGGCAGTCCCCTGCTTGCACGGGAGGAGTTTGGCTTTTTGCTTGAATACGGGCAAATGGAAAACAGTGCCGACGCCTTTCTTTTGCTCCTTGAGCACGGAAGCACACTGTGCATTAGCCGTGCAGTAGAAACACTTGGCGTATTGTAAAGGGCAGATCATCAGCACCGAGCAAAAGCACACAAAATATCTTGGATAACCGCCTTTCTTTACTTTTAAAAAATCAATAAATGCGGTTTCTTTTTTCGGGAAAAAGGTTTGATGGAGAAATTCGTGCCGAATTTCAACGTAAGCGTGCGCTTTTTTTGACGCGCTCTCGGCATTCGCAGTATTTTATACAGCTATCATGCCGGGATCACGTCTTCAGCACCCAAGGCTTAGCCCTTTCTTTTTTTATTTTTTCAAAACCACTTTTCAAATCTTGAAAAATATGATAAAATGAACAAAACGGAGGTGGCGGCATGAGCGTTTACGAGATCCCTGCGGACAAGCAGGACCACTTATATTTACACTGTTCGCCCACACTTGGCGGCGAGGCGCACTTTCACCAATCGGTTGAGCTGATCGTTGTGCTTGAAGGGGGTGCCGAGGCGTTTGTCAACGGCACGAAATATGAGCTGCAAGCAGGCGAAGCAATATTTGCCGACGCCTTTGACGTCCATTACTACAAAACAAAGCCCCACTCGCTTTACGTTGCCATCGTTGTCAGCCGCAGCTATTTGCGCGATTTTTACAACTATCTCGGAGAGCGCACCGTCCTGAGGCACTTTCCCCTACCCGCCGAGGCACAGACGCACGCAAAGGCATGGGCAACAAGCGAAAAGCCAAGCAATCGCTTGGAATTGATTGCTGAACTTTATCACCTTTTATCCTATCTGCCGCTCTCACAAAAGAGCGCCGACTCCAAAAAGCGCCCCCTTATTACCGAAATCTTTACTTACCTTCACCAAAGCTACGACAAGCCCCTCACGATTGGGGACGTTGCGGCAAAATTCGGCTACTCGCGCGGATACCTCTCCACGCTTTTTTCGGCATACACGGGCGATAGCATGAACGCATACCTAAACCATTTGCGCGTGAAAGCCGTGCGGCGCGCGCAGCAGGAGGACCCCAAGGCAAATATTTTGGAGCTTGCCCTGAACGCAGGCTTTGAAAGTGCCAGCACCTTTTACCGTGCCTATAAAAAGATGTACGGCGAGCCACCTTGCCGAAAAAATATGACAAAATGACACAAAGTGATTATCACGTGAGAGGAACAGACAAGGCGTTTACTTTATAATAAAACCAGACCGCAGGTAATAGCGGCAAGGAAAGGATATCAGCCATGACGAACAAAACGATTACGGTTGCCCTGATCGGCGCGGGCTCGCGCGGAAACACCTACACCAAATATATGGCAATGAAGCCTGAACAATTTAAGCTTGTTGCGGTATGCGACATCAACCACCTGCGTGCGGACCAATACGCCGCCAAGCACGGACTTGACGCAGATAAGGTATTTTACCACGAGGACGATTTCTTCAAGGAAAAGCACGCCGACCTTCTGATCGTTGCCACTCAGGACCAGGACCACGTCGGTCACGCCATCAAGGGTCTTGCGCTTGGTTACGATATTTTGACCGAAAAGCCGATCTCCAATCGCGAGGACGAGTGCCGCAAGCTCCTTGAAGCGCAGAAAAAGGCGCAAAAGAAGGTGTTTGTTTGCCACGTGCTCCGTTACGCCCCCGCCTTTTGCAAGGTCAAGGAGATCCTTGACACGGGCGTGATCGGTGATATTGTAATGATCGACAGCATTGAGCAGGTCAGATACGACCATCAGGCGCACTCCTACGTGCGCGGAAATTGGCACAGGGTGGAGGATACCTCCCCCATGATCATTGCCAAGTGCTGCCACGATCTTGACCTTTTACAATGGTATGCGGGTGCGAAGTGCGACACCGTTTCCTCCATTGGTGACCTGCGCTTTTTCAAAAAGGAAAACCAGCCAGAGGGCGCGGCTGACCGTTGCCTTGATTGCAAGCTAAAGGACACCTGCCCTTACAGCGCCACGCAAATCTATGCCCCCGAAAGCTCTTGGACAAGGCATATTACGCCGAGCCTGACGAACAACGCCGAAGAAGTTGCGGAAATTTTGAAGACGGGCGATTACGGCAAGTGCGTGTTTGCCTGCGACAATAACGCGGTGGATAACCAAATTACCACCATGCGCTTTGAAAACGGCATTACCGCCACGCTGCGTATGACGGCGTTTACCGCGAAGGGCGGCAGAATTATGAAGTTTTACGGCACATACGGTGAGGTGGTGCTGGATGAAAAGGAAAAGTATATTGCCATTACCCCGTTTGGCAAGCCGGAGGAGCGCATCAACATCAACGACCTCACCGAGGGTGGCTACGGCCACGGTGGCGGCGACAGCCGCTTGGTAGAAGCGCTTTACCGCATGCTGACAAGCGATGCCGCGGCGGGCACTTCCCTTGCCGCATCGATCGAGAGCCACCTCATGGGCTTTGCCGCCGAAAAATCCCGTCTTGAAGGCGGTACGCTCCAAAAGATCAAGCACTAAATACAGCAAAAAAACGAGCGAAGGGGTGCTTCTCATAGGGAAGTTTGCTTACAGAGAATAGAAATTGCGCTACTGTAAACAAAGAACTATTCCCCATTGATTTTCTTAAATAACAAACAGGCAACTTGCTACAAAACAAGTTGCCTGTTTATTTATATTCAATTACTCGTTTATGATCCATAAAACCATAAATACCACTGTAACTACAATGTGAACAATGGGCAAGAAACTAATGAAACTTATTCTTTTTTTAGAAAATGTTTTTATGGCAGAAAAAAGATATGTCAGTGAATAAGTACCTGCAAGTATCATAGAGATTGCAGCAACTATTGCAACGAACAAAGATTGTTCTATCATAACGCTTATGTTTGCTAAAGAAATGATAGAACCTAAAATTGTGATTAACGAAATTGGTATAGGCAGTGCTTGCAAAATCATAACTACCCATATCATCACTTTGTTTTTCATTGATATATTCCTTTCTGCGTTTTATCGCCAGTTTCGCATTTGTATTACAAACACTTCGGGCAAAGCCCATACCCCTAAAGATGCACGAGCGTGTCCATAGGCTCCCCCCGGGAGGAAGGCTTTTCGTTAGCCTTATTATAACACAAATCGGCAGAGAAAACAATATCTCTGCCGAAATTTTTGTGCTCGCAAATCCTCCGTTAAGAGTATCACGCCAATCGCTCTGCCTTGTTTTTATTGTCCTTATTTTTCCTCGAGGAGCGACTTCGCGATCTTTATGTGCTCTATCGCCTTGTCGTGCTTGTGCATCCATGCAGGGTCGACTCGCTCCCACACTGTCTGCATCATGCCGAGAAAACGCTCGGGCGCGATTCGCTCGGCGCAGTATTCTGTCAGCTTCTCAAAATTATTCTCGTTCGACCAGATGCTTCCGGTGGGAACTTGATCGTA
Organism: Eubacteriales bacterium; assembly: GCA_045657225.1. Lineage (GTDB taxonomy): Bacteria > Bacillota > Clostridia > Oscillospirales > CAG-272 > Firm-07. The sequence continues at coordinate 239 of JAZOSR010000017.1, read as the reverse complement.
TCCGTAACGCTCAAGCAGCTCAAAGCCTGCAAGGTATCTCGCGTGTGATTCCGAAAAGCCCTCTTCTCCCTCGTGGAAGCAACCCGAGTAATACCAGTTGCTCTGGAGCACCTCTCGCGGCATTTTTTCTATAAATATATCAGGGTGGTTCCAGATGTAATCCGACCACACCCACGGACGCGCACCGTGGCGCTCAACGTGATCTATAAAGAAATAGAGATCGTGCCACCACAGGTCAT
>JAZOSR010000016.1:0-5258 GCA_045657225.1 Eubacteriales bacterium | reverse complement strand
CCAATATTAAAGAAGCGCAGAAGAAGATCGAGCGTGCTTACCAGCACCCCGAGGTCTGGGACGCGCTTGAGAACGTCATCAAGGAGCATCCCGTGCTCCTGAACCGCGCACCCACGCTCCACCGTCTGTCCATTCAGGCGTACGAGCCCGTGCTCGATGAGGGTAGAGCCATTAAGCTTCACCCGCTGGTATGTACCGCATTCAACGCCGACTTTGACGGTGACCAGATGCCCGTACACGTGCCGCTTTCCGCAGAGGCGCAGGCAGAGGCAAGGTTCCTCATGCTCTCCGCTAACAACCTCTTGAAGCCCGCCGACGGTCGTGCCGTTGCGGTACCGACGCAGGATATGATCCTTGGTACCTACTACCTCCTCATGGAGAAGCCCGGCGAGCCCGGCGAGGGCACGGCGTTCCGTGATTTTGATGAGGCAATGCTTGCCTACACCAACGGCGCGCTCGGCCTGCACGCACCCATCAAGGTACGTGTATCGAAGGAGTGGAACGGTGAAACCGTAACGGGTATGATCGACACCTCTCTTGGCTGTATGATCTTTAACCGCAACATTCCCCAGGACCTCGGCTTTGTTGACAGAACCAAGCCCGAGAATATCCTGAAGCCCGAGATCGACACCGCGTTCCTTAAGGCAAAGAAGGGTAACGTGAAGAAGATCCTCGGTATGCTCATTGATAACTGCTTGAAGTGCCACACGCCCGCTGACTGTGCAGAAATGCTTGACAGCATCAAGGAGATGGGTTACCAGTATTCGACCCGTGCGTCCTTCTCGATCTCGGTGTACGACATGAGCGTGCCCGCGGAGAAGCCCGCGATCCTTGCCGAGGCACAGGAAAAGGTTGACCGCATCAACGCGGCGTTCCGTCGCGGTCTGCTTGCAGACGAGGAGCGTTACGATTCGATCATCAAGATCTGGAACGTAACCACCGACGACGTGACGAGCGCGATGATGAAGTGCTTCCACGACCACAACCCCATCAAGATCATGGCAGATTCGGGTGCCCGTGGTTCTATTAAGCAGATGCGTCAGCTTGCCGCAATGCGCGGACCCATGTTCGCGACCAACGGTAAGACGATGGAGATCCCGATTAAGTCGAACTTCCGCGAGGGTATGAAGATCCTTGAGTATTTCATGGGCTCCCGTTCCTCCCGTAAGTCGCTTTCCGATACCGCACTCCGTACCGCAGACTCGGGTTATCTGACCCGTCGTCTTGTTGACGTTTCTCAGGACGTTATCGTTCGCGAGGAATGCTGTGACGCAGCTGACGGCGAGTGGGTAAGAGAGATCGTTGACGTCAGCAGTGACGGCAAGGCTCAGGTTCTTGAAACCCTTACCGACCGTATCCTCGGCAGATACACCTTCGGTGATGTCGTTCATCCCGAAACCGGTGCTATCATCGTGCCTCACGATACGATGATCTCCGAGGCACACGCGGCAGAGATCGCGAAGGTGGGCATTACCGCCGTCAAGATCCGTACGCTTCTGAAGTGTCACGCACGCCACGGCGTTTGCGCGCACTGCTACGGTGCTGACCTGTCCTCCGGTAAGACCGTTAGCGTCGGCGAGGCTGTCGGTATCATTGCCGCACAGTCGATCGGCGAGCCCGGTACTCAGCTGACGATGCGTACCTTCCACTCCGGTGGTGTCGCAGGTACCGACATTACGCAGGGTCTGCCCCGCGTTGAGGAGCTCTTCGAGGCAAGACCTCCGAAGAAGGCAGCTATCATTTGTGAGCAGACCGGTCATATCGCAAGCGTTATGCGTAGCGAGAATGCTCTCATTCACGAGATCAACGTGGTTGACGAGGCAAGCGGTGAAATGCACAAGTACCCCGTTCCTTACGGCGTCAAGATCCTTGTTAAGGATGGCGACAAGATCGCCCGCGGCGACGTGCTGACGGCAGGTAGCAAGGCACCCAACGACATTCTTCGCATCAGCGGCCTTGATAAGGTTTACCAGTATATCACCGAGGAGATCCAAAAGGCATACGGCTCTCAGGGCGTTAGCGTGAACGATAAGCACGTGGAGATCATTGCACGTCAGATGACGCGCAAGGTACACGTGGAGGACGCAGGCGACACCGAGCTGCTTGTTGGGACTCTGATGGATCTGCTTGACTTCGAAGAGGTCAACAACGCCATTAAGGCGCGTGTTGAGGCAGGCGAGGAGAACCTGAAGGAGGCAACCGCCTCTCGCGTGCTGCTTGGTATTACCAAGTCGGCACTGCAAACCGATTCCTTCCTCTCCGCCGCATCCTTCCAGGATACCACCAAGGTGCTGACCGAGGCGGCTGTCAAGGGTAAGGTTGACCACCTGCTTGGTCTTAAGGAGAACGTTATCATTGGTAAGCTGATTCCCGCCGGCACGGGCATGACCTGCTACCACAACGTACACGTTGAGGAGAAGGAGCCCGCCGCAGCAGAGCTCGCATACTGATCGCATCAGGTCGGAATTGAGCTCATATTGACTCGACCTTGGGCATTCTTGCACAAGACTTGCTCAATGTGAGTGCAAATCGCGTCAACCTTGTTGACGGATCGACAAAAACAAGAGCAAGAATAGAAGGTAAAAAAGCACCTTTTATTCTTGCTCTTTTTCTTGTTTTGCGGTTAACGACAAAATGTTTTTTATATGTTATGATGTGAGCGTCCCACAATTGGAACGTTTGCCCAATTGTGAAAAAATGAAAAAGGAGAAAAAGATTGAAACGCTCACACATTGAAATTGGGTTTTTGTTGCTTTATGATTGGCTGCCCGCCCTCAAAAAGCTACCGCTTGACGATGCGGCGCGACTCATGTTTGCCATGATCGACAGACAGCGCGACGGCACACCGTTTCACACTTTTGAAAACGATCTTGTCAACACCTTTGCTGCCATGATCGAGCCCAGCATCCAACGTCGACTTGCCGGGGCAGCGTCGGGGAAAAAGGGTGCGGTTAAGACAAATCCCAAGACACCACCTGCTACACCACCTGTTACAGGACCTGTTCACCTAAAGCAAAGCAAAGCAGAGCAAAGCAAAAGAGAGCAAAGCAAAACACAGCAAAGGGGAGGGGAGGCGCGCGAAGCGTCGCCTCCCACAGCGGCGCCGCGCGCCGCATCTGCCTTGCCCGAGGGCAAGGGCACACCCCCACCCGAAAGAGAGCTTTTTTCTCGGGAAAATAGATTTATTGGCACCTCGCGGTGTGGGTGCCTTGCGGCACGGCAGGGAAGGGGTGCTTGCGTATCCTCCGTAGGGGAGAGGTCACCCCTCCCGTTTTATGGGTCGTGGACATAAAAATGCCTCACTCCGGGAGGGAGGGGTGCCTTGCGGCACGGCAGAGAACGAATGGTTGCGTATTCTCTGTAGGGGAGGGGTTGCCCCTCCCGCTTGCGGGTCTTAAAAACGCCTCCCTCCGGGAGGGAGGGGGACCGCTTGCGGTGGAAGGAGCCCGCGCCAGACGTTTGTAAATCAGAGATCGCGTTCTCCCTCAGTCACCTACGGCGACAGCTCCCTCCCGGAGGGAGCCAAGGAATGGTTGCGCCGCTGTTTGCGGGTCGTGGGCACCTCGCGGTGCGGCGGAGAATTGATTGGTTGCAATGCCGCTGAAAATGTGAAACGGAGGAGAAAAGCGGCTCTCCGTGGGGGAGAGCTGTCAACGAAGTTGACTGAGAGGGGGAGGATCGCTATGGGTCGTGGGCACCTCGCGGTGACACCTTGCGGTGGGCGTAAAAAGGCCCCCTTGTGTAAAGGGGGCTCCTGCGCAGCAGGTGGGGGATTGTCGTTTCGCTGTTTGCAGATCATAGATGCCCTATGGGCACACCTCATCCGTCTTTGCTATGCAAATCCACCTCGCAATGTTTGTAAAGCAAACTTGCACCCTCGCCGAGGGCGAGGGGAATCCCCATGAGGGGAAGGCGACTGTGCGTCATCATTTTGCGGTTTTTCTTGTGTCCTGTTGCGGCGGCGCAATTATCTTTTGCCTTCCCCTCGAGGGGAAGGTGTCACCTTTGGTGACGGATGAGGTGTCACCGCCAAGGCGGTGCCCACCGGCAAAGAAATGCTACGCATTCTTCGGATGAGGTGTAGGCAACGTGTTGCCGTTCACAATTCATTGCGGTAGCGCCGTCGTTTGTAAATCGTGGATCGCGTGAGATAACACGGTAGGGCAGGGGATTGTTGGCTTTTTTGCGCACCAACGCTAAAAATGAACAAAATGTGAAGAGAGAAAGACGTTTTTTAAAACAAAATAAAACAAACTCTTGTGAAAAGTTGTTGACAATTGACAAAATTTATGATATACTTATTCTGTCTCAATGTTTTCATTAAAAATATGGTAAAGAAGGAGGGCGTGTGAATGAAAAAGATGTATGAGGCACCTGTGTCGGTTGAGACCTATTTCAAGGCGCAGGACGTCATCACCTCGTCGATCGACTCGGCAGAGGACGGCTTTGACGGCGATATCGTTGACCTTTCCCCCGTGGGTTAAGGAATTTCGATCGAAAACCGTTAAAAGCAAGCCAAACCCAAGCAACCCCTAACAAAACTTTAAGGAGAAAACAATCATGAAAAAGCAAATGAAGCTTCTTTTGTTTGCCCTGCTTGTGGTCCTGATGGTCGCTACCATGGTCGTTGTGGCATCTGCCGCTAAGACCACCGAGGGCGCAACTGACGCCTACTATCAGGTAGAGGCAAGCGCAGGCACGGAATACTATTCCACCATTGCCGAGGCAATTGCGGCAGTTAAAAATGGCGGCACGATCACCGTCCTTAAGGACGCGTCTGAGCCGGGTATCCATTTAAGTGACGGTGATACGAAGGCATATACCATTACCGGTGGTGATGCGGGTAAGACTCTGACGATCACTGAAGCTACTGCTAAAAGTTCTTCTAATCCCTACTACCTTTACATGAAGAGTGGTACGGTTACGCTGAAGAACCTTACGCTTACAGCGCCTGAGGGCGTCACCGCGAAGGACAGATCTTTGATCTTTATGCAAAACAATGTGACCTCGGGTCAGCCCAATCGTAGCTCGCACGTTGGTCACCTGATTCTTGATAATGTTGTGAGCACCATTGATAATCAATTCGGTATCTGGATCCACCGTCTGTGTGACCTCACCATTAAGGGCGAGAAGACCAACATCAAGGGCGGCTCCACCAACGTGATCCGTCTCAATCCCAATGCCGTTTATTCGAACGTTAAGATCGAGGGCGGTGTGCTTGCGGGTCACGTGGAGATTAACGTCTACGCCATTGGTTA
>JAZOSR010000015.1:0-10229 GCA_045657225.1 Eubacteriales bacterium | reverse complement strand
CTTATAGCGGCCTACGGGTGCGATGTCGTAGCGCTTGTTGTCGAAGAGGATGTCGGAGAGCAGCTTCTGCGCAGCGTCCACCACGGCGGGCTCGCCGGGACGGAGCTTCTTGTAGATCTCCTTCAGTGCCTCGTGACCGATGGGGGTGCGGTTGTGAGAAGCGATCTCCTCGGACTCGTCCTTTTCAAAGGTAGCGGCCAGGCACTCCTCTTCACCGAAGATGGCACAAACATCCTCGCGGGTCTCGATGAGGGGCTTGTCCCCCAAAGCGCCCAGCGCGCGGATGAACATGGTCATCGGCACCTTGCGGTTCTTATCAATGCGGACGTAAATAACGCCGCTGTTGTCGGTTTCATACTCAAGCCAAGCGCCACGGTAAGGGATGATCTGTGCGGCGTAGTTGCGCTTACCCATCTTGTCGATCTCCGACTTGTAGTACATGCCGGGAGAACGAATGATCTGGGAAACGATGACGCGCTCCGCGCCGTTGATGACGAAGGTACCGTTCTCGGTCATCAGCGGGATCTCACCCATGAAGATGTCGGAATCCTGTACCTCGCCTGTTTCCTTGTTTGTCAAGCGCACCGTCACGCGCAGGGGTGCGGCGTAGTTTACGTCACGCTCCTTGCACTCCTCAACGGTGTACTTGGTCTTCTTGTCGATCGAATAGGAAAGAAAATCGATCGAAAGCTTACCTGTGAAATCGGTAATGGGCGAAACGTCGCGCAGTACCTCACCAAGTCCCTCCTCAAGAAACCACTTGAACGACTTAGTCTGGACCTCCACCAGGTTGGGCAGCTCAAGGTTGTAACGTGCCTTGGAAAAGCTCTTTCTGGTGTTCTGACCGAGTTTTTGCTCTTTTACGTTGACCATTAGTTTTACCACTCCATTCTTATCGTGTCCCCCACCCGTCGGCAAGGGGACCTGAAATGTGCCCAAAACGCTTACATCTGCGCCGCCAGAATTCGCGCATACGCGTATATAATAGTTTTGATGCGAAGTTGCAAAAGACTGCCAAAAAGCCGCACTTTTGCAATTATAATGCAGTTTAATATTATAGCAAAACATTTTCCCCTTGTCAAGTGTTTTTTTGCGGTTTTTGAAAGTTTTTCCAAGAAATATTAAAAAAATTTTTCGTTTTTTTTCAAAAAAGGCTTGCAATTTGCGTTTTTGTGTGTTATGATATAGAACTGTATGGGCGTATGCGACAGCGCACCCTCTCAGGCGCAGTCGATCAACCGAACAAATTTTTAAGGGGGTGAATGATTTGCCGAACATTAAAAGCGCGAAAAAGCGCGTAAAGGTAACCGCAACCAAAACACTGCAGAACAAGATCTTCCGCACCCAGATGAAGACTGCGATGAAGAAGTACGAGGCAGCTGTTGAGGCAGGCGACGTCGCACTTGCACAGGAGACCTACAAGGCCGCTGTCAAGAAGGTCGACATGGCTGTTGCTCGCGGTATTATCCACAAGAACGCAGGCGCTCGCAAGAAGAGCCAGTTCACGAAGAAGCTCAACGCAATGGCTTAATTGCCAACAAAAAATACGGCTTGTCCTTTAACCCAAGGACAAGCCGCTTTTTCTTTTCTTGGGGAAAATAAACGGCGCATCACGTCGTTGTTCCTCAAAAGCGATCTTGACGAACGAAAGTTCGCCTGCGTCCGCTTTTTGCGGTACGCCTAGTGCTACTTGTTTCTTTTCCCCAAGCACTTTTATCTTTTACATACGGCGTTGCTCCTCGTGCACGACCTTGACGAACAAAAGGTTCGTCTGCGCCCCTGCCCTCCGGTGCGCCTTGTCTTGCTTGCTTCTTTTTCCCAATTTCCTTTCACTATTTTGTTTCAACGGCGCATCACGTCGCCCACCTCAAAAGCGATCTTGACGAACAAGCGGTTGATTGCGTCACGCATTTATTTTTGTAGGGACCGGCGTCCTCGACAGTCCGCGTTTCCAACCGTTAAAAATGGCACAAATTTAATAACGTTTATGTGACAATGTGTTGATGCAAAATAAATCGTGGATCACGGACCGTCGAGGACGCCGGTCCCTACAGATTGGACGTTGCCGGTTTCGTCGCCGTTTGCGTATCGGGGGATGCGGGACGACCTCCCCACTTGACACCGATTGCGTGAAGGGGTATAATTATAATATAATGAAACGTTAAAGGAGTTTCCATGTATTATAAAAATATAGAAGAAATGGTTGGAAAAACGCCCCTGCTTGAGGCGACGGGCTATTCTCGCGCGTGCGCCGAAAACGCAACGATTCTATTGAAGCTTGAGTGCTTCAACCCTGCGGGGAGTGCGAAGGATCGCGTGGCGCTCTCCATGATCAAGGCGGCGGAGGCGGCAGGTGTGCTTGCCCCCGGTGCCACCATCATTGAGCCGACAAGCGGCAACACGGGCATCGGACTTGCCGCCATCGGTGTGCCGCGCGGCTACCGCGTCGTGCTCACCATGCCCGACACCATGTCGGCGGAGCGCCGCCGTTTGCTTGCCGCCTACGGTGCCGAAATTGTCCTCACTGACGGAAAGCTCGGCATGAAGGGCGCCATTGACAAGGCAAACGAGCTTGCCGCCGAAATCGCGGGCAGCTTCATCCCCTCGCAGTTTGATAACCCCGCCAATCCCGCCGCGCATTACAAGTCCACAGGCGCTGAAATTTTCGGCGATACCGAGGGGCGCGTGGATATCCTCGTCGCGGGGGTCGGCACGGGCGGCACCCTCTCGGGCACTGCCGCTTATTTGAAGGAAAAGCTCCCCCATCTTCGCGCCGTGGCGGTTGAGCCCGCGGGCTCTCCCCTGCTCTCTACGGGCAAAGCGGGCGCGCACGGTCTGCAAGGAATTGGCGCCAATTTCGTGCCGCAAAACCTTGACCGCTCGCTCGTTGACGAGATCCTTACCGTCACCGAGCAGGAAGCATACGCCGCCGCACGTACCCTCGCGAAAACCGAGGGAATTCTTGTCGGCATCTCGTCGGGTGCGGCGCTCCACGCGGCAACCGTGCTGGCAAATCGCCCCGAAAACAAGGGCAAGGTGATCGTGGCGATCCTGCCCGACGGCGGCGACCGCTACCTTTCAACACCACTCTTTGAGGGCTGATAAATGGCAAACAAATATAAAAAATCAAAGGGTATCAGCCCACGCCTGATGAGCGCCCTTCTTCTCCTATCGGCAATCCTTTTGTTACTTCGGGTCGGCAACGCCTCCTACCCCGTGGGGCTTCTGCTGCTCCTTCAAGGATTGCTGGCGATCCCACTGCTTCTTTTGGTGTGGTTGCCACAGCCAAGGGAAGGCATCCTTGAAAAATCGTTGCTTTCCTTCTTTGCGCTTTTTATCGCGCTGATCGAGGTTGTCGTGCCGCACCGCGTGCTGATCCTGCTTTTTCTCATCGCGTTTCCCCTGCTGATCCTCGTGCCGTGCCTGTTTCACTTTGTCTTTCACAAAGCATTTTCAAGGAAAGGCGCGTGGATCGTGCTCGCTTCTCTGCTCTTTTCGTGCTTACTGATATCCGCTAACTCCTACACCTTTACCGACGGCAGCTTTTTTCCGTTTTGGCAATGGCTGTTGCCGATCAGCGCCGTCATAGGCGCGTTGGCGGTGCCGCTGTTTCTTCGCATCAAGCTTCGCTTCTGGAGCAGTGTTGGCAGCTTTGTGCTGACCGTCTTTTTCGCCTTTATGCTGCTTGAGTGCTATACGTGCCACCTCAATTACGCGCTTGACGACAGCGAGCCGCAAAGCTACGTGCTGCGCATCGAAGGGAAAGACTTGGATCTCCACAGAAAATCCCCCGACAGCTATGAATTCATTTTTACCGTTGAGGGAAAGCCCTTGGAGCTGGAGGTTTCGCGCAGCACATACCGCCGCTTTGAGGTAGGCGATCTCTATCCCGTACGTCTTTATAAGGGCGCCTTTGGCAAATCCTTCTACACATAAGATATAGTAATTCACAAAAACAAGCCCGCACGCTATCTGCGTGCGGGCTTACTTTTAATTGGCTAAAAAGCAGAACAATCCTATCACTCGCGCATGTTGATCACGCGGCGGATCTCCTGAATATCGGAAAACAGGGGCTGTGACTTGGTGGCGCACTCATCATGCTCAAGCACGGTCAGCCACGTGCAGGAGCCAAAGTAGGGACCCACACGGCGCAGCACGTGATGTGAGCCGCCGCAAAGGAGCATAAAGGGCACCTTGAGGGTGCGCTCAAGGAGTGTTGCCGCGCGCAGCATTTCCGCCTCCTCGGCGCGAGAGCCCGCGTTCACCACGATCTTCACCACGTCGGCACCGCGCGACTCTTGTGCAAGCGCAATGTCGAGAATGCGCTCGGCGGACATATATTTATACGTGTGCGAGGACATCAGCACCTCTGCGCCCGCCGCGTGGATCTTCTTGATCAGCTCCACCTGCTTCTGTGTCGCCTCCGCGTCCTCGGTCAGCTCGTCGGGGTGCGGAGCAAAGAGGTCACCCATCACGTCAACGATCGTGGCGCCCGCCTCGGCGATCTCAAGCATGCCGCGCGCCAGCTCCTCGTCGCTCTTGCCCTCGTTTGCCTTCACGCGATAGTGCGTCACGTACGTAGGAAGGTCACCCGCCGCCTCCAAAATGCGGCGATAGGTGGCAATATTTTTTTCCTCCTCGGAAAAACGGCAGGTCTGAATGCCGAGCGCATCAGCGCCCGCCGCGATGGCGCGCTTCTCAAGCGCGATCACCTCATCTGCGGTATTTGCCTGCACCATGACGGTCACAAAGGGGGCTTTTTGCCCCGCGTAGGTCTTTTTCATACTCTTACCCCTTATTTCTCATGATCTTTCTGCCGCCATCGATAAAATAGGTCGAGCCCGTAATGGAGCGCGCCTTATCGGAGGCAAGATACATCAGCATATCGACGATCTCCTGTGTTTCGGCGGGATAGCCCATCAGGGTCTTCATCTCCTTCATGGCTTCGCGCGTCATAACGGGGCCGGGCGCCACGCAGCACACGCGCACGCCAACCTCAGCACCCGCCTTGGCAACGGACTTAAGAGCACCCGTCATGAGGGCACTCTTGGAGGTTGCGTAGCCGAGATTACCGACACTGCCCTCCTCACCCGTGATCGAGCCGATGTGAATGATGACGCCACTTTGTTGCTTTGCCATTTGCTGCATGACAGCGTGGTCAAAGTAAAGCGCGCCCATGAGATTCATGCCGATGCTAAACTCCAAAGCCGAGATCGGCAGCTCGTAAAACTTACCCTTCATGCCGAGAATGCGCGTTTCAGCGCCGCCCGCACACGGGAGCAGCACGTCAATCGAGCCGAACGCCTCGACCGCCTTGTCGCGGCAGGCAACAACTTCGGGGTATTTGGTGACGTCGGTGACAACGCCGATCACGCGATCGGTGATCGCCTTTACCTCGGCGACCGCCTTGTCAAGCGCCTCGGGGTTGATGTCGGCAAGCACGATGCTTGCACCCTCCTTTGCAAAGCACTTCGCGGCAAGCAGACCAATGCCCGAGGCACCGCCCGTGATCAAAACCGTTTTATTCAAAAATTCCATGATATTTCTCCCTTATGCTTAAAATTTAAATGATTTGCACCGCGCCGAGCGCCCCCGGCAAAATTGCCGCGTCGTGCGCGAGCAGAACCGTGTAGCGAGGATCGGAAAAGCGCTCAACGAACGCGCAACTGCGCTCGGGGTCTTTGGACGCCCCCGTCGGGCGACGGTCGGTAAGGCACTCACGCGTGTAGCACTCGTCGCCGCACATCACGTATTCCCTGCCATCGTTTGAAAGGCACACAAGCGACGAGCCGACCGAATGACCGCCCCAACGCACCGCGCGAAGAGGTCCCACGTCGAGCTCCTCCTCAAAAGTCACAACGCGCGCGGCGGTGGCAAGAAAGCCCTTCTCGCTCGCCTTTTCATATTCCTTTTCCTGTATGTAGACCGTGGCATTCTTAAAATGCCCTGTCGCCTCGGCGTGATCGTGGTGGGCGTGCGTGAGAACAAGGTCAGTCACCGACAAAGGGTCAATGCCGACATCGACAAGCGCCTTGGCGGGCGACACGTGCAAGAAAAGCGGATAGCCGGGCATCGTATCACACCCCGCGTCCACCAATATCACGCGGTCGCCTGTCTTCACCACGTAAACAATGAGTGAAATCGGCACTTTTCTATCGTCACCCGCGGCATCAGCAAACGCCATTCTACGGGGGATCTCTGTTTCGCCGTATTTAACGGCATAGAGCGAAAGGGGCTCGCTTACCACGTCATCACGACCTTGCCGGCACTTCTGCCCTCACGAAGGAGTGCGTGCGCCTCGTTTGCCTCGGTAATGGGCATCACGCGGAAAATGGTGGGGCGCACCTCGCCGCTTTCGACCTTCGGCCAGATGTCCTTTACAAGCTTGTCAAGCAGCTCTGCCTTAAAGGCAGGGGTCTTGCTGCGCAGGGTCGAGCCGATGAGACGGATATTTTTCATAAACATGGTACGCATATTGACCTCGGAAATGTCGCCCGCGAGCGTGGCGATCATGATCCATTTGCACATATACGCGACGTGCGGGAAGCACTCGCCAACCTTGCCGCTGCCAAGGCAGTCAATGGCAAGGTTAAGGGGTCTGCCTGCCTGTGCCTCACGTGCGAGAACGTCGGCAATATCCTCCTTTGAGGTATCGACCACAAGGTCAGCGCCAAGGTGCTCGATGCTCTTTGCAACCTTTTCATTCAGCACCGTGGTGATTACGCGAAGCCCAAACGCCTTTGCCATCGGAATGACAACACTGGCAAGACCGCTCGCGCCCGCGTGCATCAGGAAATTGTAGCCGGGCTTTGCGCCGCCCTCAATAAAGAGGTTGAGGTAAGCCGTTGCAAACGCCTCGGGAAGCGCTGCCGCCTCCACCATGGAAACACCCTTCGGCAAGGGCATGACCATGCCCGACTCGACCGCTACGTACTCGGCATAGCCCCCGCCGCCAAGCAGGGCGCACACCTCGTCACCCACGTGCCATTTGCCCTCGCGCTCCGCCTCGGGGGAGAGCGCCTCAATGGTGCCCGCTACCTCAAGACCGGGCCACTCGGGACAGCCGGGAGGGGGCGGATAATTGCCCTCCACCTGCATGAGGTCGGCGCGGTTGACTGCCGCCGCCACAACCTTCACCAGCACCTCACCCGCGCGGAGCGTGGGGTTGGGCACCTCTCTCATTTCAAGTCTTTTATCATCAGTAATAACAATTGCTTTCATGCTTATCCTCCTTTTTGGCAATACTTTATTGCCTTCATTGTATCACGTTGACAAATAAAATAAAATATGTTATACTGTTAAAAAGCGAACTTATTCTATCGCGAGCAAAGGAGGTGCGACGCCGTGCGCGATATTACAGCCACGTCAAGGCTTGTTTTTTTCAAAACCGAAAAATATGACTTTGGCGCGACCAATACCTTTGATGCCTCGTGCCGCCCCCGTCCGCATTTCTGCGTGGGGCTGGTGCTTGAGGGCAGTGCCGTTTATCACGACTGCGAGAACAATCGCGACGTGCCAATCGGCGTCGGTGACCTTATTTTCGTACCCGTTGGCAGCCGTTACGTGTCACATTGGCAGGGCGCGCCCGCCATTTCCTACGTCAGTATGCACTTTATGTTTGACCACGGCGGCGCCTTTACCAAGGAAAAGGGCTTTTGCCTACAAAAGGTAACGCCGCGCGATCCCAAAGCCACAAGAGCGCTCTTTTTGCGCACGCTTGCCGCCTTTCACGGCAGCGACGTGGAGCGACTTGCCGTGCTTGGCGATTTTTACGCCTTTCTCGCCACGCTCCTCCCACAGCTGAAGGCACAGGCACAGCGCCGCATTGACGAGCGCGTTTGGCGCGCCGTTTCCCATATCGCGGGACATTACGACGAGCCCCTTACAGTAGAGGAGCTTGCAAGGGTCGCAAACGTCAGCGCCTCGCGCTTTTATCCCCTTTTTCGCGCGGCGCTCGGTGTGTCGCCCGTCGAATACATCAACCAAATACGCATCAACCGCGCCATTTTACTCCTCCTCCAAAGTGAGCACTATTCTATTGAGGAGATCAGCGAGCAGGTGGGCTTTGAATCCTCCACCTACTTCAGGCGCGTGTTCAAAAAATCCACAGGCATGTCACCGCGCGCCTATCGCGGTGCCGCGGGCGAGATTTAAGGAAAGGTAGGTCATAGCATGAATAACAACCAAAGCAATAACCAAAATGCGTGGTGGGAAACGGGAAATAACCAAAGCGCTTGGTGGGAAACGGGAAACAGTCAATGGCAACATAAACAAGATGGCGAACAGGGTCCCTCCGTAAACGTTCCGCCCCACTTTTACGTCAACGAGCAGCAAATGCAGGCAAAGCGCAAGGCATCCACCTCCCTCACACTCGGCATTGTGGGACTTGTGCTTTCGCTACTTGTCACGCCCCTTGTCGGCATCATTCTCGGCATTATCGCCATCGTCAAATCGAACACCTCAAAAAAGCTTTACCCCACCCCCTTCCCCGAGGCAAGGACGGGTAAGATCCTCGGCATTCTTGCCATCATCTTTGGCGCATTGCCCATCGCGATCTTTTTGATCATAGTCTCCGCTACGTTCTTTTTGGCGCTTCTTTCCATTATTTTTTAATAAAATAAGCAAAACGGCTCCCTTGGGTTCAAGGGAGCCGTTTTTTAACACCAGCGAGGTGACATTAGAAAACAAAAAAAGGAGGAGCCGAAGCTCCTCCTTTTGGATTTCATATAGCTTGATGTCAGCGTTTACTACTTACGCCTCGATGCCTGCGTACTTGTTAAGGATTGCGATTGCCTCAACGTCGCCCTCGTAGTAGCCGCTCTCAAGCAGAACGGTTGCGATATACTTTGCAGAGCGTGCGTTGTCAACGGTGTTGAACGAGCTGTAAATGATCTCGCCGTCGATCACCACGTAACCAACTGCCGCAAATGCACGGCCGTAGTTTGCTTCCTTAATATTAACAAGCATACCGCTAAAGGACTCGCAAACGCCGTCCTCGTCAGCATCACGCAGGGAGTTGACTGCGGGAATGTTTGCATAAACGCTTGCGCCATTAAGCTTGCCGTCAACGGAGCCAAATGCCTTGTCAAGCGCTGCCATGGTGAATTTTCCTGCGGAAATCACGTAGTCAGCGGGAGCGATCACAGTACCGTAGGAAACGGTCTTGCCAGCGGCAAGCGCCTCGGCAACAAGTGCCACAACGTCTGCGGAAAGCACAGAGGTGAAGCGGATACCGTCAACGATATTACCCTCACCGTCAAGACCCATATGGATCTCTGCGCCGGCCTCGTTGATCTCGCTACCTGCGTTCGAGAAATATGCGCTGTAGCTTTCGCCGCCAAACTTAATGCTGGGTGCGAACTCAGCAGCGGGAACAGTCACGCCGCCAATACCAAACTCGCCGGTTGCGTTAAAGAGAACGATCACATTCTCAACAACAGGAGTGCCGGTAAAGCTCGAGCCGGTGGAGAAGAGTTTAGTTCTGGTAATAAGAGGAGTCGCCTCATCACCGTCATTATCATAAGGCGTATTCTTCATCACGATCACACCGCCCGTGATCTCAAGTGTCTTACCGTAGGACATCTGCAGAACGTAGCCGCACTTAGCGATCACAGTACCACCGCTCATCTTGAACTCAGAATCAGCGCCCTTGCTAATAAGGAAGGGAGAATACGTACCGTTTGCCACAACTGTTCCGCCCGTCATGTTGATGATGCACGTGCCGTAGCTAACGGAAATAACGTACTGATCCTTGTTCTGCACAATGTTGGCACCGGGCAAAATATTGATGGTGCAAACTGCATTGGAGCTGTTCACGCGAATCAAATGGTCAGCGGTCTCTGCGACCAACGAGCCACCGGAAATATTGATCTCTGTGGTGGCGTAAACGGGCGCATCTTCCGTACCGGTGTTATACGCGCCCACGCGAACGGGATTATAACGCGCTTTCAACGTGCCGTTCTTGATATTGAGCGTACCGCCGTTCAGTACCACTGCGTTATTTGCCGTAGAGATCAGCTCGCCGCCGTTGATGTTAATCGTGCCCGTGTTAGCATAAATAGCGCCCTCGCCGCCCTCGCTAGTCAGCGTACCGCTGTTGATCGTCAGCGTGGAGGTGCCGTAGGTGGTAAAGATCTTGTCCGCGGAGGTGATGGTGCAGTTATCCACGGTTGCCACACCTGCACCGCGCAGGTCAAGCACGTAGTACTTGGTGCCCGTGATGGTGGCAT
>JAZOSR010000014.1:0-20470 GCA_045657225.1 Eubacteriales bacterium | reverse complement strand
GCCTTATACGTTATATCGTGCCAATAAAGGCGAAATGCCCCGATTTTTGCTTTGCAAAATGCGGTCGTTGACCGCAAGGGGTATTTCAAGAGGCGCCGCAATCTTTGTCGAAAAAATCGGATAATATGCGCCTCGTGTCACAAAATCCCCGCTTTTTCTTGACAAAGGTGGTTATTTATGATATAGTGAACAAAAAAGAGAGGTTTATCATGGGAAAAGCAGATAAAGAGGCTCTCGCGCGTCGCATTGCCGAGGGCGAAAAAAACGAAAAAAAGGAGCAGTTGAAGCAAATGAAAAAAGAGCTGAAGAAAAAGAAGGAAGGCTTCTTGAAGGATTTTAAGAAGTTTATTACCAAGGGCAACGTTATGGATATGGCTGTCGGTGTTGTCATCGGCTCGGCGTTCAGCGCCATCGTTAACGGACTTGTCAAAATGATCATCAACCCCCTCATCGCGCTGATGACGGGCGGCGTCAGCCTTGACGGCTGGAAGACCGTGCTGAAGGAGGCAGTCGTTGACGAGGCGGGCAAGGTCAAGACCGCAGAGGTCGCCATTTTGTGGGGCGAGTGGATCCAGACGATCATCAATTTCTTCATCATCGCAATCAGCATTTTCGTTGCGGTGCGTGTGATCTCCGGCATCAGCCGCCGCCTGAAGGCGAAGGAGCTTGCCGCCGCCGCTGAAGCCGATGCCAAGAAGAAGGCGGAGGAAAAGGAAAAGGCGGAGGCCGCCGCTGCCGAGCTGAAGGCAAAGGAAGAGGCACTTGTCAAGTTCTACGCAAACATCGAGGAGCAGACGAAGCTTCTTGCGGAAATTGCAAAGAAATAAAGCATAATAGCAGAAGGGGACGAACCGTCAACGGTTCGTCCTTTTTTGCATATTCTGTTAATGCGGACGCTTCCGCAAAGAAAGGAAAATTCATCAATGGCTTTCATTACCAACCAAGGGACCCTGCTTTTTACGCCCGAATGCGGCACGCAGGGCTCGCTTGTATCTAATATTACGACGACCGAGGTGATCGTCACGTACGGTCTTACGGTGGCGCACGGCGCGACACCCACCACCTTTACGGTCGGGGACACCATTTCCTATACCGTCCTTTTTGAAAACACGGGGACGGGTCTGCTTTATAATCCGTTTGTTACTGTGAATGTGGCGGGCGGCGAGCTCGATTACGTTGAGGGCAGTGCCACCGCATTTTTGTATGCAAACGGTGAGGTCACACCCGTCACCCTCACGCTCGCCAACACCGATCCGCTGACCTTCACGACAGACGTGGTGATGCCTGCGGGCTCTGTTTTGTATGTCAATTATCAATCGACGGTGGAGAGCGCCACGGAAAACGAGATCGTCAGCACTGCGACGGGTGCCGCCAACGAGGGCAGCGACCTTGGTCCTACCATCAGTGACAGTGATACCGCAATCATCACCCGCACGCTTTTGTCGATCGTAAAGACCGCACCCGAAACCGCGGGCGTCGGTGATACCATCAACTATCAGTTCACCATCACCAACACCTCGTCGGGGATGATCGTGCTTGATGCGCTCCGTGATCAGCTGCCTGCCGCGTTTGCGTTTAGCGGCGTGACACTCACGGTGGGTGGCACAGCAGTGCCGCTTACCGAGGGCGTTGATTATACCGTCAGCGATACGGGGCTTTTTGTCCTTGATCCCGCGGCGATCATCAGATTGCCCGCAGGTGCTGTTGCGGTGGTGACGCTTATGGGTGTCGTCACTGCTTAAATTTGTAAAGGTGCTGATTCATTAGCGCCGAACAAAAACACACACGAAAAGCACAGTAAAAAAACCGCTTTCCTTTATGCCTTTAGGGGTAGGGGAAAGCGGTTTCGCTTTTTTATGTTAGATTTCAAGGTAGAATTTCGTTCCGAAATTCATTAATGTGTGTAGCCGTAAGGAAGTCGAACACATAAGCTCTGCGCTGGCAAATTTCCGCGTCTTTCGGCGTGGCAAACCTTGAAAAGTTATACTTTCCTGCGTTTCGCCGCACCCAAATTCATCAAAAATTTGCTCAGCACAGAGTGCTAAACAGTTTTAAAAGAATAGATTTTTTTGTAGACAAGTCGAATTTTTTGAGGAATATACGATATTTAAGAAAAATTCGGCGCAGTATGCGGGAAAATCTATCTTTTAAAACCTTGTGTTGTTCGGCTTCCTTACGGCTCGACGCGCTCTCGGCACTCGACGTAAATAAAGGAGAAATACCCTGTTTTTTGCTTGCAAAATGCGGTTGTTTAAACCGCAAAGGGTATTTCACGAGGCGCCGTATTTACTTTATCGAAAAAGCAATTATGATATGCGCCTCATACGTCATTCTGCATCTAATGACTCAGCCCCCTCTTTACTGCAAAGGAGAAAAGCGGCGCGTTTTTGTTGACACGGAGAAAGGGAAATGCTATAATAAAGGCAGAGTTTACCGTTAAGGTAATGTTTGAGGAGGAGTTTTTTATGCAGGCCGTTTCGTTGCTTCCCGAGTTTAAGACCGCCCCTGCCGTTTTTGCGGTGGGTGACGAGTATCAGATCATGGTGCCCGTGAAGAGTGACCTCTTGTTTTGGGTCACCGTGGGCGAGGACACTTTTTACGATCACACGGGGGGCGTGATGCGCTCAGCGGTGCCCGTGCACCGCGTGACCGTGCCAATGGCTTTGCTTGACCGCGCGGGTGCGTATACCGTCCATTACCGTAAGATCGTTGAACGTAAGCCCTATTTCCCGACAAGCGAGGACGAGGTGAGCGCCACATACCCCTTCCGCCCCGTGCCGACGGGCGCGCCGATCCGTATTTACCATCTTGCCGATACACACGGACATTTCGATCTGCCCGCCGCGGCAGGTGCGTATTTTGGGGACGAGCTTGATCTCTTGGTTTTGAATGGCGACATTCCCAACCACAGCGGCGACCTTGCCAATTTTGATCTTATTTATACGCTTGCCGAGGCAATAACGGGCGGACAACGCACTGTCGTCTTTTCGCGTGGTAATCATGACATGCGTGGCTTTTTTGCCGAAAGGCTGATTGATTACACGCCCCACGTGGCGGGAAAATCCTACTTTACCTTCCGTGTCGGCTCGCTTTGGGGCATGGTGCTTGATGCGGGCGAGGACAAGCCCGAGAGCCACGAGGCATACAGCTTCACGAACGTCTCGCACGTAATGCGCAGGGAAGAGAGTGCCTTCATCAAGGACGTGATCGCGAATGCTGATGCCGAGTATGCCGCCGAGGGTGTTTTGCACCGTATGGTCGTGGCACACTCGCCCTTTACCTTCAAGTTTAAAGAGCCCTTTGATATTGAGGAAGATGTCTACAGCGAATGGACAGAGCTGCTTGCTACGCACGTGAAGCCCGACCTGCTTCTTTCGGGTCACACGCATAGATGCGAGGTGCGCGAGGCGGGCGGTGAGCTTGATAAGAGCGGTTCAATTCCTGTGGTTGTCGGATCAAAGCTTTTGCGTGAGGAAAAGCAGCTCGTCGAATTTTTCGGTGCGGCGCTCGTGCTTGACGATAAGGGTGCCGAGGTGCGCTTTACCAACGAAAAGGGCGAAGTCGAAGCGGCACACCGCATTGAAAAGGTGCGATAACGGGGTGAAAAATGGGTAGATTTATTATTTCACGCTCCGCCGCCGGTGATCGGTTCATTTTGCAATCGGGAAACGGTCAGGTGCTTGCGGTATCAAAAACATACGCCACGCTTGACGCCTGCAAAAAGGGCATTGCCAGCCTTGTCGTTCACGCGCCGATCATGCCCGTGCGCGATCTTTCGGCGGGTGAGGGAGGTCCTAACCCGAAATGTGAGATCGTGGCGGCGGGCAAGGGCTTTTCTTACCGCGTTAAGGCGGCAAACGGCAAGGTGGTCATCACCTCCGTGCCCTACGCTACCAAAAAGGCGTGCTTGCGCGCGGTTGCCATGCTTCGAAGCGGCGTTGCCGATTACGAGATCCTGTTTGAACGCCAAGCGGGACTTGTCCCCCTTGCCATGAAGATGCCTGCGGGCGTGGCGGCACCGCGCACCCCCGCAAAGACCGACATCCCCGACGGTCCGCAATCCACGACCACCTCCGTAGGGACCGGCGTCCCCGACGGTCCGCAATCCACGACCTCCTCCGTAGGGACCGGCGTCCCCGACGGTCCGCGATCCGCGACCACCTCTGTAGGGACCGGCGTCCCCGACGGTCCGCAATCCACGACCTCCTTCGTAGGGACCGGCGTCCCCGACGGTCCGCGATCCACAACCGTATCCGTTGTGACCGACATCCCCGACGGTCCGCAATCTGCGACCTCCTTCGTAGGAACCGACATCCCCGACGGTCCGCAACCCACGCCCAATATTTCCGCCGGCCTCACATACGCGCCTCCCATCTTAACCGAGGTCACCTCGGACGAGCCCGAATTTGACGATCTGCCTGCGGACGGTGTGATTGATTTGGAGGAAAGGGTGGGGGAGCCGTGTGCCGATACGGCGCTTGACGGTGCGCAAAACGGCGATATTTTCATGGAAAATCCCTCGCAATCCCCGACACCTCCCACAAAAAAATCAACGGCACCTACCCCGCGCCTTGTGCGCTTGCAAAATGCCGAGCCGCGCGCGCCCCGCGCCACCGCGGGGAAGCCGCAAGAGGTGCCCCAAAAGCGCAAGGGACTTTTCGATATACTCTTCAAAAATAAATAAAACGCAGATTTTTTAAAAAAATCGCAATTTGCTCTTGATAATATAAAAAAGATGTGTTAAAATATTACTGTTTTGAAATTATTTTCCGCTATCATGCGGATGAAATCAAGAAAGGTGGAAACGAACATGACCTACAACAAGAAGACCATTGAAGACATCGACGTTGCCGGCAAAAAGGTAATTGCCCGCTGCGACTTCAACGTACCGATGAAGGACGGTGTGATCACTGACGACAAGCGTATCGTCGGCGCACTCCCGACCATCAAGTATCTGCTCGAGAAGGGCGCGGCTCTTATTCTTTGCTCGCACTTCGGCAGACCCCACAACATTCTTGACGCCAAGCTTGAGCTTGACAAGAAGGAAAAGAAAAAGGTTGAGGCACTGCCCGAGGCAGAGCAGGCAGCCGCTACCGCAGAATATCTTGAGAAGGCAAAGGGCGACGACAAGAAGTTTTCTCTTGCTCCCGTTGCCGCACGTCTTTCCGAGCTGCTCGGCTTTGAGGTAAAGATGGCAAAGGACGTTGTCGGTGCTGACGCAAAGGCAAAGGCTGCTGACCTGAAGGCAGGCGAGGTCCTGTTGCTTGAAAACGTTCGTTTCCACAAGAAGGAGACCAAGAACGATCCCGAGTTCGCCAAGGAAATGGCATCTCTTGCCGACGTTTACGTCAGCGACGCATTCGGCACCGCACACCGTGCACACGCATCGACCGCAGGTCTTGCTGACTACCTGCCCGCAGTTTGCGGCTACCTCATTCAGAAGGAGATCAGCATCATGGGCGGCGCGCTCGCTGACCCCAAGCGTCCCTTCGTTGCCATTCTCGGCGGCGCAAAGGTATCCGACAAGATCGGCGTGATCAACAACCTCATTGAGAAGGTTGACACCCTCATCATCGGCGGCGGCATGGCTTACACCTTCTTCAAGGCACAGGGTCTTGAGATCGGCACCTCCATTTGCGAGAACGACAAGCTTGACCTCGCACTTGAGCTGATCGAGAAGGCAAAGGCAAAGGGCGTACAGTTCCTGCTTCCCGTTGATAACAAGCTTGGCAAGGAATACGACCCCAACACCGAGAGCATGATCGTTGATTCCGATGCGATCCCCGCAGGCTGGATGGGCCTTGACGTTGGTCCTAAGACCCAGAAGCTCTTCGCTGACGTGCTTGCAAACGCAGGTACCGTTGTTTGGAACGGCCCGATGGGCGTTTCCGAGTGGGAGAACTTTGCCGCAGGCACCGAGGCTGTTGCCAAGGCAGTAGCTGAGAGCGGCGCGATCTCCATCATCGGCGGCGGTGACTCCGCAGCAGCTGTTGAGAAGCTCGGCTTTGCAGACAAGATGACGCACGTGTCCACCGGTGGCGGCGCTTCCCTTGAGTTCCTTGAGGGCAAGACCCTTCCCGGCATTGCTTGCCTGCTTGACAAATAATTGATTGCGAAAAGAGAGGTATTTGACATGAATCAGGCAAAAAGAAGAACTGTTATCGCAGGTAACTGGAAAATGAATATGACCCCCGCGGGCGCAACCGCGCTCATCAACGAGATGAAGCCCCTCGTAGCAGGCAAGGACGCTTGCGACGTGGTGCTCTGCGTGCCCGCAATCGACATTCCCGCCGCTGTTGAGGCAGCCAAGGGCTCCAACATCAAGATCGGTGCTGAGAACGTTCACTTCAAGGCATCGGGCGCTTACACGGGCGAGATCTCCGCTGAGATGCTTACCGAAGCAGGCGTTGAGTACGTGGTGATCGGTCACTCCGAGCGCCGTCAGTACTTTGCTGAGACCGACCAGACCGTCAACCTTCGTACGCTTGCGGCTCTTAACGCAGGTCTTAAGGCAATCGTTTGCGTTGGTGAAACGCTTGAGCAAAGAGAGCTTGGCTACACCGAGACGCTCCTGAAGTTCCAGACCAAGATGGCGCTTACCAACGTGACCGCCCAGCAGCTGAAGAACGTGATCGTTGCTTACGAGCCCGTTTGGGCAATCGGCACGGGCGTGACGGCAACCGCTGATCAGGCAGACGAGGGCAACGGCTTTGTTCGCGCGGCGATCGCTGAGATGTACGGCGCTGACGTAGCCGAGACCGTGACCGTTCAGTACGGCGGCTCGATGAACGATAAGAACGCGGCTGAGCTGCTCTCCAAGGAGAACGTGGACGGCGGCCTTATCGGCGGTGCGTCCTTGAAGTCGGCAGCATTCGCGGCAATCGTTGACGCGGCACAATAATGAATTAAAACTCGGGGGCTGTTTGGTTTTAGATGCAGAGATGTTGTCCTGCGCTAAAAGGGACAGCCCCTTTTGAAAGGAAGTATTATGGCAAATTACAGGAGAGGACGCATCAACGACGAGATGAGGAAGGAGCTTGCCGCTATCATGCGCGAGGTCAAGGATCCGCGCGTGTCGGAGGCGTTTATCAGCATCACGGGCGTTGACGTCACACCCGACCTCAAATACGCAAAGGTCTTTTATTCGGCTATGCAGGGCGACAAAAAGCAGGTCTACCTGGGGCTTAAATCCTCGGCGGGTTTTATTCGCCGCCAGGTGGCACAGCGCCTGAATCTGCGCGCCACGCCCGAATTTACCTTTGTTGAGGACGATTCGATCGCGTACGGTGCCCACATTTCTAAATTGCTGAATTCGATCGAGATCAGTGAGGAAGAGCCCGAAGATGAAGAAGGCAACTGATTTTCGCGCGCTCCCCGTGAGTGAAGCGGCGGCGATCCTTGTAAAACGCGCCCCCACGCTGGTTCTTTTTCACAAAAGACCCGACGGTGATGCCGTCGGGTCTGCCTTTGCGCTTCGCGCGCTTTTGGAGGCGCTTGGCAGCCCCGCTTATTGTGTGTGTGCCGACGAGGTGCCCGAGCATTTGTCCTTTCTTGTAAAGGACAAGCAGGCAAGCGTTTTGCCCGAAAGTATCGGGGCGGAGTTTGAAAACGCGCGCGTGGTGAGCGTGGATACCGCCTCGCCCGCACAGTTGGGCGCGCTTTATGAGCGCTTTGGCGATCGCGTGTCGCTGATGATCGATCATCACGGCGTGGGCGAGCCCTATGCCGATCACCTTATTTTCCCCGATGCCGCGGCAACGGGCGAGATCGTGCTTGACCTTTTCGAGGCGTGTGGCGTGTCGCCCACGCGCGAGGCGGCTACGCTCCTTTACGCCGCCATTAGTGCCGATACGGGTAGCTTTCGCTACTCTAACACCACTGCTGCGACACACCTGCGCGCGGCAAAGCTGATCGAGGCGGGTGTGGATATTGCCGCGCTCTCACGGCATTTGTTTGAGGAAAAGTCGCTTTTGCAAATGCAGGTTGAGCAGACGGGCTTTCAGCATCTTTCGCTCCACTGTGAGGGAAAGGTTGCGATCATTGCCTTTTCGCAGGCACTTCGCCGCTCGCTTGGTGCGGGGGAGGAGCATCTCGGTACGCTGATCGACGTGGCGCGCGCTTTGCGCGGTGTGGAAATTGCCGCTGTCTTAAAGGAAACTGACAGGGCAGGGGAATACCGTGTGTCGCTTCGCGCGAATACCGACTGTAACGTCGCCCAAATTGCCGCTGCCTTTGGTGGAGGCGGTCACGTGCGTGCCGCAGGTGCCACGCTCTTTGCCGACAGTGAGGCAAAGGCGCTTGAAATGCTGCTTGACGCAATCACGGAGGCTGGGTACTGATATGTCAAAAAATCAAGGTACGATCGGCGCTCACGCCGCCTTTCGCGTGGCGGTTGCCTACGTTGGGTGCTGTATCGGTGCAGGGTTTCTTTCAGGGCAGGAGCTTTGGCAGTTTTTTGGCTGTCACGGCACGTGGCAATATCTTGGTATTGCCGTGTCGATCGCGCTCTTTTTTGCCGCGGGTACGCTGATTCTTAGCTTTGCCGCCGATTCGGGAGAATCGCGCATGGACCGCATTGTCGTGTGGTTTGACTGCAAATGGTTGCGCGCCGCCGTGGCGGTTTTTGAGGTCGTTTTTCTCTTTTTGATCTATCTCTTGAACGTCGCCGCCTTTGGGTCGCTCTTTACGCAGATCTTTGGTATTCCCGCGGTTTTTGGCAGTATTGCCTTTTGCGTGGTATCCACCCTTGTGTCGGTGCACGGTGTGAGGGGTCTTGTGCGCGTTTTCTCGCTCATCATTCCGCTTTTGATGATCGCAACGCTCACGATCTGCTTCATCACAGTTCTGCGTGCCGACGCACTGTCGTTTCCGACAGCGCAGGTCGAGGGACTTTTGATCGGAGCGGCAGTCCCCGACGGCGTAACGTATGCTGTTTTCAGCCTTTTTTGCGCGTTGCCCGTCTTGGTGCCTCTTGGTAAAATGGTGCCCTCGGGAAAATCGGCACGCCGCGGCATTTTCTTTGGCAGCTTGTTTCTTGGATTTCTCATCGTGGCGATTTTGCTTGCCGTTTCGACCGCGCCGAGCGTTGCGGGTGAATCCTTGCCGATGCTCGCCCTCGCCTTTTCACAGCACGCGGTTTTGGGATATTTCTTTGCCGTTTTGCTCATTTTCGGCATTTTCTCGGCGGGGCTTTCCTCGCAATCGGCAATGAACGAGTATTTTGTCGAGCGCTTCCCCACGGTAAAGCGCTACATACTGCCGCTGACCGCCGCAATTTCCTTGGCGGCACTGCTTTTAGGACTCTTTGGCTTCCGCCGCCTTGTGGGAATCATTTATCCCGTGCTTGGGTACGTTGGCATCATTCCCTTGGTGCTACTCGTCGTGCATGCGTGCATTTATTACCGTAACAAGCGCAAGGAAAGAGCAAATAAACAAGAAGATCAAAAGGGCTGAGTCATTAGATGCAGAAGGCATGATCTCGGCACGAGAGGCGTATTAACATACGTCGAGTGCCGAGAGCGTGACTAAAAAACACACATTAATGAATTTCGGCACGAAATTCTACCTTGAAATCTAACACAAAAAAGCGAAACCGCTTTCCCTACCTCTAAAAGGTATAAAGGAAAGCGGTTTTTCTATTATGCTTTTCGTGTGTGTTTTTGTTCGGCGCTAATGAATTAGCCCCTTTTCCTATATTGTGCGGGGGTTGTCCCCATATGCTTTTTAAAGGTTCTGATAAAGTAGTGGCAAGAGGAAAATCCACACTGCACGGCAACGTCCTCAAGGGGTAAAAAAACGTGCCTGAGCAGCTCCTTTGCCGCTTGTAAGCGCCTTGATATGATATATTGTGAGGGCGCTTCGCCAAAAGCCTTTTTGAAAAGATTTCTGAAATGCGTTTCGCTGATGCCAAGATACTCGGCAAGGTAAGAAACGCTTAAATTGACGTTTTTATAATTGGTGTCGATGTAAAGCCTTGCCTCCCCCATGCGGGCGGTGGGGCTTTCTTCCCTGTTGGTGCTTGACTCGATCACAAGCGCGTAAATGGTATAAAGGATCGCCATTGCCTCTGCCCCAAAGGCGTGTCCTGCCTTTTGATAAACGTTGAAAAGCTTGTCAAAGAGCTGCTCTGCGCGAAGGGGCGCGCTGAAGCTGAACACGTCGCATTCACGAGGCAGGTCGGAGTCAAAATCAAAGTCGCAAAACACGAAGCGATAGTGTGGCTCTTCCACATATATCGTGTAATTGGCGTGCCGCGCGAGATACAGCACGTCACCTGCCCGCACGGTCACCTCGCGCTCGCCCTCAAACACGTAGCGGCACACACCCGAGGTGATATAAATCAGCGCATCATGGGCGCGATTTTTGACCTTTATTTCCTTTTTGAGGTTGTTATTGTGCGAGCGAATGACCTGCAAAAGCTTGCTGATATAAAGATCTCCGCGCGTGATATCAATTCTTTGCATGTCGATTCTCCTTTTGATTTGTGATATTATTATAGCTCGTTTTTGCCGTTTTTTCAAGTAAAAGTTTCGAAAAGTGCAAAAAAGTTATTTTTTATCCTTTACTGCGTAGCATTCCGCTATTATAATAAGAGCAGGGGGTGAGATCATGACGACGATTGAAAACATCAAAAAATTCTTTGACGATCGCTGTGAGGCTTATCGAAAAAACGCCGAGAAAAGCGTGTTCCTTACCGATTGTGACGTTATTGAATATATGCTCGATCACTGTGAGCTTTACGTGTTGCCCGAAAGCAAATTTTTCGTGGGCGTTAATTTAGTTGGGGTGCGCGAGCATTTTCGCGCGACCCGTCGCACGCCCTTGCTTTCTTTAAAGCAAAGAGAGGACATTGCCGCGGGCCTTGGCGCCTTTGCGTTTGACGGATATTACGACTTCGGTCACACCTCGGCGGAGTGGGAGAGTGTTATTTCCCTTGGTATTTTTGGATTGCGCGAAAGGATTTTGCAATATGCGGCAAGCGCAACAAATGGTAAGAGCGCGTCGTTTTACCAAGGTCTTATCAAGGTGTTTGATGCCGCACTCCGCTTTATGAAGCGTTGCGCCGCCTTCGCGAGAGAGCAGGGCTTGACCCAAATGGCGCAGGGGCTTGACGCCCTCTCGACGCGCGAGCCGCAGACCCTGTACGAGGCAATGCAGACCTCCCTTGTTTACTACGCCCTGCAGCAATATTTTGAAATGACGTATTTACGTACAATGGGTAGGGTGGACCGACTTTTTTATCCTTATTTCGTAAAGGAGGATCGCGAGAGCGCAAAGGCGCTGATCGTCGATTATTTGAAGGCGCTTGACGAGGTGCGTGCCTCGGCAAACCTGCCGTTTGCGCTCGGTGGCAGCGACGGGAGCGGCAATTGCCTGATAAACGAGCTTTCCTATCTTTTCCTTGAAGCATACGGCGCGCTTGAAACAAGCCACGTTAAGCTGCATTTACTGTGCCCCCAAAATGTGCCGCACCGCTTCCTTGTGCTTGCCTTTGATATGATCAGGCGCGGCAAAAACAGCATTGTGTTTTTTGCCGATGAATGCGTGATCCGCTCGCTGATGCATATTGGCGTTTCGCTTGAGGATGCCACCGATTACCACGTGGTGGGGTGCTACGAGTGTGGCGGCAAGGGCGAGCTTCCTTGCTCCTGTAACGCAAAGGTCAATATTGTCAAGGCGCTGGAATATGCGCTAAACGGCGGTGTGGATCTCCTCACGGGCGAGCAGGTGGGCGTGACACCCGCAAGGCAGCTTGCCGATTACAGCAGCTTTGAGGAGCTTTTGGCGGAATTTGACCGTCAGCTCTGTTGTCTTTGCGACGGCGCGCGCCGCGCGACCGATGCGTGGGAGGCGCATAACGCCGAGCAGCATGCCGCACCCTTTTTGAGCGCGACCTATACCGCGGCGCTTGAAAACGGCGGTGATCTTTACTCTCATAACAGCGCGAAATATAACAATTCCTCTATTGCCGCAATGGGGCTTGCCACGGCGGTGGATTCTCTGCTTGCCGTGAGGGAATTGGTGTTTGTGGGGCGGCGGTATACGCTTGCCGAGCTGCTTGATATTTTGAAAAAGGATTGGCAAGGGCACGAGCCGCTTCGTCTTTGGTGCCAAAACAAGCTGCCTAAATTTGGTGACGGCAGTCCCGAGGCGGGCGGTATTGCCAAGCATATTGTGGACGTGCTTGACGGTGCCGTCAACGGTGTGCCTAATCAAAAGGGCGGTGTTTATCGCCTTGCGCTTTTCTCGATCGATTGGAGATGGGAGTACGGTGAGCATACTGCCGCGACACCCGACGGGCGAAAAAAAGGAGATCCCATTTCGCAAAATACAAGTGCCACCTTTGGCATGGACCGCGAGGGCGCGACGGCGCATTTGCTCTCTGTCGCGTCGCTTGACGGTACAAGAATGCCCGACGGAGGCGTTGTGGATATTGATCTTCACGCATCTGCCGTGCGCGGCGAGGAGGGTATGCAAGCGCTGATCGCATCGCTCCTTACCTATATGCGCCTTGGCGGCTATGCCGTGCACTATAATGTGCTTGATGAGCGCACGCTGATCGATGCGAGAGAGCACCCCGAAAAATATCCCAATTTGCAGGTGCGACTTTGTGGCTGGAACGTGCGCTTCAGTGAGCTGAGCGACAAGGAAAAAGAGGAGTTTATCAGGCGCGCCGCGCGCTGAAAGGAGATAGAATGAAGGGTCTTATTTCAGGCATCAAGCGCATGGAGATCCACGACGGCACGGGCATCAGAACAACGGTGTTTTTTAAGGGGTGTCCCCTCAAATGCATTTGGTGCCATAACCCCGAGGGAATTTCCTTTGAAAAGCAAGTGGCAAAATTCAAGGAAAAATGTATTGGCTGCGGCGCGTGCGGTGGGGAGCTGCGCGAGGAGCGGGTGGCACAGTGCCCGACAAACGCTCTTGTGCTTTACGGAAGTGAGTACAGCGCCGCGGACCTCGCCGCGGAGCTTGCAAAGGATCAGCCGTTTTTTGAAAGCAGTGGCGGCGGTGTCACGCTCTCGGGGGGCGAGTGCCTTGCACAGCCCGCGTTTGCCATAGCGCTCGCGCGCGAGCTAAAGGCGCGCGGCATTGGTGTGTTTGTGGATACGTGCGGATACGTAAAGCGGAGTGTGCTTGAGGAAATGATCCCGCTTGCCGATGCGTTTCTCTTTGACGTCAAGGCAATGGACCCTCACGTTCATGCGCGCCTCACGGGCAAGAGTAACGAGCTGATTTTAGATAATCTGCGCTATCTTTCGGATAAGGGATGCAGACTCTTTATTCGCTATCCGCTGGTTGCTCGCTATAACGATGGAGAATGCGAGGCGATCGGCAGATTTCTTGCAGGGCTGCAGGGAATCCTTGAGGTCAAGGTGCTCAAATACCACCGCTTTGCTGCCTCGCGCTACGAGGCACTTGGTATGGAGAAGACCCTGCCCGACACCGCTACGAGTGAAAGGGGCGTTGACCGCGCGGTGCGTGTGCTGGCATCTATGGGGATTAATGCACGACGTTAATTTATCACGATTCCATTAAGAAGAGAAAAGAGAGAATGAAATGATTTCATTCTCTCTTTTTTGTTTTTATCTTTGGTTTTATGTTGCCGGTATCTGTGGATAGAGTTGAATGGTATTTCCGCCGTCCACCACAAGCTCAGCGCCTGTGGTGTTTCGCGCACACGCCGCAAAGTAAAAGACGGCGTCGGCAATATCTTCTCCTACGGCAACGTCCCCGAGGGGCGTAAAGCGGGAGGGAACGGTTTTGTAAAAATCGGGGTTTTGTTCCCAACGGTCGGTTTTGATCATGCCGGGGAGCACGGCATTGACGCGAATGCCGTATTTGCCAAGGTCAAGCGCGAGGGCACGCATGAGCCCCAGCTGCCCGCCCTTTGAGGTGACGTAAGCCACTCTGTCGGGAATGGCGCGGTAGGCGGTGTTTGAATTGAGGAAGGTGATGCTGCCGCCGTGCTCCTTCATGCGCCGCGCGGCTTGCTCCGCAAGGCAATAATTCCACGCCACGTTGGTGTTGATCACGCGCATGAAATCCGCAAGGGAATTTTCAAATATCTTTTGCCCAAGTCCCTGATCGGCGGCGTTTAAGACCAGCGTGTCAATGAAAATATCCCTTTGGTCAAGCTCGGCAAAGAGTGCCGCCACCGCCGCCTCGTCGACCGTGCCGTCCCCATGAAGTGACTCAATGGCAAAGCCAACGATCTCCACCTTCGGAAATTTTTCCTTGTAGCCTCGCTCGCTTGCCGCCACCCTTTCGGCACTTCTGCCCGTAAAGACGACGTTGTAGCCCTCGGCGGCAAATTTTTCAACAATGGCGACACCCGTGTTGATACAAGCGCCCGTTACTAATACTGCTTTCATGAGCTCTCCTTTATTTTTTTACGAGAAGATATGCCCGAATGGGCTTTTTAGGGAGGGTGAGTGTGCCGCCGATGTCGATTTTTAAAGTGCCGTGCTCGCGTTTGATCGATACCTTCATTGTGGGGCTCCTTTAAAAATAAAATTCGGTCTTTGCGGGTCTGATGTCGGTCAGCGTTCCTACCGCCGCCTTATCGACTGTGCCGTTTGCAAGGAGTGAGTGAATGGCAAACCAATGATTTCCACCTGCACAGATCGTGTAGCCTTCATCAAATCAGCTCCTAAAATAATAATATTCGCTGTTTTCGCGCGAGGTATCGTGATTTTCCACGATCAGCACCTTCGCGCCTCTTTCCAAAAGAAGCGCGTGCCATGCGTTCCTTTTGACGTTGTATATTTTACATGGTTCAAGCGGCGTTTCGTGGAATTCCTTGCCCGTCACAAGCACCGCGTTGCCCGACAGGAGCACAAACGCCTCGTCGGTTTGCAAATGCCGCTCAAGATAACGGTAGCGTTCCTTATCAAAAAGCTCTCCGAAATTGGCGATCGTCACGCGCCACGTGCCAAAATGCATGGTGCGGTCATAGCCCTCGTCGTTGTGCTCGTAAATTTCAAGATCTGTCATAATTAAAAATAAAATTCGGTCTTTGCGGGTCTGATGTCGGTCAGTGCCCCCGTGTAATGACGGAGATTGTGCTCGACGTATGGGTGCTTTAAGCACTCCTCCTCATTCAGCTCAATGCCAAGTCCCGGGCGGTCGGGGATCTTGATGCGACCGTTTTCGTAAACAAGCGATTCGTTCGTGACGTCTTTTCTGTAATCAACGTCGCTGTACATAATTTCAAGAATCGAGAAGTTGGGACAGCAGGCGGCGAGCTGAAGCGTGGCGGCGTTCGCCACGGGTCCCGAGGGATTATGGGGGGCGAACGGTATGTAATTTGCCTCTGCGATCGCGGCAATTTTCTTCAATTCCATAATGCCGCCCGCGTGTGATACGTCGGGCTGAATATAGTCGCACGCACGGCGACGGAAGAGCTCGTTATAGTCAAAGCGCGTGTAAAGTCGCTCGCCGGCGGAAATGGCGACGGGGGATTTTTCACGCACGGCGGCAAGTGCCTCAAGGTTATTCGGGGGCACGGGCTCCTCGAGGAGCATGGGCTTAAACTGCGCGACCTCCTTGGCAATTTTGATGCCCGTCGGTACGTCAAATCGTCCGTGCGCCTCGATGAGGAGATCGACCTTGTCGCCCACCGCCTCGCGAACGGCGGCAATACAGCGCAGAGCTTTGTCAAGCTCTTGGTTGGAGATCTGCAGATAATTTTTGCCAAACGGGTCCCATTTCATTGCCGTGACACCGCGCTTTACCGCCTGTTTTGCCTTTGCGCCAAATTCCTCGGGCTCCTTTGCGCCCGAAAACCAGCCGTTGACGTAGATGCGGCAATCGTCGTTCACCTTGCCGCCGAGCAGCTGATAAACAGGCACACCCAGCGACTTGCCGAGAATGTCCCAAAGCGCCATTTCAACGGCGGAAAGCGCGGACATCAGCACCGCGCCGCCGCGCCAATAGGCGTCGCGGTAAATATCGTGATAAATTTTTTCGATCTGTCGGGGGTCCTTGCCGACAAGCGCGCTCTTGATGTGCTCAATGGCACCCACAAGCGCCTTTTCCTTGTATTCAAGCGTGCCCTCGCCAACACCGTCAATGCCCTCGTCGGTGTAGACCTTCACGAACACCCAGTTCGTGCGAAAGCAGTCAACCACAAAGGTTTTAATATCCGTAATTTTCATAATAGTATTCCTTTACAGCTTAATTTCCTCGTAAAGCTTCGGCACTGTCCAGCCGGGTGCCGTCACGCCCGAGGGGTCGATGGCATCAAACATGCCAAAGTGCAGGGGAAATAGCTTTTTCGCCCCCGTTTGCCGTGCAAATCTCTCGGCATCGGTGAGGTTCATGTTGTTGCCAACGCCGTTGATGGGGAAAAAGACTGCCTCAAGACCTTGTGGCAGCTCGGGGAAAATATCCACGTGATAGAGCGTATCCCCCGTGACGTAGTAGGTTTTGCGCGTCGCAAGCTCCTCGATCAGGGCGCCGATCGCAAAGGGCTCACTGTGTGCCGCCTTGACTGCCCGCAGACGCACGTCACCCGCCGTCCATTCGGTGCCGCGGTCAAAGACCACGTAATTGTGCCCGCCGCCGTGCACGCGAGCCTTTTGCCAAAGCGAGGAGGGGCAGAGCACCGTCATTTGCTTGTCCTGCCTTGCAAAATAAAGCGGTGCGGTTTCGGGGTCGTAATGGTCAAGGTGGTCGTGCGTGAAGAGAAGCACGTCGGGTGTCATGTTAAGAAAGCGCTCGTCAACCGGCACACGGCGCGTGTTTTCGGGGTGCACCTTCGCCACACAGTCCGAAAAATAAGGGTCGATCATGACGGTGGTTTTGCCCGTTTCAAGCAAAAGTCCCGCTTGCCCAAGCCAAGTGATCTTCATTTTTAAAAATCCTCCTTATTGACAGGATGTTAATTTTATTGTATTATATATCTTACTGAAAGTCTATCGCTTTTTTACTCTTTTTATTAGAAATCTTATCAGCGGAGGAAGCATGAGCAATATTCTCTTACCCGAGATCGTCGCGGTCGGGACCTATAACGCCCGTCTTGCCCTTACCGTTGGCGAGCAAACGTCGCGCCGCAAGACTACCATGTTTGAGCTTGAGCTGCCGATCGAAACAGGCGGCGTGTCGCACATAGACGGCGAGAGCGTGCCGATCACCGAGGATCTGATCATCTGCGCAAAGCCGGGGCAGCTGCGCTACACGGACCTGCCCTTTAAGTGTTATTTTGTGCACATGATCGTCACCGACGGCGAGCTTGCACAGCGCCTTTCGGAAATGCCGTCTTACATGAAAATCGGCGACCGTGCGCGCTACGAGGAGCTTTTTTTGCAGATCTGTGCCTCCTACAATACGGCGGTAGATCGCGATCGGCTCCTGTTGCAGAGTCGCGTGCTTGAGCTTATTTACCTCCTTTCGGAGCATCTTGCGGGGCAGGCGTTTCGCGAGCGCACGAGCAACAGAGAAACGATCGAGCGCGCGATCGCCTATATCAAGGAAAATCTCACCGCTGACCTTTCGCTTGAGGCGTTGGCGGCGCGCGCCTCCTTTAGCCCCGTTCATTTTCACAACTGCTTCAAGCGCTCAACGGGTAGGACGCTTCGGTCATTTGTTGAGGAGGAGCGCTTGGCGCGCGCGGTCAATCTGCTGATCGGCACGGATATGACCCTTGCCGAGATCGCTTACGAGTGCGGTTTTTCCTCGCAGTCCTATTTCAGCTACGCCTTTCGCCGCAAAATGGGCATGACGCCCCGCGCCTATGCCGCGAGGATCAACCGAAAATATGAAAAGTAAGAGGGGTGCTCTTGACTTTTGCGGGGGAGCGCCTTATAATGAAAGATGAAATGTATATATAAAAATCGGTGGAAGCCGCCGATTGGAGGATACGTATGGAGCAAGGGTTAAAGCGCAGATTTCTTTGCTGGGACGAGAGCTTTATTGAGAAAAGTGAAAACGTGACCGTTCGTCAGCACAGCCCCGAGCGCCGCGAGATCGCGCTTTTTTGTGACGACGAGTGGGAGGGCGTGCATAACGGCTACGGCGGCATTGTCAAGGTGGGGGACACCTACCGCCTTTATTACCGCGCCTGCGGCGGTCGTGTGCGCTTTGATATGGAAAAGGGGCGCGAGCCCTCGGTGAGCGTTGTGTGCGTTGCCGAGAGTGGTGACGGCATTCATTTCAAAAAGCCGATTGTCGGTATTTACGAATATAACGGCAGCCGCCAAAACAATATCGTCTTTATGCGCGAGGAAAAGCTTGATAATTTTTCGGTCTTCTGTGACGAGAATCCCGCGTGCCCGCCTGACGAGCGCTTCAAGGCGCTCGCGAAATACTACGGCGAGCGTCCGCAGCTTGGGTACTACGCAAGCGAGGACGGCTATCACTTCCGCTTTGTGCGCTTTCTTGATATCAAGGGCACGTTTGATACCTATAACGTGACCTTTTGGGACAAGAAGACGGAGCAATATTTTCTCTACTACCGCAATTTCCACAAGCCCGACGGGACCCCTACGCTTTACGATGCGAAAAACGAGCTTGTGAACGTGCGCAACGTTTCCCTCGCGACGAGCAAGGATTTTCTCGCGTGGGAGGACCACGGCAGGATCCAATTCCTTGCGGGGCAGGAGGATATTCAGCTTTATACCAATCAGATCGAGCGCTATCTGCGCGAGGAAAATACCTTTATCGGCTTTCCCGTGCGCTACCTTTACCGCGTGGACGGGCAGGAGTGCTTTTGTGAGATGCCCGCGTGGGATCGCCGCTCGCGCGTTATTGACCGCTTTGGGCGCGAGGGGGCGGCACTGACCGATTGCACCGTGATGACCTCGCGTGACGGCTTTACCTTTAACCGCCGTGACGAGGCGTTCCTCACACCCGGCGTTGAGGATGCGGCAAATTGGCAGTACGGTGATTGCTACACCGTTTACGGAATCACTCAAACCGAAAGCGACCGCCCCGGCGCGCCAAACGAGCTTTCGCTTTACGTGGGTGAGAATTACCGTGTCAAAAACGTCAATTTCAGAAGATATACCGTGCGCCTTGACGGATTTTTCTCCTGGTACGCAAACGCAAAGGGCGGCGAGGTGCTGACGCGCCCGTTCCTCTTGGAGGGCGACTGCCTTTGCCTGAATTTCGCCACCTCCGCCATCAGCCACCTTATTGTCAGCGTGTGTGACGAGGAGGGAAGGGCGCTTGAGGGGTACGAGAGCGGTAAGCTGTTCGGCAACAGCACCGCAAGGACCGTGCGCTTTCGGAAGCCGCTTTCGGCGCTTGCGGGCAGGACGGTGCGCCTTCGCTTTAAGCTTTGCGACGCGCATCTTTATTCCTTCGCGCTTTTTGATAGAGAAAAATAACGCGCGCTTGATTTTTATCTTGCCCAATTGGCAAAAATATGCTATACTGTAAAAAAAGGAAAGGGGGACGTGCCATGAAAAGAATAATCGTGCTGCTGCTGGCGCTTTTGATGCTGGCGTGCGCCGCTTTGCCGATCGGGGCAGTGACACCGACCCCCAATATACTTTCACTTGCCACGGCACGCGAGGCGATCGCCGCCGGCGTCGGTAAGGATACCCCCGGTGCCGCGGTGGTGCTTTTTGAGCGGGGCGAGCTTCTCATGTGCGAGGGCTTTGGCTACTCCGACCTTTCGGGCGAGGCGCTTGTGATGCCCGACACCGTCTTTGAGTTAGGGGACCTCTCCTCGCTCTTTGTTACCCTCACGGCGCTTTCTCTTTCGAGTGAGGGGGTCCTTGCGCTTGATACCGATATTGCCAAATATCTGCCTTCGGATTTCATGAGTAAGCTATCTCTTACCTATCCCGTCACGGTCCGTCAGCTCCTGTCGGGCGGTGCCGGCTTTGGCGGCAGAAGCTTTGACGTGTGGTTTGATAGCGATGCCTATGCCTTCACGTCGCTTGAGGAGGCGTTGCTTGCCGATATTCCGGAGCAGATCGCAGTGCCGGGTAGTGCCTACTCCTACTCGCCCTTTGGCGTGACCTTGGCGGCGTTCGTGCTTGAAACGGTAACGGGGAAGAATTACCGGGAGCTTGCGACCGAGCGCGTGCTTGCGCCGCTTGGTATGAGCGCGACGCACCTTGTGACCGATGAAAAGACCGAAGCGCCCTTTGCCGTTGGCTATACACAGGCGGAAAACGGCGGCTTTGCGGCAAATGGAAAGGGACGCTCCTTTGCGGGGCTTTATCCCGCCATGGGTGCCGCGTCGAGTGCCACGGACCTCTCGAAGCTTCTTGCGTGGCTGATTGATCCGTCGGACGCGCGCGTGCTTGATGTGACTGCCAAAAACGCGCTTTTCGCGCTTGTGCGTGAGGACGTGTTTGTCCGCAACGCCTTTGGCTTTACCATGGGCGGCGGCTTTGGTAGGGAAGCAAAAACCGCGGGCTTTTCTGCCGCGTTTTCGGTAGACGTTGTCAGTCGCAGTGTGGCGCTTGTGCTTGCAAACGCAAGCGATACGGCGCTTACCGCCCTGCCGAGCATC
>JAZOSR010000013.1:0-36078 GCA_045657225.1 Eubacteriales bacterium | reverse complement strand
GCCGATCTGCGCCATCAGAACGATCAGCGCCACCTGGCGCATATAGGTCGATTTACCCGCCATATTGGGACCCGTAATGAGCATCACACGGTTGGCGGCGGTGTCAAGATGCGCGTCGTTGGGGACAAAATAGGTGTCCTTTACAAACTGCTCGACCACAGGGTGTCTGCCGTCCTTGATCGCAACAACGTCGCTGTCGTCGATCTCGGGGCAAACGTATTTGTTCTTGGCGGCAACGGTGGCAAGGGAAAGGTAAGCGTCCAATTCCGCGAGGCACGCAGCCACGCGACCAATGCGCTCGCTCTCGCCCGCCACGGCGTTGCGGATGTCGCAAAACAGCTCGTATTCAAGGGCATGATCCTTATCGGCGGCGCCGAGGATCGTTGCCTCCATGTCCTTGAGCTCGTCGGTAATATATCTCTCGCCGTTTGTCAGCGTTTGCTTGCGAATATAGGTGTCGGGCACTTGATCAACAAAGGATTTCGACACCTCGATATAATAGCCGAAGACCTTGTTGTAGCCGATCTTTAAGGTGCGGATACCCGTTTTCTCGCGCTCCTCGTTTGCGACGCGCTCGATCCACGCCTTGCCGTCCTTCATGACGGAGCGCAGATAGTCAACGTCCTCGGAGTACCCCTCCTTGATAATGCCGCCCTCGCGGAGCACAACAAGGGGCTCCTCGGCAATGGCGCGGTCAATGAGAGCATAAACGTCCTCAAGATCGTCAAGATCGCGGCAGATGCGCGAAAGCTCGGGATCGGTGCATTTCGCGAGCAGGGCACGCACCTCGGGCAGGATCGCCACCGTGCTTGCCACGGCGCGCAGATCGCGCGCGTTTGCCGTGCCGTACACAATGCGGGTAATAAGGCGCTCAAGGTCAAGGACCGACGAGAGCAGAGCCCCAAGATCCTCACGGAGCATATAGTTGCCAAACAGCTCGGCAACAGCGCCCTGGCGCTTGGTGATCTCCTGCACGGAAAGCAGGGGGTGCTCCACAAAGGAACGGAGAAGTCTTGCGCCCGGTGCGGTTTTGGTGCGGTCAAGCACCCAGAGAAGCGACCCGCGCTTGTCCTTGTTACGCATGGTTTCGGTCAGCTCAAGATTGCGCCTTGTGTTGATATCCATATCCATAAACTGCCCGTCGGAATAAACGTGCAGCTCGTTTATGTAGGAAAGATCGCTCCGTTGCATTTCACCGATATAGTCAAGGAGCGCACCGACCGCCGAAAGCATGGCGGTGCGGTCAAGAAAGCCGTTCGGCACACCGTCGCCAAAGACACGCGACACAAGGCTCTCGGCCTCCGCCTCGTCAAAGCGCGCCACCTCACCATCGGAGAGCATTGCGCCAAGGCGATCGGTCACAAACGCGGAAAGCACCTCGCATTCGCCGCGCGGCAGGTCTACAATGACCTCTCTTGGCTGATAGGTACCAAGCTCGCTTTGCAGGCGGTTAAGGACGTTATCCCCCGACAGCTCCGTCACGAACACCTCCGCCGTAGATACGTCGGCAAAGCAAACACCGACCGTGGCACCGCCAAGCGAGATCGCCGAGATATAGTTGTTTCTTTGCTCCTGCAGCATCGTAGGCTCAAGCAAGGTGCCGGGCGTGATAATACGCACGATGTCGCGCTTCACAAGCCCTTTTGCCTTGGCAGGGTCCTCCACCTGCTCACAGATGGCGACCTTGTAGCCCTTGTCGATCAGCTTGGCAATATAGCCCTCGGCACTGTGAAAGGGCACGCCGCACATCGGCGCGCGCTCCGCCTCACCGCAATCCCTGCCCGTCAGGGTCAGCTCCAGCTCGCGCGAGGCAA
Organism: Eubacteriales bacterium; assembly: GCA_045657225.1. Classification (GTDB taxonomy): domain Bacteria; phylum Bacillota; class Clostridia; order Oscillospirales; family CAG-272; genus Firm-07. The sequence continues at coordinate 34,264 of JAZOSR010000013.1, read as the reverse complement.
GCTTCGCGTCATCGAAGAACATTTCGTAAAAATCACCAAGGCGATAGAAAAGCAAATAGTCCTTGTACTGATTTTTTATTTCAAAATACTGTTCCATCATCGGTGTCATGGCACAGCTCTCCTTTTCGTCGTAAAATTAGTAATATCAATGGCAGCCGCCGCAGGTGGCGCAGTTGTGCGTGCAGGCGGTGTCGCCCGCGATCTGTGCGCTGATGGTGGCGTTGACGCGCTCCATGAGGTCGTTGACCTCGTTTTGCGCCGCCTCAAATGCCTTATATACCTCGGTCTTGGTAATGATCTCGTAGATCTCCTCCACGCGCGCATTCAGCTTTTCGATCACTTCCCCATCGGGCTCCTCTTTGCCCGCCTCCATTTGAATTGCCTGCTGCGACACGGCATACTCCTCGGTCAGCTTCATAATTTCCTCGTCTGCCTCATAGGCAACACGTGCCATTTCAAGACGCACAAGGCGCGCGTCCTCCTTCAGCTTCTTACCAAGCTCGCTTGCAAGTTCAAAAATTTCCATGTTCTTTCTCCTTTATTTCGTTTTATCACATGCCGTACCGTACAGCGCAAAGGCGGCGGCGCGGTCAATTCTCACTCTCACCCATTCCCCCTCGGGGCGTGGGTCTTCAAAAAATACGATCTTATTCTGCTCCGTGCGACCCGTATAGATACACTCGTCGTTCTTGCTCTTCCCCTCCGAAAGGACACGGAGCGTTTTGCCGACAAGGCGCGCGTTTTGCCCATCCGCAATCTCGTTTTGAAGGGAGAGCAAACGGCTCATTCTCTTAGCGCTGACGTCGTGGGGGAGCTGTCCCTCCATTTCGGCGGCGGGCGTGCCCTTGCGCGGCGAGTAGATAAACGAGTAGATCATATCAAAGCGTGCCCGACGAATCATATCAAGCGTAGCCTCAAAATCCTCCTCGCTCTCCGTCGGGAACCCGACGATAATATCCGAGGTGATCGCAATATCGGGCATTTTCTCGCGCATATAGTCGAGGATCGCAAGATATTTTTGGCGGTCATAGTGACGGTTCATCAATTTCAGTATGCGGTCACTGCCCGATTGCAGGGGCAAATGAAACGCCCTTGCAATATGCTTGCCCGCCGCCATCACGTCCACCAGCTCGCGCGTGGCGTCCTTCGGGTGGCTCGTCATAAAATGCAGGGTAAAATCCCCCTCGAGGGCGTCAAGGTCGGCAAGCAGCTGCGGAAAGGCGTAGCCGACGCGCCCCTCGGGGCGGTAGGAATTGACGTTTTGCCCAAGCAAGGTAATGTCCTTGTAGCCCGCGGCCACAAGCCCCTTCACCTCCGCGATCACGTCCTCAGGCGCGCGGCTGCGTTCGCGCCCGCGCACGTAAGGAACGATGCAGTAGGAGCAAAAATTGTTGCACCCGTACATGATGCTAACGCTCGCGCGGTAGGTGCTTTCGCGCCTGATCGGCGCGCCCTCGGCAACGGTATGCTCCTCCTCGCCGCGCAAAATGCGCTTGCCGCGCGACATGACCTCGGCAAGGTACTGCGGCAGGCGGTAAATGACGGAGGTGCAAAGCACAAAGCTCACGTAAGGGTAGCTTTTCTTCAGCTCCTCGCGGCGGTGCTCCTGCGCCACCATACAGCCGCAAATACCGATGATAAGCGCGGGGTTTTTCTCCTTCAGGTGCTTATACTGCCCCACGATCGAGAGTGCCTTTTGCTCGGCGTGCTCGCGAATGGCGCAGGTGTTAACGAGAATGAGGTCTGCCTCCTCTGCCCTGTCGGTCACGGTATAGCCCATTCCTTCTGCCATGCCCGCAAGCTTTTCGCTATCCGCCACGTTTTGCTGACACCCAAAGGTCAGAACAAAACAGCGCGGCGCGGTCATTTTCGCAGTGTGCGCGCGCACGACCTCGATAAAGGCGGACATATCCGCCGCCACGGTATTCCTTTTTTGTTCGTTTGAGGTCATAAGAAAGCTCCTTGCGCGTGAAATAATTATACAAGCATATATTATACTATAATCCCGCGCGAAAGTCAAGCAAAAAAGACAAAAAGCGCGAAAAAAACGCGCTTCTCCGACCTGCGAGGGCAAGAAGGAAAAACGCGCTTTTTTGCGTATAAGAGTTTTCGTGGTAGTGTCGGGCGAGGGGTTATTTGCCGCGTTTTCCGCCCCATTCGCCACCCTTTTTGTCAAAGGGCTTGAAAAACTGGTAAAGGTCACACGGGATCATGCCGTTATAAAGGCGGCGCTTTTTGTCGGCGCGTCTGCCAAAAAAGCGCTCGAACTGCGGGTGAGAGGTAAGAACGTATATTTGCCATGGAGTAAACGTGGCAAAGGTCTTGCCGATCTCGCGGTAAAGCGTCTCCACCTCGCGCATTTCCATCATACGCTCGCCGTAGGGCGGATTGCAAATGAGGGTGCCGCGGCGGTCCGGCTTCTCGATTTTTCTCGCGTCGGCGCGGAAAAATTTGATGTAATCGGCAACGCCCGCACGCGCGGCGTTCTCGCGCGCGTACCCCAGCACCTTTTCGTCAATATCCGAGGCGTAAAGCTCGATCTCGGCATTCCTTTTTTCAAGGTCGCGCGCCTCCTCGGCGGCACGTGCCCAGATGCGGTGATCCACAAAATCAAAGTCCATTGCGGCAAAGCGACGGTCAAGATTGGGGGCAATATTTGCCTCGATCAGTGCCGCCTCGATCACGATCGTGCCCGAGCCGCAAAAGGGGTCCCAGATGAGTGTATCGGTGCGCGGACGCGCGGTCAGTGCCATAGCGGCGCCAAGCGTTTCCCTGAGGGGAGCGGCACCCGCGGCGGGGCGGTAGCCGCGCTTATGGAGCGCGATGCCCGATGTGTCGAGCATGATGGTCGCCACGTCCTTGAAAATGAAAAATTCGATCTGATATTTCGTGCCCTCCTCGGCAAACCACTTGATGCCGTAGGCATCGGAAAGTCGCTCCACGACCGCCTTTTTGACAATGCTCTGGCAGTCGGGCACCGAGAAAAGCGTGCTCTTGATGGCGTGTCCCTTGACGGGAAAGGCATCGTCCTGCCCGATATAATCCTCAAACGGCAGAGCACGCACGCCGTCAAACAGCTCGGTAAAGCTCCTGGCGGGAAACGCGCCGAGCTTTATGTAAATGCGCTCGGCAAGGCGCAGGCGCATATTGGCGCGGGCAAGATCCTCCCCCGTTCCCTCGAAGGTCACTCTGCCGTCCATGGTGTCAAGACGCTTGACGCCAAGGGCATCAAGCTCCTCTCCGAGCTGCTTTTCAAGACCGAAAAGACAAGTTGCAACAAATTCCATTATCTGCTCCTTTCGAGCCATTTTTTCAGATACTGTCCCGTGTAGGAGTGCGGCACCGCGGCAAGCTCCTCGGGCGTGCCCGTTGCCAAAAGCGTACCGCCGCCGTCGCCCCCCTCGGGACCGAGATCAACGATATAATCAGCGGTCTTGATAACGTCAAGATTGTGCTCAATAACGAGCACGGTGTTCCCCGCGTCAACAAGGCGCTGCAGCATTTCGATGAGCCTTGCTACGTCAGCGGTGTGAAGTCCCGTGGTCGGCTCGTCAAGAATATAAATGGTCTTGCCCGTGCTGCGCTTGGCAAGCTCCGTCGCGAGCTTGATGCGCTGTGCCTCACCGCCCGAAAGCGTGGTGGAGGATTGACCGATCTTGATATAGCCAAGACCCACGTCAAGCATGGTCTGCAGTTTTCGTTTGATAGAGGGGATGCCGTCAAAGAAGGAAACGCCCTCCTCTACCGTCATTTCAAGCACGTCGGCTATCGTTTTGCCCTTATAGTGCACGTCAAGCGTGTCGCGGTTGTAGCGCTTGCCGCGGCAGACATCGCAGGTGACGTACACGTCGGGCAAGAAGTGCATTTCGATCTTCTTCACGCCGTCGCCCTCACACGCCTCACAGCGACCGCCCTTTACGTTAAAGGAAAATCTGCCGGGCGTGTAGCCGCGCGCACGCGACTCGGGGGTTTTCGCAAACAGATCGCGAATTTCCCCAAAAAGACCCGTGTACGTGGCGGGGTTGGAGCGCGGTGTGCGCCCAATGGGGCTTTGGTCAATATCAATGACCTTGTCAAGATGCTCCGCGCCCGTCACCCTATCGTGCTTGCCGGGGTGCGCCGCGGCGCGGTTTAATTTGTGCGAAAGATAGGGGAAAAGAATGCCGTTGACAAGCGAGGATTTGCCCGAGCCCGACACACCCGTCACACACACAAACGCGCCGAGCGGAATTTCCACGTCAATGCCCTTTAGGTTATTTTGCCGCGCGCCAAAGACCTTCAGCACCTTGCCGTTCCCCGCGCGGCGGGTCTTCGGCACGGGGATCGATCTTCTACCCGACAGGTAAGCGCCCGTTTGCGAGCGCTCGCACGCCATGACCTCGGCAGGTGTGCCTGCCACCACGACCTCACCGCCGTGAATGCCGGCACCGGGGCCGATATCCACAATAAAATCCGCCGCCTCCATGGTTTCCTCGTCGTGCTCCACGACAAGAACGCTGTTGCCAATGTCACGCAAACGGCAAAGGGTGTTGATCAGCTTGATATTATCGCGCTGATGAAGCCCGATCGAGGGCTCGTCAAGGATATAAAGCACGCCCATGAGTGCCGAGCCGATCTGCGTGGCAAGACGGATGCGCTGTGCCTCGCCGCCCGAAAGCGTGCCCGCGCGGCGCGAGAGCGTGAGGTAATCAAGCCCGACGCTCTTTAAAAATCCAAGGCGTGCGCGCACCTCCTTGAGGATCTCGCGCGCGATCTGCGCCTCTGTCGGCGTAAGCGTGAGAGAGTTGGCAAAATCAAGCGCGTCCGTGACGGAAAGGTTACAAAAATCGTCAATATTCTTGCCGCCGACCGTGACCGACAACACGATGGGAGAAAGGCGCTTGCCATGACACTCGGGGCAAGGCGCGTCCTCAATAAAATCGTCGTAATATTCGTTACCGCCCATGTTCATGCGGTTCTCGATCATTTTAACAATGCCCTCAAACTTCACGATCTGCTCGTGGCGCTCCTTGGCGAAATAGCGAGTGACGTGGTATTTTTCCTCGCCCGAGCCGTAATAAAGCACGTGCTTTTGCTCCTCGGTAAATGCTTCAATAGGCGTTTGCATCGTAAAGCCGTAGCGCTCGCCGACCGCCGTGAAAAGCGGACCGTTCCAGCCCGAGGCATCAAGAGATTTAAAACCGTTGACGGCGATCGCACCCTCGGAAAGCGACAGACTCTCGTCGGGGATCAGCTTATAAACGGCAAGGCGGCGCTGCTGCCCGAGGCCCGCACAGCGCGGACAAGCCCCTTGGGGGTTGTTGAAGGAAAACATACGCGGCTCAAGCTCGGGAAAGGAAATGCCGTGCTCCTCGCAGGCAAAATGCTCCGAAAAGGCAAGCTCGGCGAGCGTCTCCTCCCCTTCCCTTGCAACGGGGGCAATGAGGAGATTGCCGTCGGCAAGGCGCAGTGCGGTTTCCACGGAATCACCAAGGCGCGCGCGAATATCACCGCGAAGGATCAGGCGGTCTACCACCACCTCCACGGTGTGCTTTTTGTTTTTATCCAGCTTTAATTCCTCGGAAAGCTCGTAAAGCGAGCCGTCCACGCGCACACGCACGTAGCCGCCCTTGCGCGCATCGGCAAAGACCTTTTCGTGCATACCCTTTTGCGCGCGCACAACGGGGGCAAGCACCATAAAGCGCGTGCCCTCGGGCATAGCGAGAATTTTATCGACGATGCTATCCTTTGACTGTCTTGCGATCTCCTTGCCGCAAACAGGACAGTGCGGCACGCCGATACGGGCGTACAAAAGGCGCAGATAATCGTAAATTTCAGTCACCGTGCCGACCGTGGAGCGCGGGTTCTTGGAGGTGGTTTTTTGGTCGATCGAAATCGCGGGAGAAAGCCCCTCGATGCTGTCAATATCGGGCTTGTCAAGCTGCCCCAAAAACATACGGGCATAGGAGGAGAGCGACTCGACAAAGCGGCGGTGCCCCTCCGCGTAAATGGTATCAAAGGCAAGCGAGGACTTGCCCGACCCCGAAAGACCCGTTAAGACCACCAGCTTGTCACGCGGAATGGTGACGTCTATATTTTTCAGAGTATGGACGCGAACGCCCTTTAAAATCAGTTCATTTGGCATAATTTATTCCTTTTCCTCGCGCAGGGCGCGGATCTTATCGCGCAGGAACGCCGCCTGCTCAAATTCAAGGCGCTTCGCGGCATCGCGCATCTCGGCGGTGAGGGTTTCGATAAGCTTGTCGCGCTCGCGGTGCGTCAGGCGCTTCTTGCCCTTGCCGCCCGACACCTCCTCGGTCGCCTTGCCGATGTCGATAATGTCGTGAATACCCTTGACAATGGTCTTTGGCGTAATGCCGTTTGCCTTGTTGTAGGCATCCTGTATCGCGCGGCGGCGGTTGGTTTCGTCGATCGCCACACGCATCGATTTGGTGACGGTATCGGCATACATGATCACCTTGCCCTCGGCGTTTCGCGCCGCGCGGCCGATGGTTTGTATCAGAGAGGTTTCCGTGCGGAGAAATCCCTCCTTGTCGGCATCAAGTATCGCCACAAGCGACACCTCGGGCAGGTCAAGTCCCTCGCGCAAGAGGTTAATGCCGACCAGCACGTCGAATTTCCCGACGCGCAGATCGCGGATGATCTCCATGCGCTCAATGGTTTCAACGTTGTGGTGGATATAGCGCACGCGAATGCCGTTTTCCTCAAAATAAGAGGTCAGGTCCTCCGCCATGTGGGTGGTAAGGGTCGTGACCAGCACGCGCTCGCCCTTCGTGGCACGCAAGCGGATCTCGCCCATCAGATCGTCAACCTGCCCCTCGATTGGGCGCACGTCGATCTCGGGGTCAAGCAGGCCCGTCGGGCGAATGATCTGCTCAACGACCTGCGACGAATTTTGCTTTTCAAAATCGGCGGGCGTGGCACTGACGAGCACGGCTTGTCCCACACGCGCCTCAAACTCGTCAAAATAAAGCGGACGGTTGTCGTACGCCGAGGGCAAGCGGAAGCCGAAATCCACAAGATTTTTCTTGCGCGCCGTGTCACCGCCGCTCATGCCGCGCACCTGCGGCAGCATCACGTGCGACTCATCCACGATCATGAGGTAATCCTCGGGGAAATAATCAAGCAGGGTGTAGGGCGTGGAGCCCGCAGGTCTGCCCGACAAAACGCGCGAGTAGTTCTCGACGCCCGAGCAATAGCCGACCTCACGCAGCATCTCGATGTCATATTTAGTGCGCTCGGCAATGCGCTGTGCCTCAACGAGCAGATGCTCACCCTCAAAATACGCCACGCGGTCAAGCATTTCGTCGGCAATTTCGGCAAGCGCCGCCTCGCGCTTGTCGGCGGACACGGCGTAGTGCGTCGCGGGAAATACACCAAAATAGCGAAGCTCGCGCAGGACCTCACCCGTCACGGCACGAAATTCAACAAGGCGGTCGATCTCATCACCGAAAAATTCCACACGCACGGCGTTCTCGCCGTAGCCCGCAGGGTAAATATCCACCACGTCGCCATTGACGCGGAATTTGTTGCGCTGGAAGTTGAGGTCACTGCGCTCGTATTGGATCGAAACAAGGCGCGCGATCAGCTCGTCACGACCGATCTCCATCCCCGGGCGAAGCGAAATCACAAGGCTCTTATATTCGTTCGGGTCACCGAGCGAGTAGATGCACGAAACGCTCGCCACGATAATCACGTCGCGGCGCTCAAGGAGTGCGGAGGTCGCGCTGTGACGAAGGCGATCGATCTCATCGTTGATCGAGGCGTCCTTTTCAATATACATATCGCGCCCCGGGATATACGCCTCGGGCTGATAATAGTCGTAGTACGACACGAAAAACTCGACCGCCGCGTCGGGAAAGAACTCCCGCATCTCCGAGCAGAGCTGGGCGGCAAGGGTCTTGTTCGGCTCAAGAATCAGGGTGGGGCGATTGACGGCGGCAATGACGTTTGCCATGGTAAAGGTCTTACCCGACCCCGTCACGCCAAGCAGGGTCTGGTAGCGCATGCCCGCGTCAAGCCCCGCGACAAGCGCCTTGATCGCCTCGGGCTGATCGCCCGTTGGCTGAAACGCACTTTTCAGATGAAATTTTCCGTCGCTCACAAGTATCACTCCCTTCCCGCGATTTAACTTTATTATTATACCACAAATTTTTAAAAAAGTAAAGCGCATACGCGCCCACACGCATTATTTTCTTGACACGCCCTAAAAAGTGTGTTAAAATATTCCTATCAATCATCATATCAAGTAAAGGAACGGTAAATCATCATGGACAAAGTTGTTTATTTTTTCAGACACGGAGAGTCGATTGCCAACGCCGAAAACAAATGCGGCGGTCAGCTTGACGCGCCCCTGACCCTGCTTGGCAAAGAGCAGGCAGGCAACATCGCGCCCCTCCTTACGAATATTTGCTTTGACCGCGTTTATTGCAGTGACCTCTCGCGCGCCAAGGAAACCGCCGCCATTGCCCTGCCCGATGCCAAGCCGATCTACCTGCCCCTGCTTCGCGAGCTCTTTTGCGGTGAGAAAGCAGAGGGTGTGCCGCGCACCGAGCTGATTGAAAAATACGGTGAAGAATATCCAAAAGCCGCAAGGACCCGCGACTATTCCTTCTTCGGGGGCGAATCCTATACCGATTTTGCCGCACGCGTGCGTGCCGTCAAGGAAATGCTTGAAAAGGAGGACGCCACCTCGATTGCCGTGTTCGGTCACGGCGGCTTCATTCAAGAATTTTTCCGCCAAGCAATGGGCGTCCCGCAAATTGTTCCGCAACGAATTCCCCTTGACAATTGCAGTATAACGGCCTTTAGCATTAAGGGGGGCGTTTGGTCGTTGCGTGCGTATAACTATACTGCTAAGCTTAACGCAAACAAAAAACCAAGCACCGAGGTCGTTTGACCTCGGTGCTTGAAGACTTTGCAAGAAAGACACGTCGCCGAAAGAGCGAAAAAGCATGGCCTCCGGGCAATTTCGGATGATTCACTCTTGCCTAAAGGGTTATTCGGGACGTCCGTTGTTCTTCACGTCCTTGTTTTTTGGGATTAAAATATTGGTGGCGTGCAGGTTATAGCTGCCAATGATATAAGCAAGACCCGACACCAAGATCGACGGCACGATGATAACGAAATAGGGCCACACGTAGGCGTTCAGCGCAAGACCGTCAAGGGGCGTTGCCAGAATGCCGATATACATGCCCTGCAGCATCAGAGAAATAACCTTGACAACGTTACCAAGCCCCGCCAACGCCGTGCCGTTTGCGGCGAAAAGCCCGGGGAGCATCAGGAGCGCCAAGAGAATGTTCACGGCGTTGCCACAAAGGCCAATCACAAAGCCGCGCCAAAGTCCGCGCGAGGTTTTACGCGATGCGGCGGAAATGCCGTCCTTCGCGCCGATCTCCCACATACGGGCGTAAAGCAAAAACAAGAAAAAAACCACGGAAAAAATGCTTGCCGCGACCTGGAGCGAGCGATTCTCTGCCTTGCCGAGCGCCACGGAAAGTCCAAGTCCGAAGAGCGCAATGGCAATTTGATTGACAAACAGCATCACCATGCCGTATGAATACTTTTTAAAAAATTCTTTCACGGTATTCCCACCTTGCGTAGAGTTTATGGCACTATTATAGCACTTTCTGCAATAAAATCAACCAAAAATTTGAAATATTAACATTTTCTCAACAAAATATCACAAAACCTTCACGAAAGGAGCGAAAAATGACAAAAAAGCACACGGATATTCTCCTTGAAATGCCGACCGTGGTGCAGGAATTTGCCGCGTACAAGCTCGGTATTCAAAACTGCTCACAAGCAACCGTTCTTGAATATTTGTTTGATCTTCGCACCTTTTTCCGCTTCATCGTGGCGCGGCGCGAGGGTATTGATCCCGAAAGCGAGGAGTTTCTCGCAATCGACGTGTCGGAGCTGACCCTTTCCTTTATCGGCTCGATCAAAACCACCGAGATCTACGCCTTTTTGCAATATTCGGGCACCGTGCGCCGCAATATGTGGGCGGCAAAGGCAAGAAAGCTGGTCTCCATTCGTATGCTCTACCGCTATCTCGTCACCAAGACGGGGCAGCTCACGCAAAATCCCGCCGCTGACATTGAGTCGCCGCGCCGCAAGCAGACCCTGCCGAAATTCCTCTCGCTCGAGGAATCGATCACCCTGCTTGAAACCATCAAAAACGACAAGGAAGCCCACCACGTGGTGCGCGATTACGCGATCGTGACGCTGTTTTTGAACTGCGGCATGCGTGTGTCGGAGCTGTGCGGCATCAACCTTTCGGACATCAACCGCGAAATGACCTCCCTGCGCGTAACGGGCAAGGGCGCAAAGGAGCGCATCATTTATCTAAACGACGCCTGCCGCGCGGCGCTTGCCGATTATCTGCCGCGACGCATGGAGCTTGAGGGCACACGCGCCGTCAAGGAAAAGGCGCTGTTTTTAAGCGGTCAGGGCAATCGAATCAGCGTTAAGACCGTGCAGTGGATGGTCTATAAATACCTTGACCTGGCGGGTCTTGGCGATCGCAAGCTGTCGGTACACAAGCTGCGCCACACCGCCGCCACGCTCATGTACCAAACGGGCGAGGTTGACGTGCGCGTTCTCAAGGATATCCTTGGGCACGAGCAGCTGAACACCACGCAGATCTATACCCACGTCAGCAATGCGGGCATGGAGCAGGCAATGGCACACAATCCGCTTTCCCGCATCAAGCGCAAGGATAAAAACACCGAAGACTAAGGAGAAAAACAATGATAAAAGCCGTCATTTTTGACTTTGACCACACCCTTTATAACCGCGACGCCACCTACGACCGTATGCTTCCGATCTTAAAGGAGATGCTTTCCCCCTATCTGAACGGCGCGCTCTTAGACGAGGAGCTGCTCGCTCGCTTCAAGCAGGCAGATAAGGACGGCGCCTATCCCCACGGCTGGCCCGATGTTTACGAATGCGGCGTCAAAAGCGGCATTTTCGCGACCGTCCCCGACTATAAGACCTACATGAAGGCGATCAGAACGGCACATCCCGTGTCGATCACACTCTTTTCCGATACCGTTAGCACACTAAATACCTTAAAGGGCATGGGCGTGAGACTCGGCATGCTCACCAATGGCGGCAGTCAGTCGCAGCGCGACAAGCTCGCGAACACCCCCGAAATTCTGCCCTTGTTCGATAAAATCATGATCGGCGGCGATCTGCCGAAGGAAAAGCCGCACGCCGAGGCATACCACGCGATCTGCGCGGCGCTGGACGTGGCACCGGGTGAGGCGATCTACGTCGGCGACCACCCCACCAACGACGTGGAGGGCTCGAAGCTGGCAGGGCTTACCGCCATTTGGATCCCCTACGTCAAGCCCTTCCCCGCAGATGTCACGCCGCCCGATTTCACCATTGACACACTCTCCGAGATCCCCGCGATCGTCACGAAGCTAAACGAGGCATAAGACAATGAAATTCTATCTTGGTATCGACCAAGGCACCACGGGCGTGACCGCGCTTTTGTTTGATAAGGATTTTGCGCCCGTAGCGCGCGGTTATAAAAAAATTACACAATTCTACCCTGCCCCCAACCTCGTTGAGCACGACCCCGAACAGATCCTTGCCGCCGTGCTTGCCGCCACAAAGGAGGCAATGGAGGGCGCAAACGCCACCCCCGATGAGATCCTTGCCGTCGGCATTGATCACGAGGGCGAGAGCGCGATGATGTGGGAAAGCGAGAGCGGAAAACCGATCTATCCCTCCATCGTCTGGCAGGACAGACGCACGCTCACGCGCGCCGAGGAGCTAAAGGCGGCACACGGTGCGCTTTTCCGCGAGAAAACGGGACTTGTACCCGACGCATATTTCAGCGCCACCAAGCTTGAGTGGCTGATGAAAAACGTACCAACTGCCAAGGTACTTGCAAGCAAAGGCGTGCTGATGGCGGGCAATAACGACGCGTTTCTTTTATATCGCCTCACGGGCAAGCGCGCCTTCGCGACCGACGCCTCCACCGCCTCGCGCACCATGCTTTACAATCTGAAGGACGGCACGTGGGACGAGGAGCTGCTCGCGATCTGCGGTATTCCCCGCACCGTCATGCCCCCAATTAAGGATAGCATGGGCTATTTCGCCGAAACAGACCCCGACGTTTTTCTTGGCATCAAGGCACCGATCACCGCACTCCTGAACGATCAGCAGGCGGCGCTCCTCGGGCAAGGGTGCGTTTCAAAGGGCGACCTTAAAACCACCTACGGTACGGGCTGCTTTATGCTGATGAACACGGGCGATGAGCCGATCTTCTCACAAAGCGGACTTGTCACCACCGTTGCGTGGCAATACCGTGGCAAGCGCACCTTTGCGCTTGACGGCGGCGTATATATTGCGGGTGCCGCGATCGAATGGCTCAAAAACGGACTTGGCTTGATCACAAGCTCCGCCGAAACCGACCGCTTGGCAGAAAGCATTGCCGACAACGGCGGCGTTTATTTTGTGCCCGCATTCAGCGGTCTTGGCGCGCCCTATCGCGATCCCACCGCCACGGGCACGATCATCGGCATCTCCTCCGCAACGACCAAAGCGCATCTCGCGCGTGCCACGCTTGAGGCGATCGCCTATCAGGTCACCGATCTTGTGGATGCCATGAGCCGTGACGCAGGGGTCGAGATCCCCTTGATAAAGGCAGACGGCGGTATCACGAAAAGCAGCTTTTTAATGGGCCTGCAAGCCGATCTTCTCGGCATTCCCCTCCAAGTCCCCACCTTTGCCGAGGCAACGGCAAGAGGTGCCGCGCTTGCCGCCGCGATCGGCGCGGGATACGCCGATCTCAACACCGTCCCCGCACGAAACGATACCTACAAGACCTATTCCCCCAACATGCGCGAGGAGGAGCGCGAGGCGCTTCTTGCCGAATGGCACCGTGCCACCGAGCGCGCGATGCACTGGAATTAAAACACGAACACCGCCGCTATCGAGCCGATAGCGGCGGTGCTTTTGTTTATGATCAATATTTCTTGATCAGCGAATTGGATGTACCGAGGATATCATTGGACCACGAGAGATTCGTGTTGATCGTTAAGCTATAAACGCCATCCGGATTAGAAGCGCTCTTCATTTCCATGTTCGCGCCGTTCTCGTCGATCACGATCGTGGTGTTGATCATCTTGATACCGTCACAATCATCGGCAATGATCACATACTGCGTGCTGTTGTTTTGCACGACCTGTGCCGTACAACCCCAGCCGGTTTCTCTTGTATCGGAAAGATAAAGCTTGATCTTGCTCTTATAGTACTTGCGGCTCTGCGGAACCAGCACGATCTTGCCCTTTGAATCCTCGCCCGTACCGAGTGCGTGACGGTAGAGCGTGTAGGTCGTGCCGCCGCCTGCGTGGTGCGACATCTGGATCATATCACTTTCAAGATACTCACCGAAAAGGCCTACCATAGAGGCGCTTTCCTTGACCTCTGCGTCACCAAGCCAGAGCATAGAGGTCTTTGAATTTGCACTTGCGTTTCCGTTGCCGTCCGTGTGCGTAATCGTCGTGCGAATCACAGTAGTGGTGTCGTTAAAGCGCGCAATACGGTTGGGGAACACATCCTCGTGCGTGCAAAGCACCTCAAACTCACAGTTGGCGATGTAGAACTTCTGACCCGTGAAAACGCGCATGAACTTGGTGGGGTGCGGAAGATTCTTAAAGGTATTGCCCTGCAACAGATTGCGAACAGCCAAGCCGGAATCAACCGCATTGAAGATCTCCTCATTGTCAACAAAGCTGCCAAGCACGTAATCAATGGCGATCTCACCATTCGTACAATAGGTATTGATAAAGCGACCAAAGATCTGAGAGTGATCACCGTGGTCGTGCGTCATGATCCAAGCGGCAACGCGGATCGGCTCCTCAAGTGTGGGGGCATGACCGTTTGCTTCAACGTAAAGGGTCCGCAAGACGTGATAGAAATTGGTCTGGTCAAAGGTATTAATAAAACCACCATCGATCACAACGAATCTGCCGTCCTCAAGCGTAACGATAAAGGCGTTACCGTAGCCGCGCTCGGGATTATCCAATTCATCAACCTCTTTACCGTTCTCGTCAACGCCGGGCATCCAGTTCAGCGAAACGGCAGTCACACGGGAATTCAGCTTTTTGGTGTAGGAGGAAAGATCCTGCGTGAGCATATTCTGCTCGGGCAGATTGATCCTGCCGGCGGGAAGAGAGGTAATGCGGATCGACTTTTCAACTGTTTTAATGTTTTCGTAGAGCGGGCTTGCGTATTTGTAAGCTGCATAGATCACGTGAAGCACGTGATTCTTTGCGGTATTTCTGTAAGTAATAAAGGAGCTGCCCTCAGCCTCGTTTTGCATATAGCGCACGTAACCGGCAGCCTCAAGGGAGGCACAGTAGGTGTTAAAGGCAGAAAGCGAAATGCCATCGCCCGAATATACGAACAGATGTCCGCCGTCACCAACGCTGGAGGAGCCCGAAAGCGAGATCTTATCACCCGAGGGGCGCGGGAAATCGGTGATCCAAGGATTGGATGCATCACAGATCGTGCTGAATTCCGCGGGAAGGACAGCCGTCTTTTTATCGCCAACCATCACGATAGAATCGCGCAGTAAGTCTTCAAGCAGATCGATCGCTTTTCTCAGGTTTGTATCGTTTTGCGCGCCGAGGATGATCTTATTGTTCTTAATGGCAAGTCCGTATTGGAATGCATCAAGCTGTGCATTAAAGGCATCCATCTCCTCACGCTCGATCGTATTACCGACAAGGATCTCCTTGGGCAACGCAAGGGTATCCGACTCGCAGGAGAGCTTCAAGCCCGTTGCGGATTGGATCGCGGGCTTGGCAATGTACATGGCGGCATATACGGGAAAATCGTAATTGTAAGGCTTGTTCACGCCCTCAAATACGTTTTGGTTATTGCCATCATTCCCTTTAGAGGTCGTGGAATCAAGCGCGTTGTCGTAAACCACCTTAAACTGCGCGTCAAGCTCGATCATCGTCATGTTGGAAACGACCGTCTTTTCAACCTTGACCTCCTCGGCGGGAGTGCTTAAGTAGGTGACCATAAAGTAATCCACTGCCATAGCGGTCAGAAGCGGCGTGGTGCCGTTAATGACGATCTTGTCACCCTTGGGGACAATGGCGTAGCCGTGACCGTCGATTGAGCCGAGCACGTCAGCACTCTCGGGGCGGTTGGTGTTGCCGACAAGGATCTCCTTGCCCTCACTCTTCACAGCCTCATCGGTCGACTTCACGCCCTCGGTTTCGGGAGAAGTGCCCGTGCTTTGCTTTATGACGGTAGAAAGCTCCTTCGCCTTATCCTTAGAATAGGCGGAAACGTTGGTAGTATAAACGACCTTGTACTCACCAAGCGCGACAGTCTTGCCGCCGCAGGAAGCAAAAAGCACCACCGTGCCCGCAAGCATACAAAGGCACAAAATAAGCGATAAAACTTTTTTCATATCAAAAATCCTTTCCTTGCTTATTGGATGACCGTTTTGTCATCCCAACACATTAATAGTTTAACATATTATATAATAAATAACAAGTGGGGCTTTAAATTTCTTGCAAATTCTTAACAAAATGGACAAATATTCTCTACCGACCGCGGGAAAAAGGCAAGAAAAAGAAAAAAACGCAATTTAACTATTGACAACACCCCGCCTTTCTGTTATAATCATAAATCGCGGGGCATTAGCGCAGTTGGGAGCGCACAACACTGGCAGTGTTGGGGTCAGGGGTTCGAATCCCCTATGCTCCACCAAATAAGAAAGGGACGCCGAATGGCGTCCCTTTCTTATTTGGCGGAGATAGCGAACTCCCTTTGTGCCGCTTACGGCACAAAATGGGGTTCGCATACGCCGCGTAGAGCGCGTCAAGCTTGCTTGTAAGCGGCAAGCGTGCGTATCTTGCCGCTGTAGCGGCAATACCCCCTATGCTCGTTTGTGAGATACGGACCGTCGAGGACGTTGTTCCTGCTGACACCACCGCTAAACGCGCGACGTTTCTCACCAAGAGATGCCCCCCTTTCATCGCATCGTCAATATCAATTTTTTATTGAAAAAGTCCTTTTTGTATGCTATAATGAAATTAAATCCACGAAAGGAAGGACGAACGCCACATGAAAAAACGACTGCTTGCCGCGCTTTTATCACTTTTGTTGCTGCTTCCGCTGGTATCCTGCCAAAAAACACTCACCCCCGATCAGCTTGAGAGCTGGCGAAAAAGCACGGGCTGGTCATATATCCACCTTGCCGAGTCCGAGGATACAACCACGCTTCGCTTCCCCTTTCCGATGGAATGGAAGGTAAAAAAGGGAGAAAACGCCCTCACGATCACGGGTGGCGACACCGCGATCGGCGAGATCTATGAAGGCGCGCCGCGTGATGGCGACGCTATGACCCTGCACGAAACCAAGGAGGAAAACGGCGTGACCGTCAGCATCTATTACGGGAAGCTGACGCGAGGCGACGAAAAAGCCCCCTATTATCAGTTCCATTACCAATACAAAACGATTGAGGGCAACGCCAAAAGCATCACCGCCGAGGTAAAGGTCGATGCCATGGACGCCGTGGCGTACAAATGGCTGCTTTCGGTCCACACTGCCGAGAGCATGGAGGTCACGCCAAGCCTGCCGCTTTCGGCGGGAAACGGCAAAAACGCCGTCCTCTTCCTCGGTAACAGCTTCATTGGCTCATCAAGGGTCGGCAGTTTTTTTGATGCCCTTGCTTGGTCGGGCAAGAAGGACTGCACCGTCACCGCAAAATCGATCGGCTACGCCACGGTCACGCTTTACGCCACGCAGTACACCGAATGGGTAACGAGCATTCGCGAGGGCAAATACGGCATCGTTTTCATGTGCGGCTTTTACGGAGCCTCTGACGTCACCTCCCTGCAAACAATTCTTGATGCCTGCAACGCCTCGAATACGCGCCTTGTCATATTCCCCGCCCATAACGAGCGTGATGCGCAGATCACGGCCGCGCACGAAGCCTACCCTGCCGTGCCGCTTCTCAATTGGAAAAACGAGATCGACAAATATATCGACGCGGGCGTACCCAGCTCCGATCTTTGCATTAACGACGAGCACCTGCACAGCACGCCGCTTGCGGGCTACATCGGTGCCGCCATGGCTTACCGCGCCGTCTTTGGCGAGGAGCCTCCCGCTCTTCCCTCGGGCGCTCCCCTCTCGCAAAGCACAATCGATACCAAGATCGGCAGCATAGACGTCAAACCGACACGCCTCATTCCCGAAAAGGATATCTCTCGCCTGCCGTAAAAGCGGCGCTCACTAACACAAAAACAAACAAACGGCAATCTTGTTGCCTACACCTCATCCACCACGTTGTGGTCCCCCTTCCCCTCAAGGGGAAGGCACATAAAAACAAAACCGCTCTCCCCCACCCGAAAGGTGAAGGAGAGCGGTTTTTTATTGATCGTTGGGGTGTTTGGGTCTCGGGCTAAATACCGCAGTCCCAAATCAAACCTGTTTGTTAGTGGTCTTAAGCAGCACGTCGTGTGCGCCGCCCTCGACAATGCTCACCGAGGAAACGAGCGTCAGCTTCGCCTTCTCCTGCAACTCGGGGATGGAAAGCGCGCCGCAGTTGCACATGGTGGAACGCACCTTGGCAAGCGAAACGCCAACGTTGTCGGAAAGCTTGCCTGCGTAGGGCACGTAGGAATCAACGCCCTCCACAAAGGACAGCTTCTTGCTGCCGCCGAGGTCATAGCGCTGCCAGTTGCGTGCGCGGTTGCTGCCCTCGCCCCAATATTCCTTCATCAGGGTGCCGTTCACGTTGACCTTCGCCGTGGGGCTCTCGTCAAAGCGGGCAAAATATCTGCCAAGCATGATGAAGTCAGAGCCCATGGCAAGTGCAAGCGTCATGTGGTGGTCGTGTACGATACCGCCGTGCGAGCAGAGCGGCACGTAGATGCCGGTTTCTTCAAAATATTCGTTACGCGCCTTGCATACGTCAATGAGTGCCGTTGCCTGACCTCTGCCGATACCCTTGGTCTCACGGGTAATGCAGATCGAGCCGCCGCCGATACCGACCTTGATAAAGTCAGCACCGCAATCGGCAAGGAAGCGGAAGCCCTCTCCGTCCACGACGTTGCCGGCACCGACCTTTACGGTGTCGCCATACTTCTCACGGATCCATGCAATGGTGCGCTTCTGCCACTCGGAGTAGCCCTCCGAGGAGTCGATGCAGAGCACGTCAACGCCTGCCTCAACGAGTGCGGGCACGCGCTCCTCATAGTCACGGGTGTTGATGCCCGCGCCAACGATGTAACGCTTTTGCGAATCAAGCAGCTCCATGGGGTTTTTCTTGTGCTGGTCGTAGTCCTTGCGGAACACGAAGTAGCAAAGCTCGCCCTTCTTATTGATGATGGGGAGCGAATTGAGCTTATTATCCCAAATAATATCGTTTGCTTCCTTGAGGGTCGTGCCCTCGGGCGCGGTGATCAGCTTGGCAAGAGGGGTCATAAAGCTCTCAATCTTCTCGGCAGGATCCATGCGGCTAACGCGGTAATCTCTGCCTGTCACAATACCAAGCAGCTTGCCGTTCGGCGTGCCGTCCGCGGTAATGGCAACAGTGGAGAAGCCGTTCTCCTCCTTCAGTGCCAGCACGTCAGCAAGCGTCTGATCGGGGCGCAGGTTCGACGCGGAGCGAACAAAGCCTGCCTTGTAGCCCTTGACCTTGGCAACCATTGCCGCCTCATCCTCGATCGACTGCGAGCCGTAAATAAAGGACACGCCGCCCTCTTGCGCGAGTGCCACGGCAAGGCGGTCGCCCGATACCGACTGCATGATCGCGGATACGAGCGGAATATTCATGGAAATTGCGGGCTCCTCGCCGCGCTTATAACGCACAAGAGGCGTTCTCAAAGATACGTTAGCAGGAATGCATTCCGCAGAGGAATACCCCGGCACGAGCAAATATTCGTTAAATGTGTGGGAAGCTTCAGGATAATAGTATGCCATGTTCATTCTCCTTTATTTGCAATTTGTGTTCGACTCTCTTGCCTAACCACTATATATTTTTATCATTATACAACAATCATCGGATTTTTGCAAGAGAAAAACACAAATTTTGCGTTTTTTGCAAATCTTTTTTTGCTTTTCGGGCGCGTTTTGTGAAAACCACCGAATTTGCCGAGGATAACGCGCCGATTTTCTCGCATTCATTGACTTTTTTCCCCCTTTGGGATATAATAGCTTTGTAAACAAAGCGAGGTACGACATGAACTATAATTTTCACACCCACACCGCCCGCTGTCATCACGCCTCGGGCACCGATGAGGAATACGTAAAGGCGGCGATCGAGGGCGGCATTACCGACATGGGCTTTTCCGACCATATTCCCTTTTTGTTCCCGAACGGTAGGGAGCGCGATTACGCGGTGCGCGTCACCGACGCACCCGAATATATCGCCGCGATCAATGCCCTGAAGACACGCTACGCCGACAAGATCACCCTGCACGTCGGCTTTGAAATGGAATACTATCCGCAGTATTTTAACGATATGCTTGAGGGTGCCAAGCGCCTTGGCGCAGAATACCTGATCCTCGGTCAGCACTACCGTCCAAGCAATATATTTTACTATCACACCCAGATGCCGCACGAGGACGAGGCGTCGCTTGTCGAGTACGTTGACACTGTGATCGAGGCGATCGGCACGGGCGTTTTCACCTACGTTGCGCACCCCGACGTTTTTTATTTCACGGGCGAGGAAGCGATCTACCGCCGTGAAATGCGCCGCATTTGCGAGGTCGCCAAGCAAACGAACACGCCGCTTGAAATCAACTTTCTCGGCATTCGCGCGGAGCGCATTTACCCCACCGACCTCTTTTGGGAGATCGCGGGCGAGGTGGGCGCCCCTGTTACCTTCGGCTTTGACGCGCACGACCCCGAAAGCGCCGCCGACCGCACGTCGCTCCCCATTGCAAAGGCAATGGTCAAAAAATACCTCCTTAATTATATCGGCAAGCCAAGGCTGATCCTTTTGTGAGAAACCCGTTTTTGCTATCTTTTGGGGTAGCAAAAGCGGTTTTTTATTTTTCTTGTGTGTTTGTTCTGCGCCAAATAGAGCTGACCCTTATGCGTTTTCCTCTTCCCCGATCCATCATTTTCTTCTGCACCTTGCAGGGTTCGTTTCCAAGCCTCGGGTTCACCAAGCCGCAAAAAAGGGAGCGCCTTTCGGCGCTCCCCATCACGCCAAGGGCGTGTATATCATTGATGCGAAGCATCGTATATCATCAAGGCGTAAGCCTTGTATATCATCATTGCGAAAGTGATACAACCTATGGTTGATGAGATGCGCCTTCGGCGATGATATACACGCTAAAGCGTGATGATATACCATTGCTTTCGCAATGGATAAAAAAATCGACAAGCCGAAGCTTGTCGATTTTTTGGTGGACCCGAGGGGAATCGAACCCCTGTCCGAAAATCCATTCACAGGACCTTCTACGTGGATAGCTTATGATTTAAAATTCCCCTTGGGTGGCGGACACAAGCATCCTCCACCTGCGGGTAGCCCTTTTGTGCATGATCGGTACAAGAGCGAACTCCCGATGCATGTTCACCACTGCATGACGCTCAGCCCGTGGTCGTGGTCCTCCTCGGGGGAACGGGCGGCTAAAAAGCCGCGGCACTGCCTAATTAGGCAGCCATTGCGACAGTATTGTCAGCGTTTAATTTTAAAAATTGAGCCTTTTACGTGATTGCTCGGCACGCCACGCTTATCCTGCTTCAAAATCCCCGTCGAAACCTTTACGGGCCCATGTAGGGGGGACAATCATTATAACGAATTGTCCCCCGTTTGTCAAGTAAAATTTGTCGTGTTTTCTTTTTTATCAAAGACCGGGTATCAAGCCGAGCATTTTGTTGATAAATTCGGGCAAGCCCATCGTGTCAATATTAACGGCCTTTCCTTCCTTGGCGGAAAGCATCATATTGATCTTTGCAACCTGCGTATCGTTAAGGCTCAGCACGCCAACGTCACGCAGCTGCTTCACGGTAAGGGTCGCCACCGCCGTATTGAGCTCAAGGAGCTTGACGTCATCAGAAATGGCGGCAAGCACGCCCGTGCGCTCGGGCCAAAGGTCCTCAACGGTCATGTTGTTGATATTGCCCGCCACGTTATCAAGGTTAGAGTTGGCAAGAATTGCCATCACGCCGTTCAGCTTCTTGTTGGCGGCGTCGTACCAGCCGTCGGATTTCTTCGTGAAATTCAGCATCGTACCAATCTCAATGCCCTGAATATCGCTTTCAATCGAGCCGATCGGATTGCCGCAAAGTGCCCCGATCACACCCGTCACAGGCCTTGCGGTATCAGCTACGGTCACGCCGTTAACGACCTTGGTATGATACCAGCCGCTGCCGCTCTGCTTATAGCCGAGTGCATCACCAAGCTTTGCCGATTGCATCGCAATAGCCACCTTATCGGAATTACCGAGATCTGCGATCATCATATCCGCAAACACGAGGTTCAGTCCCGAGAGCTTCACGTCGTTGGCACTGTTACCGTCGTCGGTATACAGAGAATACCACGTATCCGCCTTTTCATCCGCATTGGTATCGATATACCGATAGCCAAGCAGCGTGCCGATCTTCATTTCATCGATCTTCTCTCTTGCCTCCGTCAGGCGGATATCGGCAAGGGCAGCGGTGATACCCGTGGGCTTTTTCGTGTGCGCCACGTCGGTAAACCATTCATCTTGCTCGCTATCATAATAGAAGCCAAAGGCATAGCCAAGCTCCATATCGTCAATCTCGTGCTTCACCTCGGAAATCTTCAGCTCAAGCAGATGAGCCAAAACGCCGCCCGCGCGATCGTTATGATCATTGTGGCTGACCCATTTACCATCAACCAGCTCATAGTCAAGAATTTCGTAAAGATACACGTCATTGATCTTTTCGCTCACCTTGTGGGAATCGGAAAATTCACCGATCGTCAGATCTGCCAGCGTTGCCATCATGCCCTTTACCTGGGCACCGTTCTGATACCACGTATCACCCTTGCCGTTGTTGTCCGTATCCATCAAGGTGTAGCCCAGCACCTCGCCAAGGGAAAGTGTTTCAATAGTACCGGAATCGATCTCCGAAAGCTTCTTCCCTGCAAGCACTGCAAGAATGCCCGTGATCTTGACGTCATTGGTGCTATTACGATCATCGCTGTACTGTGAATACCACGTGTCAGCCACGCCGTCGCTGTCGGTATCGACCTTCACATAGCCCATTGCCTCGGCAAGCGTCATCTTCTTCACGCACTCACCGACAAGCTGGGAGTTCGACAGATCGCCGATCGAAAGGTCTGCGAAATGCGACATAATGCCCGCGGCAGGCGCACCGTTCTGATACCACGCGTCTGCCTTGCCGTCGGCATTGGTATCCTTATGCTCAAAGCCCAGCACCTCACCAAGGAGAATGCCGTTGATGGTCGCGCCATTCAGCTCACCCACCATCTTGTCGGCAAGCGAAGCAAGAATGCCCGTGACCTCCTTGCCGTACATATCATACCACTTACCGTCGTTCTTCTTTTTGTAGGAGAGCACCTCGGCAAGCTTAAGACCGTTGATAGTCGAGCTGTCAAGCTCGCCGATCTTTTTATCCGCCAAAGCCGCCAAAACGCCCGTGACATCATTGTTGTTCTTATCGATCCACAAAGCACCGCTTTGCTTGTAGCCCATTACGTCGGCAAGGGTAAGCTCGTTGATGGTGGCGCTGTTCAGCTCGCTGATCTTCTTGCCCGCAAGCGCCCCAAGCACACCCGTGACCTCGTTGTTATCCTTATCAAACCACAGCGTACCGATCTGATGATAGCCCAGCACGTCGGAAAGATAAAGATCGTTGAAGGTTGCGCCATTGAGCTGACCAACCTTCTTATCGGCAATCGCCGCAAGAACACCCGTGACCTCTACGTTATCCTTATCATACCACTTGTCACTCACCTTGTGATAGCCAAGCACGTCAGCAAGACAAAGGTTGTTGATGGTCGCACCGTTCAGCTCCCCGACCTTCTTGTCGGCAAGCGCCGCCAAGACACCTGTGACCTCGGCACCGTCCTTATCGTACCATTTCTCGCCCGTCTTTTTGTAGCCAAGCACGTCAGCAAGATAAAGATCGTTGATCGTCGCGCCGTTCAGCTCCCCGACCTTCTTGTCGGCAAGCGCCGCCAAGACACCTGTAACCTCGGCATTATCCTTATCGTACCATTTCTCGCCTGTTTTCTTGTAGCCAAGCACATCGGCAAGATAAAGACCGTTGACGGTATCAGCGCCAAGGTCGCTGATCTTCTTGTCAGCAAGCGAGGCAAAAATACCCGTGACCTTCACGTCGTTGGTATCGTCGTTGTCGTTGGTATAGCTCTCGTACCATGTATCCGCCACACCGTCGTTATCGGTGTCTACCTTCACGTAGCCGAGCGCCTCGGCAAGCGTCAGGGTCCTGACGGTATCCTCAAGCTCTATCTTTCCCTCAAACATATGCGAGATCGGAATATTGGCAATCTCCAATGCCGCTCCCGTCACCGCCTCAGGGGTAGCCCCCGACACTGCAGCGGACTTGGTGAAGGCATACTTTTCATAGGAATCGGGATCGGTGGGATCGGCAGGCGCCGTCACCTCACCGCGGATATAATTCATCGCGTCACCGAGGCGTAGCCCCTCAAGCGCACTCTTGATGCTGAAATTACCGTTCATCACGTCGGAAAGTGCAATGTCTGCAAGGGCGTTTTCAACGGCACCAACGTATTCAAGCTGCGGTTCGCCGCCTGCGGACGTAATCTCGCGATACCATTTATCTCCCTCGCCCTTCACGTAGCCCTGTACGTCACCGAGCGAAAGCGAGGAAAGCGAATCGGCAACATCCATCTCGCCGTTCATCACAGAGGAAAGAGAAACGTTTGCCAGCGCGTTCTTCACCGAGCCTACGTATTCGCCTGCCTTATACCACTTATTATCGGACTTCTTCTCAAAGCCCTGCACGTCACCGAGGTAAAGTCCGTCAAGCGCTGCGGCAACGTCAAGCTCACCGTTCATTACAGACGAAAGCGAAAGATCTGCCAGCGCGTTCTTCACCGCGCCCACATACTCGCTTACAGGCTCGCCACCCTCGGGGGTAGTTGTCTTATACCACTTATTGTCACTCTTCTTCTCGAAGCCCTGCACGTCGCCGAGGTAAAGCCCGTCAAGGCTTGCGGCAATGTCAAGCTCACCGTTCATTACGGACGAAAGCGAAAGATCTGCCAGCGCGTTTTTCACCGAGCCTACGTATTCGCCTGCCTTATACCACTTGTTATCAGACTTCTTCTCGAAGCCCTGCACGTCACCGAGGTACAGCCCGTCAAGGCTTGCGGCAATGTCAAGCTCACCGTTCATTACGGACGAAAGTGAAAGATCTGCCAGCGCGTTCTTCACCGCGCCCACGTACTCGCTTACAGGCTCGCCACCCTCGGGGGTAGTCGTCTTGTACCACTTATTGTCACTCTTCTTCTCGAAGCCCTGCACGTCGCCGAGGTAAAGCCCCTCAAGCGTGGCGGCAATATCAAGCTCGCCGTTCATCACGGAGGAGAGCGAAACGTCTGCCAGCGCGTTCTTCACTGCGCCCACGTACTCGCTTACAGGCTCACCACCCGCGGGGGTCGTTGTCTTGTACCACTTGTTATCGCTCTTCTTCTCGAAGCCCTGCAGATCGCCAAGGTAGAGCGAGGAGAGCGTAGCGGCAATATCAAGCTGACCGTTCAAAACGTCGGAGAGTCCTACGCCCGCAAGCGCACTGCTCACCGCATTCACATATTCGCGCGTCGGCTCACCGCCTTCGGAGGTAGTGTTCTTATACCACTTGCCTTCCTCGTCCTGCAAGTAGCCCTGCAGATGACCGATCATCAGGTCGCCAAGCACGGCACCTATGTCAAGCTGACCGCCAAGGACCGTATTGACCATCACGTTTGCAAGCTTTTCCTGCACCTTGCCAATACGCTCACCGCCGCGGTACCACTCGTAGCCGAGCACAACGGGCTCGCCCGTTTGCTCATCGGTGCCCATCTGTGCCTCGCCGCGCACGTAGCCGCTTTGCAAATCGCCGAAGTAAAGTCCGTCAAAGGTGGCATCAAGCGACACCTCATTATTGATAACGTCAACGAGCGAGATGCCTACGAGCTTCGCGTACATGGTCGATACCTTTACGTCGTTTTCCGCATCACCGTCGTCCGTGTAGGTGCTGTACCACACGCCATCAACAAGCGTGTAGCCAAGCGTATCACCGAGGTAAACGCCCTCGGATAGTGCCGCAAAGCTAAAGGTATACTGCCCCGTTGTGGGATCGGGCAACAAAACGTCGCCAATGGTGCGTCCCTCGCACATTTTTTCAAGAAGCGCGCCCGACATAATGCCCGAAATAAAGGGGCGCACGGGCTGATCGCCAAGATCGCTTGCCATTACGCCAAGCAGATCGCCGTTGTTCGTCAGCGCAAAAAGAAGCGAGCCGACGTCAAGCTTTGCCACGGTTTCCTGCATGGTGTACTGATCGGGGTTTTGATAAATGACGTTGTCGTTCTCATCAAAATTAACACCCATAAAATAGCCGAGATATACGTCGGCAAGGAGCTCGTCATACTTGCCCTCGGTAAGGAGCGACAAGGGGCGATCCTGCAGCTTTTCCTTCACGGGAGCGGCAAGCAGCCCATCGGGGAAGAAGGCAAGAAGATACCCAAGCTTGATATTCTCGGTGATCACGCCAACCGCGTCGTCGGAGGTCAGCTGATCAAGCGGGATCTCAAGAATCTCACTCGGCAGGGATGCGAGCGTTTCCTCGGAGAGCACTACGCCGTAGTGATCCATCAGAGTACGCACACTGTAGCTGCCAAGATTCTCGCTGACCTTATTAAGATCGAGAATCAGCTGCAGGAGCGTTGTGGCGGTAAGGTCCACCTCGCCCGTGTCGGTCAGATAATCGATCTCGCCGACAATGCCCCAATCCTGAAGCATATCAATCGTAAGACCGCCGACGGCAAAGAAGACCGCACCCGCGATCGAGCCGTAAGCAATGATCATACCAAGCAACAAAATGAGGATGAATTTGAGAATACCCGTAAAGGCGCGCCAGACCTCGTGCTTTTTATAGCGAGGCGGATCCTCCACCCTTCTCTTTTTCTTCTTTTCTTTTCTTGCCGCTTCACGCGGCTCCTTGGATTTTTTGGGAGTTTCGGTTTCTGCGGGCACGAGCGCAAGCACGTCTTCCTGCGCCTTCTTTGCCTTTGCGGGCTCGGCTTTCGGCGCTTCTTTCGCCTTTTCTGCCTTTGCGGGCTCGGCTTTCGGCGCTCCCTGTGCCTGTTCTGCCTTTGCGGGCTCGACTTTCGGCGCTCCCTGTGCCTGTTCCGCCTTTGTGGGCTCGGCTTTCGGCGCTTCCTGTGCCTGTTCCGCCTTTGCGGGCTCGACTTTCGGCGCTTCCTGTGCCTTTTCTGCCTTTGCGGGCTCGACTTCCTGCACTTCGGGTGCCTTTTCCGCCTTGATAGGCTCTGCCTTGGGCGCTTCGGGCGCTTTTGTCACCTCGGCATTATTTTGCGGAGCTACATGACCTTGTTGCTGATTTAAATTCTTCTGTTCTTCGTTCATGACAACCCTTCCTCACTTAATATTCTCTGTTTCCGCCCTTGAAGGCGCGTTCCATATCTCGTTTCGCGTCGGCTCTCGCCATATCCTCGCGTTTGTCGTACAGCTTTTTGCCGCGGCAAAGACCGATCTCCATCTTCACGCGCGAGCCCGAAAAATAAAGGGAAAGCGGAATCACCGAAAAGCCCTTTTCCGCCGACCGCCCCGCTAATCGCAAGATCTCCCTCTTGTGCATCAAGAGCTTTTTGGGACGAAGCGGCTCGCGGTTAAAGATATTTCCCTGCTCGTAGGGACTGATGTGCACGCCAAGTGCGAAGATCTCTCCGTTTTTAAACGAGCAGTAGGAGTCCTTTAAGTTCACACGACCCGCGCGAAGGCTCTTGACCTCCGTGCCAAACAGCTCAATGCCCGCTTCAAATTTTTCGTCCACGAAATAATCGTGCCATGCCTTTTTATTCTGCGCAATACCTCGCGTTTGCTTTTTGTCTGCCATACACATTCCTCCCTCCGTTGATAATAGCCGTTTTTCCAATCCATTAAACAGCAATACATATTATGCCAAAAGCCGCCGTTTCATATCTCCTCTAAAAGGCGCTGCATCAGTGCCACGCGCGAGGAGGCAAATTCGTAGGCGCGCTTGTAATCGTCGTTTTTACGACAGCAAAGATCCATGTCGCCAAAGATCTCGCACATCAAAACTCCCACGTCAAGCGACTCGTGCGCAAGCAGTCGCTCGTATGCGGCAAGCGCCTCGGCAACCGCACCGCTTCGCATATCGCGCAAAGCGGAAAGTCGCGCCGCGTAAAGCGAGCCGCCGTAGCGTGAAAGATACTCCGCCACCTCGCCGTCACGCCCACCGTCAAGCGCCTCGCAGGCGAGCACGTAGGCACAAAAATCGTCCTGTAGAGATTTTGCCGTCTCGATCTCCTCGGTATCAAGTATATCCGAGGTAAGCGAGGGGGAAAGCGAAAGCATGTAGCGGAAATATACCGCCGCTGCCGCGCGTAGCCACGCCGTGTCGTGCTTGGTGCGCAACGCCTCTCGCAGTGCACTGTCAAATCGGCTTGCCGCCTCACGCAGTCTGCCGCCGAGAAAGACCTCCCGCGCAATGCGGTATTCGCACTCCGCGCGAACAAGGGCGATCTCGTCGTCGCTCTCCTCGCCAAATGCGGTACCGAGCAAGGAAAGACACCCACGGGCATCCCCCGCGTGAAAGGCGCGGTAAACGTTTGGCATCGTCATCATCTTGCGGTAGGCAAGCCCCTCCTCTGCCTCTGCCAAAAGGTAGCCGACAGGAACGTTCAGACGCTGTGCAAGATAACACAGGGTAGGCACAGAGGGGAGCGCCGCGCCGCGCTCGATCTGACAGAGCATATTGCGCGTGATCTGGTCACCCGCAAGATCTGCTTGCGTCATCAATTTGGAAAGACGCATACTGCGTATGTTTTCTCCGATATTCACGAAATGCGCCTCCCCTTCGTCGGTAAATTTCACTTACACATTATAACATGTTTACATATGCTTGTCAAGGTGTAAATATTATATATTTACCATAAATTCATTTTTGCGCGGGGCAATAACGCGAGGATCGTAAAATATCGCCCCCACAAAATTGTGAACGCAAAAAACAGCACCCACCGAAAGGTGAGTGCTGTTATGTTTGAATTCGTGAATATCGCCCTTAAAGTGTTGCACCAAATTCACGCCAATATTTAACGCCTATTCTACTCGACAAATTGGAATTTGACACTCTTTATTCAAATTTAATATTTCCCGTGCGTGTTTTGATTTCGCACCTTGCGCTGATTACTTCACCGATGGTGGTTTTTGGTATTTCTATTTTGCCTGTGTTTGTTCTAACCACAAACACCGTGTTGGAAGGCAACTTGCCACAAACACTTCCTGTATTGGTTTTAATAAAGAGCTCACGGGCATTACAATCGTTTAATAAAACCTTTCCGGTGTTGCGTTTGATCGTAATACTATCTTTCGCAAGTAATTTATTCAATGTAACAGCTCCGGTATTCCCTTTTGAATTAAAAGCTTGGCAGGAGATGTCGTATATATTTACTTTACCTGTATTCGTTTGAATGCTTATATCTCCATTACAGGCTATCATAGAAATTTCAACATCTCCGACATTGGATTTTATCGATGCATCTTCAAGCATTACACCGGGGATAGACAACTTGATCTCCGAGCGCTTGAAACCGATCCTTAAATGATTGTACCATTTTGTTTTTTGCAATTGAATTGTAAGCATACCATCCCGCACGTCAAATACGTATTGCCTTTTTTTGTTTTCAAAGAAAACCAATTTCGTACTATCGTCGCTTGAGGGCTGTATCTTTACATTTGCATCTTTTGCATCAATGAATATTCTTTTATATGCATCCGTTATTTCGTATGTACTTGTAACGTATCTTGCAATCATTTTGCTTACCCCGTCAAATTCAAGTTTATCGATTAGTTAGATTATACCATAAAAACGGCAAAAAGTAAATAGGACGGCATATGAAAATGAAATCACCTTCGGTGATGAAATCCTCATTGCATTCGGATGAAATCCGAGGACGAGCCTCGGATGAAATGAAATCTGCCAATTAACCCGACGCAGTCGGATTTCATCGCGAAAGCGATTTCATTCACGAACGTGGATTTATTCTGCCACAGGCAGATTTCACTGCACCGCAGTTCATCCAAGAGATAACAAAAAATGCCCTGCCGAAGCAGAGCATTTTTTGAAGTTTCGACCAAAGGTCGAAATTATCTCTTGGAGTTTTAGCAATACCGTTTGATATCGTGAATATCGTTAAATATCGTGTGATATCGTGAATATCGTTAAATATCGTGTGATATCGTGCATTTATCGTGTGTTTTCGTGCGATATCGTGAATATCGTGAGTATCGCCCTATAAAGTGTTGCACCAAATTTGCACCAATTCACATCAACGCAGAGAGGCTAATCAAACGAAAACTTATTTAAGATATTTTTCCAAAATAGCCTGTTTGCGTTCTTCTGCACTTGCTATTTCAGCTTCAAGTTTTTGCATTTCTTTTTCTATAGCAATAATTTGATCGGCAATTTCTTTTTGCTTTTCAAAGGGCGGAAGCGGAATTTTTATTGCGTTAACAGTAGGCAACGCCAATTCGATTTGTCCGCTTTGACCAGTCGCCATAGCTTCAATATTCTTAAAGCCAATGTTCGCTAATGCATAGAGCACATATTTAGGCACAACTTTTTCTTGATTTAGACGGACAATGGTAATGTGGCTATCCACCACAAAATCACCATCCAAGTCAAACAAGGTTACTCTGCCAGCGGTTCCGACACCAGTTGAGTTTATAAGTATGTCGCCTTTCTGCAAATTACGCTCATCAGAAACAAACGTGTCAGAAACATAGTACCTCTTGGAAAAATCAAACGAATTATATCCTCTTGCCTGTCCAGATTTAATAATTTGAATTTCAGATGATCCGTACTTAGCACTTTTTCCTCGCACCACCATAGTAGATAATTTTTCGATACGCTCAGATTCAAATGAAAACCAGTCGCCATTTTTCAACTGCTTCTTCAAGATAGACATTTGATCAATGCTTTTAGATTCTTCTACTTCTATTTGGTTTAGATCATCAATGATATTTTGTTGTATCGCCAAAGGTGGCACAGGAATTTTAATATCAACGTCATTGTCATTCAAATTTTTGATATTATTTCCGGTACATATTTTCCCCATATACATTCTAACGCTCGGCATACTTAAAACCGAGTAAATATATTTGGGCAGGAGCATTGTTTCAGGATGCTGTTCTCGTTGTCTAACTATACCCATAAAACCGCCAGCAAAATATGGAAGATCATCATTGATATATGCTACTTTACCGATATGTTTGCGGCTACCACTTGATAGACACATAAATATGTCATTTTTAAGCAACTTGGCATTATCATTTGTTTCAAATGCTTCATCCAAATAGACTGTCTTGACAATTTCCAAATAGTTTTCAAGTGTAATGTTATCAGCAGTTAAAATGGCTGTTCCTGTTTCTCGGTACACTTGATCCTTTTTGTCGTACGTTACTCCCTTTATTACGTCATAATTTTTGCTCAAACGCTCTTTGGGGTATTTTGTGTCAAATGAAACCTTTATATTGGCGTTTAGGTTTATATGTTTTTCAAATGGAATTTTCTGAATGCCAAGCAATTCGTGTGTATCAATAACTTCGATGTTGTTTTGTAACACATCATCGACATCGGGATAGCTATTTTGGAAAGCGGAATAAACATAATAATTGGCTTTTTCCGAGTTGAACTGATCTGCTTCATCATACAGCCTTGTTCCTTCGGGAAGCATTTTTATGCCTTCATGTCCGCGAGACTTGGAAAATTCATAGCCAAGAAATGCCTTTTCATCCTGCTTTTCACCAGTTTTTGTCAATAGTGTTTTTTGTCCATATGTCAAAAGGAAGTAAAAGATTTTCTCTTTTTCGTTAGCTATGATTTTTTCATACAAGAGATCAGAAAGAATAGTTTTCTGTTCTTCACTTGTTTTTGCTTTGAAAGCCTTAGAGTCCTTCAGTTTTTTTACTTCATTTAACTTATCAAACCATACACAATAATCTTCATAAACTTCTTCTTTTACAAAGTTATCATCTCCGTTTTGGTTGACAAAAGAAATATAATCATCTAACGATATGTTATCATAAGCACAGGTAACATATTTGCTAAATGCTTTTTCAATACCTAAAACTGTAACATCTTTGGGGTTGTCGAAGAAATTATTTACAGCGTTTTCAATGTGTTTATGATCACTATTGGGGCGACGTTTCAAAAATAGCGTAACCGTACTCGTGTTCGTAGCCATAAATGTATTTGCTTCAAATTCCGTAATCGCTACAAATTCAAAGTACTTAAGGAGAATTTCTCTTGCTGACACACATATACCCGAATTGCTCAAAATTGAGCTCGGTAAAATTATACCAGCATATCCCCCTACTTTAAGCAACTGCTTCATACGCTCGATAAACAGACATTCGATCTCAGAACTCTTATCTGTAAACTTGTCAAATAATTCAAATGACTCATCACCATTTTTAACAGTTGACTTAAACGAGTTAACAGAATAGGGGGGATTAGCAATCAAAATGTCAAATTGAGCGTTATCTTTGTGATTCTCGTTGCTGGTCATTTTAAGTTTGCCCTTGTATTCCTTAGACTTCTCAAAATGATCCAAGCCGTTGGCTCTAATGATATTTGCCTCTCCATCACCATTGAGGAACGAACTGACCTTAGAGGACTTTACAAGACGATAATCGGCATCAATACCATATACATAATCTCCAGCCCATCCAAATTTGTCATAGTCTATCCAGCCCTGCAATTTTTTGCGAGCTATAGGCTTAGCTTTGCTAATATCTATTTCGTTTTCAATGATCGATTGTACCTTATCCATATACTCGGTCAAAAAATGTCCTGTTCCGCATGCAAAGTCAATTACGGACGGCAACATTTCAGCCTCGTTTGCCTTGAGCTTCTTTTCAATCATCTCTTTTATCGGCAAGGAAGATACAATATAACGAGTAATCGGAACAGGCGTAAAATACTGTCCTGCTTCTTGTTTGATACTTGTGTTCAAAAGCAATTCAAAGAAATCGCCTAAGAATTGCTGCTTATGTCCGTATCTGAACTGATACGGCTGGAGCAATTCTACAACTTCACGCACAACTCGAGCATTCAGCTTAAACGATGTATCGTCATATACCTCGATAAATGCAAACTCGGGGTTTTTCTGCAAACGCAACTTTACAAACATATCACGGATAGCTTTTTGAGCGTTGCTGTCGCTAATGTTGATCAAGGTGTTAGCAATATCATTTTCGGAGAAGTCAGTTACATCTATATCCAAAAATCTGCTCATACCTTGCTTGTAAAGATCGTTCAATCTGATCTGCAAACTCTCATCGGTATCATCTTCTAACCATTGAAACTCAACTTGCTCGTTGTCGTTCTTATCTTCATCAATGATTTTACAGATAAAGAGATTGAGGATTTTGTTAAATGCGTTGGGCTTGTCGGATACAACGTTGTGACGGAGTATTTCTGCGAACTGGTTGAAAATTCTACCGCTATCGTCTTTGGTCAACGGCAAAAGTCTGCTACGCACTAACGCCTTGATTTCTACATCGTATGCGTTAGCCCATTCCTCAAAGATACCATTGTCTTTCGTATTCTTATTCCAATGATCGTGGATTTCCTTTTGGTTGGTTAATTCAGCCCACGCTTCATCAACCTTAATAATGTTATTCTTATATTCTATGTTCTTCTTGGAGAGTTGTGAAGTATAAAGACACAGATACTTAGTAGCCTTATCTTGCACATAGTAGGAGAAAAGCTGACCGCCATCCTTAAGCATTTTCTTTTCTTCCTTTGTAAACTCAGCACCCCAAGTTTTACACTCAATCATCAAATACGCTTTGCCGTCATTGTCAAAGACAAGAATATCAAGTTTGCCCTTTTCGTTTCTGCCAAGTGGGAACTTATATTCCAAGTACAGATTTTTAGGAGCGTAGCCCTTTTCTAATAATCTATTGATACATTCCAAAACGACAAAGTTTTCCGAGTTTTCAAAGTTGCTTGTGGTGAGATCACCCCATTGAATACCATATTCAGCCTTAACATCGTTTTCCCGATACTCGATTTTTTGAGTATTGAAATTTACACGAATGATGTAATTGTTGTGCTGAGCATATTTCTTATAGTAGATATTATTTACGCCATCTTCGGGAAGATAGTCCATTGCTTTCAGTAAACTTTTTATACTTTCCGCACTTATCTTCATAGTACAGCCCTCTTACTTTCCCTAAGCCCGATTGTTTTCAATGGTTAAAACAACGATTTTAGCAACTTTTTGATAATTTAATAGGCATATTTCTCAACAAGATATAAAAATCCATTATAATTATCATAATATTTTATCATAAATTCCCGAAAAATGCAATAGGACGGCACAAATTTTTACAATTTGTACCGCCCTTTTTGATTATAGCAAATCGTGTTCGATAGATTCAGCCATCTTGGCTTTGTATTCTTTGAAGATGTGAACGTAGATATTAGAGGTGATTTCGGTATTGCAATGACCGAGGTGCTCGGAAATTGCCTTAACATCATAGCCGTTATTGATAAGCAAGCTGGCGTTACTGTGTCGGAGTCCGTGAACGCTCAAATAGTAGGCAATAGGTGAAGTTTTCGCTAAAGCGAAAGTGAATTTGCAAGCAGTGAAGTTCGGACTATCGCCCAAGTGAAGTTAAATTTGCCACTTCGCCGTTGGGCGAAACTTCACTCACGAAGTGAACTTCACTATCATAGATAACTTCACTTGCCCGCAAGGGCAAATTTAGTTGTTCTCCAAGAGATAACAAAAAATGCCCTGCCGAAGCAGAGCATTTTTTGAAGTTTCGACCAAAGGTCGAAATTATCTCTTTGAGTTTTAGCAATACCGTTTGATATCGTGAATATCGTGGAAATACGTGTGATATCGTGCATTTATCGTGTGATTTCGTGCGATATCGTGAATATCGTGAGTATCGTCGCATAAAGTGTTGCACCAAATTTGCACCAAGATCACACCAACATTCAACGCTGTTCTGCTCGACAAATTGGAATTTGT
>JAZOSR010000012.1:0-10663 GCA_045657225.1 Eubacteriales bacterium | reverse complement strand
AAAAAAAAAAAGCGGCTCGCCCCCCCGGGTATCCAGGCGTTTTTATTCGCAATATTCCTTCAAGGTCGCCAGCGCGCTTTTTTCGATGCGGCTGACGTAGGAGCGCGAGATGCCAAGCTTTGCTGCCACCTCGCGTTGCGTGTGGGGCTTATTGCCAAACAAACCGTAACGAAGGATCACGATCTCACGCTCACGCTCTCCAAGAACACGCTCGACAAGTCGGCGCACGCGCAGAGATTTCATGTGAAGATCGACCTCCTCCTCAATATTATCCTCGGTGGCAATGACGTCCATATAGGTAAGGGGATTGCCGTCCTTATCCTGATCGATGGTTTCGTTGATCGAAACCTCGGAGGAAAATTTCTTTTGCTGTCTGAAGTGCATCAGTATCTCGTTCTGAATACATTTGGCGGCGTAGGTGGCAAAGCGCGCGCCGTTTTCGGCGTTAAAGCTGTCAACCGCCTTGACAAGACCGATCGTGCCGATCGAAACGAGATCCTCCGCGTTTTTTGCCGAGCCGTAATATTTTCTCACGATATGCGCCACCAAGCGCAGGTTATGTAGGATCAGCTTTTCTCTTGCCGCCATATCTCCCTTTTGCATTGCGGCAAAGGCGTCTATCTCCTCCTCAGCAGGAAGCGGCGGGGGGAATTTTTGCGGCGTGCTGATGCCAAGTAATAAATGTGCGGCACCAAGGATCATGCTGACCAATAGCGAAAACATACGATCACCTCCGATTTTTACTATATGAGGGTGATTTTGTCCAAAATGCCCGTAAAAAAATAGCGAATTGCTTGACACCGGAGGGAATTTTTGTTATACTTTTTTTGTAAAAATTACCTTAAAGGAGAATTGCTATGAAGAAACTGATCGGTAATGCCGTCGTCGGTCAATCGGGCGGTCCTACCGCCGCTATTAACGCAACGCTTGCGGGTGTGATTCGCGGCGTGCTTGAAAACGTAACGGACGGTGCGGTTAAAACACTTTACGGCATGAGAAACGGCGTGGAGGGCCTGCTTGAGGAGCGCCTTGTTAATTTGAACGAAATGTTTGCCGATCCTGCCAACATTGACGCGCTGATCCACACTCCTGCCGCCGCGCTCGGCTCCTGCCGCAAAAAGCTTCCGAAGCTTGAGGAGGGTGTCGAAACCTACGAAAAGCTGCTTGCTATTTTCAAGAAATACGATATTCGATATTTCTTCTACATTGGCGGTAACGATTCGATGGATACCGTGGCAAAGCTCTCTGCATATACCAAGGGTCACGATTATGAAATGCGCATCATCGGCGTGCCCAAGACCATTGATAACGACCTTGTTGTCACCGACCACACCCCCGGCTTTGGCTCTGCCGCCAAATATATTGCCGTCACCCTGCAGGAGATCATTCGCGACTGCGCGGTCTATACCGTGCCCGCCGTGACGATCGTTGAGATCATGGGACGTGATGCGGGATGGCTCACCGCCTCCGCCGGCATCGGACGCGTTGTCAACGGCGTTTCTCCCGACCTCATTTATTTGCCCGAGCGTGCCTTTAATAAGGATGAATTTTTCGAGGATCTGCGTGCACTGTTAAAGCAGCGCCCGAACGTGGTGGTTGCCGTTTCCGAAGGTATTCGCTTTGCTGACGGTACTTACGTTTGCGAGGGCTTTGGTATTGCCTCCACCGACGCGTTTGGTCATAAGCAACTGTCGGGCACGGGTAAGGCGCTTGAGCATGCCGTGAAAGCAGAGCTTGGCTGCAAGGTCCGCTCGATCGAACTGAATCTTCCGCAGCGCTGCGCGGCACACCTCGCATCTGCTACCGACCTTGCCGAGTCGGTCGACGTTGGTATGAACGCCGTGAAGGCAGCAGGGGAGGGTGTCACGCGCGAGATGATGACCATTGTACGCGATTCGACCGAGCCCTATGCTTACCACGTGGAGCACAGCGACGTGTCGAAGATCGCCAATCAGATCAAGGCAGTGCCCGATGCGTTTATCAACGCGCGCGGCAATCACGTCACGGACGAGTGCGCACGTTATCTTGCGCCCCTGATCACCGGCGAGGCGGCACCTCAATACGAAAACGGCTTGCCGAAGTTTTTTGTGATTGATTAAAGAGATATAAAGAAACACACCAAGAGAAAATCTCTTGGTGTGTTTTTTTGATCGTTATTGGATTGTAATGCGGCGAACCTCGCCTGTGGTATGTATCAACATGCCATCTAAAAACTCTTTTGCCGCATGCGGATTTTTAATATCCTTTATCATAATTCTTCCCATGCTGAGAAGGTTGATATGTACCGTGCCGTAGTGAAGGAGATTGCCCATAAAGGTTTGCTGTATCTCCGTGCTACTGATACCGGAAAAGGTTTCGCTCTTTTCCGAAGGCGAGAAAAATCCGCTTTTGAATACGATGCGATCGGAATAAATCTTTACAACCTCGTATTTCAAAAGGAAAATTTGAAAAGCAACAACACCCGCTGTTCCCAACGAAATCAGCAGAAGCAATAACGGCAAACCGCTACCCAGCGCAATGGCTAAAACAATACCCAATATAAAGGGTATAATAACCAATGCCAAT
The DNA here is from genome assembly GCA_045657225.1 of Eubacteriales bacterium. Classification (GTDB taxonomy): domain Bacteria; phylum Bacillota; class Clostridia; order Oscillospirales; family CAG-272; genus Firm-07. The sequence goes on along the minus strand of JAZOSR010000012.1, from coordinate 8,098 downwards.
TTGATGGGATTGATAACAGTGAACGGACTTTTAGTCAAAACCAACTCGGTGGTTTGCATTTCGTTATGATTCATGAAAAATTATTTTTGAACTGCGAAGTCAGCAATTGCAATCTCAGTCTTCTGGCAATCAACGATAATAGCGCCGATCGTGTCAACGATTTCAGCGGCAACAGCGTTGTTGACAATAACCTTGATCTTGCCGCCTGCTTTTTTGCCAAGGCCCTTGCCACCCCAAGCACCGATCGAAAGCGACGAACCTTCAGAACCCTGCGTGGTGATGGTAAGTGTAAGTGCACCACCGCGCAACTTAATAATGCCTACAACTACCAAAATAGCACCCAGAATAGCGAAGACGGGAATGAGTGCACCACCGCCCTCACCCATTTGCGAGGAAAGAATGATGCCCAGAATGAAGACAGCGATACCTGCGATGATCCAAAGAATAGGACCGAATTTGGATTTTTTTGCATGAGACATGTGAAGGGTCTTGACATCGCTCAGATGGATCTCATCGCGAGTGATCTCAAGGTTGTTACGGATGTCGTGAACAATGCGTTTGTTCGTTACGGTGAGTGTAGCTTTGGTCTTGTTCAGATCCACGACGCCGTTCTTGGACGTTGCATAATCCCACTCACGAATGATTTGTTCGTTGTTGGCAAGTTGCATAAAAATGCCTCCTTAAAATGTATTAAGAGAGCTATACCCTCCTCTATAATTATACAATGAGCACCAAAATATGTCAATTGTGACAAACACACATTATTACGGCTTTTTTATGTGTAGATTGCACAAAAACAATTGGGTTGACTCTAAAAAAGTTGACAATTTTTTCCTTGTGCGTTTTCGCTTTGGGGTGTACATACTATTTTTAACAAATAAAGGTGGTAATGTATGAAATTACAGGAGTCTTATATACAAAATGTAAACGAGCTCGAAAAGACACTTCGTGTTGAGGAAAATTTTGACGTCCTAAAAAAGGTTTTGCGTATCGGCACGGGCGAGGTCACGCTTTTTTATATTGACGGTCTTATTAAGGACGGCGCGATGCAAAAGCTCTTTATTTATCTTTTGTCGCTCAAAGAAATGCCCGCCGACGCGGAGGTGTTTTTGCGCGAGAATATGCCTTACGTTGAGTGTGACGTGACGGAAAGCAGAGAAACGATTTTGCAAATGGTATTGTCGGGCGCAACCGTGATGCTTGGTAGTACCTTTGGTGCGAAGGCAATGATCATTGACGCGCGCACCTACCCGGCAAGAGAAACGGCAGAGCCCGAAAACGACCGCGTGATGCGCGGCGCGCGTGACGGCTTTGTTGAAACGTTGATCTTCAACACGGCACTCATCCGCCGCCGTCTGCGTGACCCCGCGCTTACCATGCATTACGTGACGGTCGGTAAGGCATCAAAAAGCGACGTGATCATTTGCTACGTGAAGGGGCGCGCGGAGGAAAAGCTTGTAAAGCACGTGAAGGAGCGCTTGCAGAATTTAAAAACCGACGCGCTCACTATGGGGCATCAATCCTTGTCGGAGGCGCTTATTAAAACGAGGTGGTACAATCCTTTCCCGAAGATCAGGTATACAGAACGCCCTGATAGCGCGGCGGCGCATCTTTTGGAGGGGAGTGTCATTGTCCTGCTTGACAATTCGCCGAGTGCGATGATCCTGCCGACGGCTATTTTCGATTTTTTGCAGGAAACCAACGATTTTTATCTCTCGCCCCTCACGGGCACGTATCTGCGCCTTGTGCGCCACGCCGTGTTTTGGCTCACCCTTTTTTTAACGCCGCTTTGGTTTTTGCTGGTCACCAACCCTTCGCTCGTGCCGGGGTGGCTCTCCTTTATCGTCCCTGCCGATCGTGGCAAGCTACCAATCTATTTGCAGCTGCTGCTTGCCGAATTCGTGATTGACGGATTGCGTATGGCGTCGATGAACACGCCCGATATGCTTGCGAACTCGCTTTCGGTCGTTGGCGGTTTGATACTCGGTGAATTTGCGGTCGGTGTCGGCTGGCTGATCCCCGAGGTGATCCTTTATATGGCGTTTGTGGCGATCGCCAACTTTACGCAAACCAGCTTCGAGCTTGGCTACGCCCTCAAATTCATGCGTATTTTATTGCTGACAATAACCGCATTTTTCGGTGTGTGGGGCTTTGGCATCGGGGTTTTACTCATTCTTGTATTGATCGCGACAAACAAGACGGTAAACGGCACGCGGAGCTATCTTTACCCGCTGATTCCGTTTTCTCCGCGCGCTCTATGGAGCTTGATCGTTCGCTGTAAAAAGAAAAATTGAAGCAAAAGCGCCGCGCGGCTTGCTTGGCAAGTCGTGCGGCGATTGATTTTAAAGCTTTGCCACAAGATCGGCAAGAAAATACATAAGGGGTAGTGTGCCTACCGAAAGGATCGAGGAGGAGCCGACTGTTTGTGCGGCGTATTCCGGCTTGATGTTATAAAGCTCTGCAAGCATAGTGATCGTTGCGGCGCTCGGCAGGGCGGAGATCACCGTGCAGAACATGACGATCTCATAGCTGTTTGAAAGCCCCAAGGTGGCGAGCTTTGTGATACCGCAAATGACAAGGGGGAGCAGAATTAATTTAATGGCGTTAAACAGATACAGTCGCTTGTTCGTAAGAATGTCGCGCGGACGCTGTGTGGCGATCAAGGCACCCGTGATGAGCACCGAGATCGGCATACAAAGATTACCAAGGTAAGTGCAGAAATCGGTGATCAGCGCGGGCATTGGCAGGACTGCCTTCAGCAAATACAGGACAAGACCGATGGCGCAGGGAACTGTGCCAAAGTTGAGGATCGCCTTTTTGGGGGTGAGCTTAATATCCTCGCGACCGCGCGAGAGAATATAGATGCCGAGTGTCCAGATATACACGTGGAAGCCGATAACGAAGAAGGCACCGTAAAAGACACCCTTTTCGGGAAAGACAGCGGCAAGAATGGGGAAACCGATGAAGGCGCAGTTGGTAAAAATCAGCGAAAATTGGCTTAACTTTTTCTCGTCGGGATCGGGGAAGAGCTTGCCACAGCAAAGCGCCACGAGCGCCATGACAGGGTGAATGAGAAAGCCGATGCCGAGGTAGAGAAGTCCCTCGCGGAACAGCTCCCAGCTAAATTCCTTGCTAATCAGTGCGCCGATGATGAGAAGCGGTTGTCCCACCTCGATGATCAGCTTTGACATACGGTTGGAGGCATTGTCGTTGATAATGCCGCGCTTTCGGCAAAAAACGCCTGTTGCCATCACCAAAAATAACACGCCGATAATGGTTAGTAAATTGAAAAAGGATTGCAGATCCATGGTAACTCCTTAGGCAAGAGTGAATTATCCGAACTCGGTTTTGAGAGGCAAATATGTGCAACTGCATCAGAGAATTTTCTTATAATATCCGCATATTATTGCAAAAATTCTCCTCGCATCTGCAAAGGGTTGTTCTCTCAAAACTCAAGAGAATCCTCAAGCCTTGATTTTTAAGTGATTTGGGTGCTTGGCGCTCGCCGCCAAGTGTGGACTTTGCAAGAGTGACAAGTGCCCTAAGCGCCAAAAAGCAAGGCTTCAGGGCGGGTTCGGATGATTCACTCTTGCCTATGAAAGCGTATCAAGCATTGCTTTTATATTTTTGAGATCCTCGAGAATATCGGGGCGCTTGCGCGGATCGCGCAGCACAAAGGCGGGATGGTAAACGGCACTCATCATAAAGTCGCCCTTTTTGAAGAGCATGCCGTGCTCCTTGGTAATGCGAAAATCCGGCTTGATGAGGCGCATGGCGGAAATTCTGCCAAGGCAAACGATCAGCTTGGGGCGAATGATCTTTACCTGCTCACGCAGGTAGTCAATGCAAGCGTCCTCCTCAGCGGGCAGGGGATCGCGATTTTGCGGCGGACGGCATTTTAAAATATTCGCAATATAAACTTTTTCGCGCGGGATTCCGACCTCGGCAAGCAGGGTGTTAAGGAGCTGACCCGCACGCCCGACAAAGGGTGTGCCAGTGAGGTCCTCCTGCTCGCCGGGCGCTTCGCCGACGAACATCAATTCGGCGCGCTCGTCACCTGTGCCGAACACGCAGTTGGTGCGTGTGTCGCCAAGCGGACATTTGTGGCATGCGGCACATTCATTCTTCAGTTCCTGTAAGGTCATTTTATCACATCCTTGTAAAAGATAAACCTATTATATCAAAATTGGCAGAAAAAAACAATAGTGAAAAGATTTTTGTGTAAAAAATTCATATTTCATTTGCTTTTTTTGGTGGTATGTGTTACAATGAATTAAATGCTTTTGCAAGGAGGATCTTATCTTGAAAATCGAAGATATTGACAAAAATTTAGTCGTTGAAACAACGATTACGGAGCCTGATCTTGTGTGGTTTGATGCCAAGGATTTACCCTTTGCGCTCCACGGCGTTTTTTACGACGAAAAGGAGGCAAGATACCGCCGCGTGCCAAGTGACGTGGCAGAGGCGACCTCAACGGGCGTTGTGGGGCTTAGTCGTCAGACCGCAGGCGGTCGTGTGCGTTTTCGTACCGACTCGCCGTATATTGCCATTCGTGCCGTGATGGATAACACGTCCCTGATGTCTCATATGCCATTAACCGGTCAGTCAGGCTTTGATATTTATCGTGTGCTTGACGACGGCAAGGATACCTACTACCGTAGCTTTGTGCCGCCGCGCGGTGTGTCGGAGGGCTATTCCTCGGGACACTTTACCGATGGCGTTTATCGTGATTATACAATCAATTTTCCGCTTTACGATCGTGTTAAGGAGCTTTATATTGCTCTTAAGCGTACGGCACACGTCAGTGCCCCCACACCCTATAAGTATGAAAAGCCCGTGGTGTATTATGGCTCGTCGATCACACAGGGTGGCTGTGCCTCGCGCCCCGGCAACGCATATCAGGCAATTATTTCAAGAGAATTTTCTTGCGATCACATCAACCTTGGCTTTTCGGGCAGCGCCAAGGGCGAAGCTTCAATGGCAGAATTTATCGCCGGGCTTCCGATGAGCGTGTTCGTGCTGGATTACGATCATAACGCCCCCACGCTTGAGCATCTTGAAAATACGTTCTATCCCTTTTACCGTATTGTGCGTGAGAAAAATCCCGCACTTCCGATCGTGTTTGTCAGTGCCTCCGATATTTTGCGCGATACGACGGGTAAGGGAAGATATACCTTAAGCCGCGACCTCATTCGTAGGGAGTACGAGCGCGCACGCGCCGAGGGCGATGAAAACGTATATTTTATTGACGGTGCCGAGCTTTTTGCGGGCGAGGAATGGGATGCCTGCACGGTGGATGGCACTCACCCCAACGATCTTGGCTTTTACCGTATGGCAAAGCGCATCGGCAAAGAGGTTGGAGCGCTTTTAAAATGAGGAGAGTGGGATGAGAATTGAAGATATTGATAAAAATTTAGTTGTTGAAACAACGATCACCGAGCCCGATCTCGTTTGGCTTGACGTAAAGGATGCCCCCTTTGAGATTTACGGCGTTGCATACGATGAGAGCACGGGCAGATACACGAGAATGCCGCAGACGGTTGCTGACCGTGTTTCCAAGGGCGTTGCGGGTCTTAACAGGCATACTGCTGGCGGTCGCGTGCGTTTTCGTACCGACTCTCCCTATATTGCCATCCGTGCCGTGATGGATAACGGCAGACCCATGTGTCACATGCCCTTGACGGGTCAGTCGGGCTTTGATCTTTACCGTGTGGAAAACGGCAGAGATACTTACTATAAGACCTTTGTGCCGCCGCGCGGCGTGTCGGAGGGCTACTCCTCGGGACACGCAACGAGCAGCGAAATGACCGATTACACCATCAATTTTCCGCTTTACGATAAAGTAAAGGAGCTCTATATTGCCCTGAAGCGCACCGCGCGCGTCAGTGCTCCCACGCCCTATAAGCACGAAAAGCCCGTTGTCTTTTACGGCAACTCGATCACGCAGGGTGGCTGTGCCTCCCGCCCCGGCAATTCCTACGAGGCAATTTTGTCGCGCCGCCTTTGCTGTGACCACGTGAACCTCGGATTTTCGGGTAGTGGCTGTGGCGAGACCGAAATGGCAGAATACGTAGCATCGCTTCCGATGAGCGTGCTGGTAATGGATTACGATGGCAATTCGCCGAATGAGGACACGCTGCGCGCTACGCACGAGCCCTTTTACCGTATCGTGCGTGAGAAAAATCCCGATCTTCCCATCATCTTTATTTCCTCGTCGGGAATTCTGCTCAAGAAAAAGACGCACTACGGCGATTCTGCCGCGCGCCGCGCCATTATTTACGAAACCTACACCAAGGCAAGAGAGGCGGGGGATGAGAACGTCTATTTTATCGGCGGTGAGGAGATCTTTGCGGGCGATTTTTGGGATTCCTGCACAGTTGACGGCAGTCACCCGAACGACCTTGGCTTTTACCGTTATGCGATGCGTATTGAAAAGACCCTAAAGCCCTTGCTTGAAAAATGATATTTGAAGGAAAGAAGAAAAAATGCCGAAATTGAAAGTAAAAAACTGCATAGGGATACTTTTCTTTTCGGCGATCCTTTCCTTTGGGCTTTGTCACATTCACGCAATGGCTGACGTGACCGAGGGGGGGATCCTTGGCTTGGTGCTCCTGCTTGAGCATCATTTTGGCATCACGCCTGCCATCACCTCACTTGTCTTAAACGTCATTTGCTATTTGGTGGCATTTCGCTTGCTTGGCAAGGAATTTCTTGGTTATTCCGCGGTTGCGGTGGTTGGCTTTTCGGTGACCTACCGTTTATTCGAGCTGCTGCCGCCGCTTTTCCCGAGCATTTATACCATGCCGCTTTTGGCGGCGGTGCTTGGCGCCTTGTTCGTCGGTGTAGGCGTTGGCGGCGCGCTCCGCCTTGGTGGCGCCCCCAGCGGTGATGACGCGCTTGCGATGGCAGTGTCGCACGTGACACCCCTTAAGATTCAAACGGTGTATCTGATCGGTGACCTTGCGGTGCTGCTACCGTCGCTGACCTATATTCCGATCGAACGCATCATGTATTCGCTTTTGACTGTGGTTGTTTCGGGGCAGATAGTGGGACTGATACAAAGAATAGGGAAGAAAAGCAATAAAAAAACGAGCGAATGATTAGGCTCCTTCTCATAAGGAAGTTTACCATAGGGGCGACCATTGGTCGCCCGCAGGCGTTCGATGAACGCCCCTACACATAAATTTTGGCATAGAACTTGTTTTCTCTGCCAATTTGTATTATAATGGGGTTAGCAAAAAGCCTCCCTCCGAGAGGGAGGTGGCACGGCGTAGCCGTGACGGAAGGAGCCTGCGTGACTTTAGGATTGTAGTAACTTTCTTGTTACGCACTCTCCCTCAGTCAGCTTCGCTGACAGCTCCCTCCCAGAGGGAGCCTTAGGACGCGCAACCGTAGGGGTATGGGCTAAGCCCTGTGCCTTTGTAATACAAAGGCGAAACTGGCGATAAATGCAGAAAGGAATATATCAATGAAAAGCAAAACAATGATGTGGGTAGTTATGATTTTGCAGGCACTGCCTATACCGATTTCGTTAATCACAATTTTAGGTTCTATCATTTCTTTAGCAAACATAGGTGTTATGATAGAACAATCTTTGTTTGTTGCAGTGGTTGCTACAATATCTATGATGCTTGCAGGTGCTTATTCACTGACATATCTTTTTTCTGCCATAAAGACATTCGCTAATAAAAGACTAAGTTTCATCAGTTTCCTACCCACTATTCACATTATAGTGACAGTAGCATTCATGACTCTATGGATTATAAACGAGTAATATAAGATAGACAAACAGACAACTTGTTATACAACAAGTTGTCTGTTTGCTCTAATACTTGACTTCCTTATGAGAAGGTACCTCTTACGGAGTCGTTTTTTCTTTACTTCAAATACTCCCGGATCTTCCCGAAGGTCTTGTTCAGCTTGTCAAAATCAATGACCCCGTTGCTGTCGAAGGAGGTAGCCTCCACGGTGAAGTCGCCTTGATACCCCTGCTCCTTCAGGAAGGCAAACAACCGATCAAAATCCACATGCCCCTCTCCCGGGTGGAGAGTACGCAGGTTGCCCCAATCCATGTATCCCCCGGCGTAGTCATTGATAT
>JAZOSR010000011.1:0-7958 GCA_045657225.1 Eubacteriales bacterium | reverse complement strand
CACGCGCACCCTCGGGCGTTGCCTTGATCATCATGGGCGTTTCGATCTCCATGAAGCCGTTCTCATAAAAATACTCACGTGCCACACGCGCAAGGTCGTGGCGCATTTTAATGTTCTTTTGCAGCTCGGGGCGGCGCAGGTCGAGGTAACGGGATTTGAGCGCCGTTTCGTCCTTGACCTTCTTGCTGTCGGATACCTCAAAGGGAGGGGTCTGTGCCGCGGAAAGCACCTTCATTTCGGTGACGTACACCTCGACCTTGCCCGTCGGCAGATTGGGGTTCACGGCACCCTCGCCGCGGGCACGTACCGTGCCGTGAACGGCGATGACGTACTCCGCGCGGCAGGCAAATGCCTTTTCAAACACGTCGCGGGGGGTGGTGTCGTCAAATGCCAGCTGCAAAAGACCCGTGCGGTCGCGCAGGTCAATGAAAATAAGTGCGCCGAGGTCGCGCTGGCGCTGTACCCAGCCCATCACACAGACGTTTTTGCCGATGTCCTGCTCGGTGAGTGTGCCGCAATAATTCGTGCGTTTATCGTTTTTTGTTAAAAATTCAGCCATGTTTCAATATCTCCTTTGCTTTCAGTCGATCGGCTTGCCGTCGGGGGTAAAGAGAGGCAGCTTTTCAAGATAAATAAGATCGTCGCGGTCAGCGGCTTCCCCCTCGGCGAGAATTGCCATTTTGCCGCAGATAATACCACCCGCTTCTTTGACAAGATATTCTACCGCGCGCAGAGATTCGCCCGTGGAGATCACGTCGTCTACGATGAGAATGCGCTTGCCGCGCATCAGCTCTGCGTCTGCCGCGTCAAGGAAAAGCGTTTGCTCCTTTGCCGTGGTGATCGAGCGTACCTTGACCTCAAACACGCTCGACATATAAAGCTTTGCCGCTTTGCGCGCAACAAAATATTTTTGATTGCTTGCAAGACGTGCCATTTCATGTGCAAGCGGAATACCCTTTGCCTCGGCGGTGATGAGATAGTCGTATTCGGGCGCGCGGTCAAGCAATTTCTTGGCGCAAGCGGTCGTCAGCTCGGGGTCGCCGAAAATGACGAAGCCGGCAATAGACAGGTTCTCGTTTAACGGGCAGATCGGCAGATCGCGGTCAAGCCCTGCAATGTTCATACGGTGTTTCATAGCGTCTCCTATATGAAAAAATAAAAAATATGCTAAGAATATTATACTATGCTTTTTGAAAAAGTCAACCTTTTTTGTTTAAAGTGCGCTGATCAGCCACTCAATGGGGCTATAATCGGCGTAGGAGCTTTTCACGGAGGCATCGGCTCTTGCGGCAAGTGCGACGATGCGCGAAAGACGCTCGTGCGAAACTGCGTTTGCGGCGCGCACGATCAGCCCCGTGCGGTATTCGTGAACGTCAAGAACCGCGGCGATCTCCTTGATGTTTTTGCCTGCTTCCGTCATGAGCTTCGCGCCTTGCATATTGTAAAGTGTTTTCGAGATCTCGCCCATGATCTTGCTTGGGTCCTGGCGCTCAAATTTCATCACGGCAAGCGCGTCAAGCGCCTTTTTGCCGTCGCCCGCAAGCAGCGCGTTTGAAAAGGCGAAAACGTCGGGGGTGGCGGTGATTGAGGAAACGAAGCGCACATCATCGACCGAAACGGTATTTTTGCCGTTTTCCTTTGCAAACGCAACGAGCTTTTCGATCTCCCCCGCAAGGGTAAACATGTTTCTTCCCACGCGCTCGATCAGTGCTGCCACGGTGGGGGGCGCGATGGTAACGCCATCGTGCAAAAAGTGCTTTTCGACCCATTTGGCAAGGCGTGCGTCGGTGGGAGTATTAAACCACACGGGAGTAAAGACCTTTGAGAGCTTTTTTAAGATCGCGGAGGGTTTTTGGGGCAGGCGTCCCTCGTCAACGGTGTCTGCGTCGGTTACGAGAAGCACGGTGTTGTAGTCGTATTCTTCGAGCTGCAGGAGGGTTTCCAAAAGCTCCTCTATATCGGTTGGTTTCATTGTGCCAAGGTGCATACCGCGCAGGACGATGAGTTTGTTTTCACTCATCATGGGCGGTGCCGCCATGGTGTCAAGCAGCTTTTGCGCCGAGTAGTCCGCAGCGTCAATGATCACGTCGTTGAAAAACGCCATTGCCTCGTCAGGGCAGAGGCGCTCGCGCGTGGCGCGCACGGCGGCGGATTTGAGATAATCCTCTTTGCCGAAAAAGAGAAAAGCGCGCCCTGCGACGTTCGGCAGCAGCTTGCGGTATTCCTCGTCCTTGATGATGTCGGGCATGGCGACGCTCCTTTCCTTTTACTAACCTTATTTATTATACAAAGATTGCTCCGCTTTGTCAATCATAAGGCGGCGACTTCGAGCCTCTTTTTGTGAAAAAAATTGAAAAAATTATCAAAAAACCCTTGCGCATCGGGGCGCATAATGATATAATAAATATCATAAAAAAAGAGATTTATTCGCCCCTATGGGGTTAAAATCAAGGAGGAAACATGGATAGCAACAAAAGACCCGAAAATATGGCTCGTATTACGACCAAAGCACTTGCCGACGCGTTTATCGCAGAGCAGGTAACGGCAGTGCGAAATCAAGTTGGCGACAAAAAGGTTTTGCTCGCGCTTTCGGGCGGTGTGGATTCCTCCGTTGTGGCCGCGCTTCTCATTAAGGCAATCGGCAAGCAGCTTGTCTGCGTGCACGTCAACCACGGACTTATGCGCAAGGGCGAGAGCGAGGCGGTTGTTGACATTTTTGGAAAAACGCTTGATGCAAACCTCATTTATATCGACGCGACCGACCGTTTCCTTGACCTGCTTGCGGGTGTTTCCGATCCCGAAAAGAAGAGAAAGATCATTGGCAAGGAGTTCATCGAGGTCTTTGCTGACGAGGCGCGCAAGCTTGAGGGCGTAGAGTTCCTTGCACAGGGAACGATCTATCCTGACATCCTTGAATCTATCAAGCAGGCAGAGGGAAAAAAGGCAGTCAAGTCGCACCACAACGTCGGCGGCTTGCCTGAGGATCTTAAGTTTGAGCTAGTCGAGCCCGTTAAGCTTCTCTTTAAGGACGAGGTTCGCGTGGTAGGCGAAGCACTCGGTCTTCCTCACGCGATGGTATACCGTCAGCCGTTCCCCGGCCCGGGGCTTGGCGTTCGTTGCCTTGGTGCCATCACGCGCGACCGTCTGCACGCGCTTCGCGAGGCAGATGCCATCTTGCGCGACGAGTTTGATAAAGCCGGTCTTGCCGAAAAGGTATGGCAGTATTTCGTGGCTGTTCCGGATATTAAGAGTGTCGGCGTAAAGGACGACAGCCGCTACGAGGGCTGGCCCGCCATTATCCGTGCCGTCAATACCAAGGACGCCATGACCGCAACCATCGAGGAGATCCCCTACGCCGTGCTGCACAAGATCGTGGCACGTATCACCGACGAGGTAGAGGGCATCAACCGCGTACTTTATGATTTGACGCCCAAGCCCACGGGCACGATTGAATGGGAATAAGCCAAGGCTTATTCCCATTCAATCAACTATGATCGCCTGCGGCGAGTTATGAGTTATGATACGCTTCGCGTAAGTTTAGATGCACCTTTGGTGCAGCTTGGAGCAACAAGGCGATCATATCATAACGCTTGTAAAGCAAGCCTAAAACATTTGGCGAAGCCAAATTCATAGCTCTAAAAATCAAATCGGAAAAAGCACATTCTTAAGGGGGTCATTACTATGTATGACAACATTGGCGGAAAAATCAAAGCTTTAGCAAAGGCGATATTTATCTTTGAAGCGATTGCGGCAGTTATCGCAGGAATTGCTCTTATGGCAGCTAACGATGATTTAATACTCTTTGGTGTATTGGCTCTAATTCTCGGCCCTGCCGTGGCATGGGTTTCTTCGTGGTTGCTTTACGGATTTGGCGAACTTATTGAAAAAGCTTGCGATATTGAGCGTAACACACGTAGTGGTGAAAGAAAATCCGAGGCGCAATCAAAGATTGATGCAGAAAGAATTAGTAAAATTGAAAAATTGCGCTCTCAGGGGCTGATAACGGAAGAGGAGTATCAGCAAGCCATTTCTAAAAATCAGCAAGAGGTAACACTATGAATCAAGTAGCTTTAGGAAAGAGAGATTTAAGGTGTAAAACCCCAATTGTCGTATTATCATTGGTTTCGTTGATTTGTACCGTATTAGGATGTATTAGGTATTTCATAATTTATTCTTATTCCTATAAAAATGGTTACAAATATGTATTAGAGGGTCAATTCCCTGGCTTTTGGGAATGGTTATCTTTTCTGGTAACGTTAGCACCCTGTGTGCTGCTGGTGTTATATGTTTTAAAATTCTATAGCCAGTTTAAAGCCGACGTATTGGTTCCTGTAACGTTTGGCGTTATTGCAATGACTCATATTGTTTATTTGCTTGAGTCTTATTATGTTTATTACGCTAGTTTGGCGGAATATTATGGCGACATTATTAACTTTAGCCTATTGCTTCCTGATCTTGTTTTGGCTATTGCTATTTTTGTGTCGTTTGGCTTGGTAATGTTTAGCTTGTTAATGGAAGGGCCTCACAAAATATTCCTTATTGTTGCTACTGCAGTAGGAGTGGTGATTGAGGCCATTTCGCTGTGTTCACTTTCTCTAAATCTTATCTCTCTTGTGACAATGGGTAGGGGGGTTGGTTCCTTTTTGCAGATATGCGAGATCGCGGGAGCGATTACGCTTTACGTAGCGTTGTTTTTGCTTACTTTCAAGAACAGAACATTCGTGAAAGGTGGCACTTCGCGCGAGAAAGAAACAAAGAGTGTGGTGGAAATGAATCCCGAGCAAGCACTTAAATTGTTGAAAAACAAATTGGATCTTGGCGTGATCACCGAGGAGCAATATCGGGAGCAACGAGCAGAGATAATTAGCAAGCTGTAAGTTTTAAGGTGGATACTGACCATTTTGACGGCTGAATGGGGAGAATGCAGACTCAAAACTGCTCTGAAAATGCATCAAAATACAGTAAGCTCATATTAAAGGTGTATGTTCGAGTGGGAATAAAACTAAAATTCGCCGCCGCGATGAAAGATCGCGGCGGCGTTTTGCTATATTATTTAAAATGAAATAACGGTTTAACTGTCGGTGGCTATGTCAGATCCCGCAAAGTGCGAGATAAAACGGCGGTACGTGACACGCAAAGGTGCTCTGCAAGCTCCTCGCGTGATCCCCTTTTGTTTTCTTGATTCTTGTGATTTTGGGTAAAATTCGATACCGTTCCCGCCTATTTTACTTCGGTTTGCTCGATTTTGGCTTTTGCAAAGGCAAACAGCATCTCGGAAGCCGCTTTAAAATCAACAGCTTCGCCGTTTTTAAGGCGTGTGAGGGTTGTGAGAATTGCTTGCTCTTCCTCGGATAAAAGTGGGAGTAATTCCTTAAGGTGGCTGACGTATCTGCCCGTTTGCACAAAGCAGAGTGCTTGCAGTGTGAAAAATGCCGACTTGTAAAGCCCCGTTAAAAGGGTAATGCTTTTTTCGTGGAGCATGTTGTGTACGCACCCGTGATAGATGTTGCAAGCGCCAAGCTTGATCGCTCTTTTAACGGAGGGGGGATCAAGCAGCGGCAGTAATTCGTCAAGCGTGCCAAAAAGGGGCTTTGTGTCGTGGTAAAACTGAAAAAGGTCAGCGGAGTCCCACCCCAAAAGCTCGCGTTTCCCCGAAAGGAAGCCGCAAACAAGTGTGCGGTAGGGGAGTGCCGTCAGCATTTCGTCATAGCGCTCGATATCCTGTGGGGTAAGCTCGTCAAGGATCACCACCACGTCAATATCGCTTTCGTCCGTTGCCTCGCCGCGCGCATAGCTCCCCTGCAAACCGACAAACCACAAGCGGTCGCCAAACGTGCCGACAAGCGCGCCTTGAAAATCATCTAACCATGCGTTGATATCTATCATTTCGTTCACCTCGCCGTGTAAAAAACATTACGGTTAGATTATAGCACAAAATCCCCCGCAAGTAAATGGGGGTTTGGCGGCTTCGGGTGATATCTTTCGTTATTTTTTAAAAATCTCTTGCCACTTGTTTTGCTTTCGTGTTATAATGGATGAAGTGAATGCGGCGAGAAAAGGAGCTGTGAATATGAATATTGATATGTCTTATTTGATAAATACGATGGAGCGCTTGATAGAAACGCCGAGCCCTGTTGGATATTATAAAGAAATGAAGCCTGTGCTTGAGGAGATCGTGACGGGGCTTGGATATACCGTTACCTACGATAACCGCAACACGGCTTACGTAACGGTTGAGGGAGAGGATCCCTCCAAAACCGTTTGTATCAGTGCACACGCCGACACGCTTGGCCTGATGGTAAGGGGCATCAATACAGACGGAACCCTGCGTGTTCGCGCGCTTGGTGGCATTAATTTTGCCAATGTGGAGGGGGAAAATGTGACCGTTCACACCAGAAGCGGCAAGACCTACACGGGTATGCTGGTGTGCGCGCACCATTCCTCGCACGCGTATGACGATGCCAAAACGATGGAGCGAAATGAAAATACGGTTTACGTGCTTCTTGACGAATGCGTGAAAAGCAAGGCGGACGTAAAGTGTCTTGAGATCGGCAACGGAGATTATATTTCGATCGATCCGCGTTTTACCGTGACCGAGAGCGGATATATCAAATCGCGCTTTATTGATAATAAGGCAGCAATGGCTTGCTCGCTTGCGCTGCTGAAATATATGGCGGAAAACTGCGTGAAGCCCGCGTACGATACCGTGTTTTCCTTCTCCTTTTACGAGGAGATCGGTTTTGGCGGCGTGTACGTTCCCGAGAAAATTTCGGAGTACGTATCCGTGGATATTTCGATTCTCGGCCCCGATGCCGAGGGCAGTGAGCAGGCGGTAACGATCTGCGCCAAGGACGCGTCCATGCCTTATGATTACGATCTTACCAATCACCTCATCGACGCGGCAAAGCGTGCGGGGTGCGATTACGCAGTCGATCTCTTTTACCGCTACGGCTCGGATGCAAGTCAGGCGATCAAGGGCGGCAACAACGTGAAGGCCGCGATCTTCGGCATGGGGGTATATTCCAGCCACGGTGTCGAGAGAACGCACAAAAAGGGTATTGAAAACACGATAAAGCTTATGGCGGCTTACGTGCTTGGTGAGTGATAACGGGGATTTTTTATGCTGTTGACAAGTAATTTTATTAATTTTCACGACGAGCTGGGCGTGCGAAAAACCATAGACGTGTTTGCTGCTGCGGGCTTTGACGGGATCGAGTTTAATGCCGATCTGAAGGAATATTATACCGATGCGCACGATGAGGGCTTTTATAGAGAGCTTCGCCAATACGCCGAGGACAAGGGCATCGTTTTTCCGCAGGCGCACGCGCCCTTTTCCTCCTCCTATACCGACGAGGAAAAAACAAAGCGGCGCTTTGACGATATTGTGAGGAGCATGCGCCACGTGTCGTGGCTTGGGGTAAAAAATATCGTTGTGCATCCGTGCAGACACGTTGACTGCACGACCCCCGACGGCTACGAGCAGATGATGGAGTACAATCTTGATTTTTACAAAAGGCTGATCCCCTATGCCGAGGAATACGGACTTCGTATCGCGATCGAAAATATCAGAGATTGTATTACCGTAACGGCAAAGGGCTTGCTTGAATTATTACACGCGCTTGACGACGATGTGTTTACCGTGTGTTATGACGTCGGGCACGCCAACAAAACGGGGCAGGGCGCGGCAGAGATGATCTACAAGCTTGGCGGATATATTGCCTGCACGCATATTCACGATAACGACGGAAAACACGACTCCCACACCCTGCCTTATTACGGTACGATCGATTGGGAGGCTGTGATGCAGGCGTTTGCTGCGGTCGGGTACGAGGGGAACCTCAATTACGAGGCGGGGAATTTTGTAAAAACCGCGCCCGTGGACCTGCGAAGCGAAAGTGCGGAGTATATGGCGCGTGTTGGCAGGCATTTGATAAAGAGATATCACCATTATAAAAACT
>JAZOSR010000010.1:0-6226 GCA_045657225.1 Eubacteriales bacterium | reverse complement strand
GATGACGGTCTTGTCGTCAATGACTGCGCCGTCAAGGTAACCTGCGAGGATCTTGAAGGACTCAACCTTGTCGGCATACTTCTTCAGAACCTTTGCAGGAGCAACTGCGTCGTTTTCACTGATCGCGATAGCGGTCATACCGTTCAGATACTGCTTCATTTCGCTGTATCCAACCTGATCGCAAGCACGACCCGTGAGGGTGTTCTTCACAACCATGTACTTAACGCCTGCTTCACGCAGAGCCTTACGCATGGCAGTGTCGTCCTCAACCGTGATGCCCTGGTAGTTGACAAGAACGCCGGAAACCGAGTTCTTAATCTTCTCAGCCAGGTCAGCAACAGCCTGTTGTTTTTGCTCAAGGATAACTTTGCTGGGCATTTGATTTCACCTCCCGATAAATTTGAAATAAAAAAATCTTTCTTCCCGAGAAGGCAACAAGACACCTCTGCACGAAGAAAGACACACTTAAATTATGAAAAAGTGGATCGTCCTCGGCAGGGGAGTAACACGAATGTTACCTTTACGGGAACCTGCTGTCTTTGGAAACGATGGTATTATACCACGCGCCCCACCGTTTGTCAACCCCTTTTTTGAAAAAAGTGGGCAAAATTTTAAAAACGCGGAGTTTAGCGGCCTTTTTGATGATATTCTTCAAAAAGATCGTTGGGGGTGCACTCCAAAATATCGCAAATGCTTTTGAGGTTTTCAAATTTGATGCTGCTTGTTTCGTTGTTAACGATTCTATTGAAATTTTGATAGCTGAGTCCAAGCTGGATATAGAGCCAGTATTTTGTTTTGTTTTTCTCCTTTAAGATCTCCAAAATACGCAAACGCATGATATTTAACCTCCAAAACATATATCACGTATACATTATATATCGGCTTGCCTGTTGACAAATAGATTTTCACATTATATAATGTATACGTGACATATCATTCGTAAGAATGCTACGGAGTACGCGGATGTGTGTCATAATACGAATTTTGGAGGCGAAGATATGTTAAAACGAGTGTTGGCACTTTTGCTTGCGTTGCTTTGTATAGTGGGCGTGCTTGCGTCCTGTGGGCACGTGCATGCTTTTGATGGTTGGCAGCTTCAAACACAGGCAACCTGTGGCGCGGAGGGCATCGAGGTTGGCTTTTGCGAGTGCGGTGAATCTCAAACGCGCGCAATTCCCGCGACCGGTGAGCACCAATACAGCGCCAACGGCATTTGCACGGTATGCAAAATGCCGATGGGATTGTTTGTTGATGAGAATGGTGTTAGATGGGCAAAGGATGAATGGGGTAATGTGCGTCAATATGACGATCTTCCCGCGGATCTTGATTATGGCGGTACAACGGTAAAGGTGTTGGTGTGGAATACCAACCAGCCTGAGTTTATCCAGGCTCAAGAAACTGAAGAAGCACGTTTGTCTTCTATTTACAAGCGTAACAACGCCGTGCAGGAGCGTCTTGGCGTGAAGCTGAGTATGATAATTCAAGCCGCGGGTAACGGTGATTCGGATTCCTATGCGCAGGAAGTGAAGTATACGAATAGCGCGGGATTGCATGAGTTTGATATTCTTGCCTGTTACTCCCGCACTGCGGGAACGCTACTCTATCATGGCTTGTGGTATGATTTGAGCAATATCAAGAATAGCTATCTTGATTTGGAAAAACCGTGGTGGCCGAGCGGTGTGGTGGAGAACGTGAAGATCGGCAAAGCTCTTTATTACCTTACGGGTGATGTTTCGATGACTGCAATCGATCGGGCGCAGGTGGTGTTCTTTAATAAGTCGTTGCTCAACGCAAAATATAATGCCATAGCAGCCGGCGAGGGATTTTCCAGTGCAACGGAATGGCTCTACAACTGTATAGAGAAGGGGCAGTGGACAGTAGATGCCTTTGTGGGGCTTCTTGATAATACGTATGAAAACAAAGACAATCAATCCGGAATGACTGCCGGGGATATTTACGGCCTTGCCGTAAACGTTCGTGGTCTTGCAGCGATGTATGGTGGCGCAGGGCTTCGTATGATTGAAAACGATCAAGATATGACCTTGAAGATTTCGGCTGATGTGACGGGGATTACCGCAACGAATTTGGTTTCTAAGCTTGGGGCGATGATGAACTCCAATAACGCCTTTGGTGACAATCACGCCAACGATGCAGGTATTAGCGTGTACTCTCCCTTCTACTACGGCAGATCCTACTTCCTCATTCAGATTCTGGATACCGCACAAAGCAATTTGATTAGTAATTATCGTTTGAGTGAAGGATACGGTATTCTTCCGTTACCGAAGGGTAGTGCGGCGCAAGAGAAATATTGTACTGTGATGGACAATGCTTTTTCTGTATATGGTATTTATGCGAATTTTGAGAGGAGAGTCGATGGCGGTACTACCGCAGAAATGCTGAGTGCTGTGCTTGAATGCTGGGCAAGTGAATCTTATCGCAAGTGTATACCTGTTATTTTTAATTCGATTTTGGACAAGGACAGCGACTGCTTTGAGCAGGAAAAGAAAATGCTTGAACTTATTCGTGCGAGCATAATGCTTGATATGGCTCGCGTGTCCCCGTATATCCTTACGGGTGGGGCTTCGTCCGACGGAGCGGAGGCACCGGATATGTGGTTTGCCCGTGCGTGCGTGTATAACGGCAGTTGGACGACCTATTATGGGCGTTATCTTGGGGACGTTAGAGATAATTTGAGAGATTTTGTTGAGATTTATTTGTGGGGCGAGCCTACGGACGAATTAGGATAAAAACTCCGCCCCTGCCGTGTGGCAGGGGCGGGTTTCTTACATTTATTATAAATTATACGTCCTTGTTGCTTTTGAGGATCCGCTCGGCCGATTCGATCAGGCGCTCGCGCAGCCAATCGGGGTCAAGAACGGTGATCTCGGTCTTGGCGGCGAAGATGGCGCCAAGGAAGATCTCGACGTTGTGGAACTCGCACACGAACTCGGCTTTTTGCTTGCGGTCGGTGATAAAGCGCGCGAACTCTAATTGCGTTAGCTTATCGGGGATGCGAAGCCTTGCGGTATAGGGTATCTGCATTTGCAGGATCTCGCGTGCGGCGTGCGCGTCGGTGCCTGTTACTGCCTCCACGTAATCGGCACTGCTGACGGTTTCGGTGTAGGTCGGCAGGGAATAGGGGGCGGTGTAGTAAAAGCCGCGGCGAGCCGCGTCATAGGCGATCGGTGCGCCCATTTCCTTGAGGGCATCTACGTCGCGCTGTGCCTGACGGTGCGAGATGCCAAAGCGCTCGGCAAGGAGGGTGGCGTTGGGGTAATGCTTGGTGGCGATGCGCTTGTGGAGCCACTGAATACGGTCGCTTGCGTTCATCGAAGTCCTCCTTTAATGATATAGCTCCTTGGTACGCGCGACGATATAGAGCGCAAGCACCAAAAGAAGAAGATCGGTGGCGAAAAAGAGTGAGGAGGTATATTTGCCCGCAATGTAGCCGATCGTGTTGGACACGCCGTTTGTAAGGCAAAGAAAGAGCGCTGCCGGGGTAACGGCGGTCTGCATACGGGGGCGGGGGGCACCGGCTGCCGCACGCATATCGTAAAGCAACCAAAGCATGACGGCGAGGAGCGCCACGTGCTGGGAGATCTTGTGCGGTGCGTTCATTTGCGTGCCGATGTCAAAGTACGTAAGGCAAATGAGTGCGGCAAAGGCGATAAGCAAAATGCTGCCAAAGGCAATGCGCACGGTGTCCGATGCGCTTTTGCCGAAAAGGTGCAAAATAAAATAGACGATGCCCGCGAGCAGAGAGGGGAACGTAACGACAAGAATGATGGCGGGGAGTCCGAGGGTGCCCCCTGCTATGCACGCCGAGATAAAGCAAAGGAAAAGCGCAAGTGCCGCGAGCGCCGCCGTGAGCTTGGTAAACAGGGCGTGGCCCTTTGGCTCCTTTGCGGTGATGGGCGCGCGCCAAGAGGCAACGAGGGGGAGGATGATGAGCGCCGCGAGCGCGAGTGCGGTCATGACCGCTTGCACTGTGGCAAGGGGCGCGCCTGTAAAATAGTTACCCTCAAAGGCAAGGCAAAGGGCAAGCGAGCGCAAAAGGGTGCAGACGAGTGCCGCCGCGAGGGTGATTACCGTGAATTTTACGGGGTGAGCGAGTGTTTTTTGCATAAGAGATCCTCCGAGTGCGCGTGGGTGCGCAGGAATTTTCTGTCTTTAGTATAGCAAGTAAATGTGAATAAATTGTAACCAAAAGCATTTTTTGCAAGAAAAAAAGCAAAAAAATCGCCCATTTTTCAAAAAAGCGGCGCTTTGTTGACAGTTTACCCCTTGAAATGAGTATGGAATGGGTGCAAAAGTGCCGCTTTTTGTGCAAGTTGTATATTATGGCGGTGTAATTTGTGTTAAAGTTCTAACAATCATACAATAAAAAAGGGGTTGCAATTTTGGGGGAGATGTGGTAAAATATACGAGTCTGATATGCGATGAAGCGAGAGGTTGCCGCGTATGCGGGTTAATTTTCGCAGAGTATGTCCGTTAGAATCGGGCGAAAGGTACGCCCTGTCGGTGTTTTCCGCACCTGACGCTTAACCCCCGGAAACTACCCATGCAATGCTGGTGTGGGCAAATCCGGTTTTTGTCAGGGAACGGAAGAAACGCACGGCACGGTGTCACAAATGTTCGCTCCCGATGAGCAATGCGGGCCGGGCTGCAAGTCTTCATTTATTATATAAGACGCACGCGTTCGGAACGCAGAATTCAAAAAGGAGGCAAAACAAATGGCTGTAAAGGAAAAGATCAGAGTCAGACTGACGAGCTACGACCACACCCTCATCGACACTGCCGCTGAGAAGATCGTAGACGTTGCAAAGAGAAACGGCGCTGCCGTTTCGGGTCCTGTACCGCGGCCCACGAAGTGAGAGGTCATCACGATCCTCCGCGCTGTGCACAAGTACAAGGATAGCCGTGAGCAGTTTGAGATGCGCACGCACAAGAGACTCATCGACATCATCAAGCCCACCCAGAAGACTGTGGATGCGCTGATGAACGTTGAGCTGCCTGCCGGCGTTGAGATCGAGATCAAGCTTTGATTTTGATTTCATAAAAGGCAAAAACACGTAAACCTTCGGAGAAATCCGATCGTTGTCGGTCATGTTGGCGTAGCCTTGCAAAAGGAAATTCCAAGCGCCAACCAATAACCTACAAGGAGGAAAACAAAATGAAAAAGGGTATTATCGGTAAGAAGATCGGTATGACTCAGATTTTCGACGAGGTCGGAAACGTCATTCCTGTTACTGTTATCGAAGCGGGCCCGTGCGTAGTCGCACAGAAGAAGACCGCTGAAAACGACGGCTACGACGCCGTACAGCTTGGCTTCGTTGAAGCTAAGGAAAAGCAGACCAACAAGCCTATGAAGGGTCACTTCGCAAAGGCCGGCGTTGCTGCAAAGAAGCACCTCAAGGAGTTCCGTCTTGACGACTGCTCCGCTCTCAACGTTGGTGACGTTATCACCGCTGACACCTTCGCCGCAGGCGACAAGGTTGACGTAACCGGTATCACCAAGGGTCGTGGCTACACGGGCGCCATCAAGAGATGGAACCTGCACATGCTCGGCAAGACCCACGGTATCGGCCCGATCCACCGCCAGTCCGGTTCTATGGGTGTTATCGACCCCGCCAGAATCTTCAAGAACAAGAAGATGGCAGGTCAGTACGGTAACGAGCAGGTTACTGTTCTCAATCTCAAAGTTGTAAAGATCGATGCAGAGAAGAACCTCATTGCCATCAAGGGTGCCATTCCCGGCGCCAAGGACGGCATCGTGTTCATTCGCGACTCGGTTAAAGCGTAATCGAAAGGAGGAAATACCACATGCCAAACGTAAAAGTTTTTGATATGGCCGGCAAAGAAGTCGGCGAGATCACCCTGTCCGATGTTATTTTCGGCAGAGAGGTGAACGGTGCAGTCCTCCACGCAGCGGTTCGTGCTTATCTGATGAATCAGAGACAGGGCACGCAATCCACGCTGACGCGTACCGAGGTATCCGGTGGCGGCAAGAAGCCTTGGCGCCAGAAGGGCACCGGCCGCGCCCGTCAGGGCTCTACCCGCTCTCCCCAGTGGACGCACGGCGGCGTAGCACTTGGCCCGAAGCCCCGCGACTATCGCACCGATATGAACAAGAAGACCAAGAGAGTTGCACTCTTCAGTGCTCTTTCCGCTAAGGTTGCTGCAGGCGATCTTATCGTGGTTGACGCAATCAAGACCGAGGGCTACT
>JAZOSR010000009.1:0-10830 GCA_045657225.1 Eubacteriales bacterium | reverse complement strand
GCTGCTGATCCGCTTGGTCGAGGGGGCACGTGAGCTCCCCTTTGTGGATAAGACGAGGGTGTACGTGACGGGCAACAGCATGGGTGGCTACGGTACCTGGGCGCTCTCAATTTTGCGCGCCGATTGGTTTGCCGCGTCTATGCCGATCTGCGGCGGTGGCATCGGAGGTCTTTCCGACCAGCTGGGCGACCTTCCCATCCGTACCTTCCACGGTCTGCTTGACCAGACGGTTGATCCCATTGAGAGTCTGCAAATGGTCAAGGCGGTGAACCGCGCGGGTGGTCACGCCGAGCTGATCCTCTACCCCGAATGTGCCCATAATTGCTGGGGCGAGGTCTACAGCGACGAGAGAAATTACGATTGGCTTTTTTCGTTTACCACCGCACGCGACAAGGAGCTCACCAGAAAGCTCTCGCGTGAGAAATAATACATAAAAAATGGCGCACCGTGGTGCGCCATTTTTTCTTTTTTCGCACCGTTTCGGTGCGAATTGTTGCTTTAGTAGGTCAGTGTCGGGTTATCATCCTCGCGGTTGATCGGTACCTCGACGCTCTCGCCGAGCAGATCCGCGCGAAGGGTCTGATAGAGCCAGCTGCGTAAGGGACGGTTGGGACTGCTTATCACGTGCTGTGCGTAATAAAAGGAGAAGCCGTTTTGGCGGTCGACCAAGGCGTAAGCGCCGGCGGCACCGCCCCAACCGAACTCGGTGTGCTTTGGGTCACCGCGCAGTGCGCGCATGCCAAGTCCGTAGCCGATGCCGCCCGTGCCGTAGGTGTAGGCGGCGCGTTGCTGCTCGGTCAGGCGATCGGTCGACATCAGAGCAATCGTCTGCTTTTTGAGGATCACGTCGCCCACGCGCATGGCTTCAAGAAATCTGATATAGTCCTCAACCGTGGAAACACAGCCCGCCCCACCGCTTGCATACGCCTTGCCGGGACGGTAGGAGTTGTGCCAAAGGGGCATAAATTCTCCCGTTTCCTTGTTGTAGCGATACTGCCGCGCAAAGCCCTCCCAATCCTCAATGGGGTGCAAAAAGTCGGAGTGCGTCATGCCAAGAGGCAGGAAGATATGCGCCTTTACGTAATCCTCGAAGCGCTCGCCCGAAAGCACCTCCACAAGTGCTGCCAGCACGTCGTGGCAAAGACTGTATTTCCAGCTCTCGCCCGGCTCGAATTCAAGCGGTGTTTTGGCAATGAGATCGACTACCTCGCGCGTCGGGCAGGGGTTGCTTGGAATGCTGTAATATTCCTGCAGAGCGGGGGTGCGCAGATCATAGTTAAGCCCTGCGGTCATTTCGAACAGGTGGTGGATTTTGATGGGTTTTTGTGCTTTTTGGATACCGTCAGGTGTCTTAACGGTCATGTCGGCGAAGGCAGGGAGATAGTCTGCAAGGTTATCGTCAAGGGAAAACAGCCCTCTCTCCCACAGCTGCATTGCCGCCGCGCAGGTAAAGAGCTTGGAGCAGGAATAAATGTGATATTTTTCCTTGCCCGTCATGGGAATGCCGTTTTCCTTGTCTGCGTAGCCGCCCATGTGCCGCAGCACGCATTTGCCGTCCTTGTAAACGATGAGGTCAAAGCCGGGGACGCCTAATTTTAGAAAATGCGCGCAAAGCGCTTTGGTTTGCTCAAACATATATACTCCTTACTCTGCCTTGACGGTATCGCAGTAGCGGAAGATCTCTTCGATGCGCGACAGCTCGCTCTCCTTGTTCTTGTCTGTCCATTTCGCGCGGTAACGGGTAAGGAAATCCTTGGTATTGACAAGGCGCTCCGCCTTGATGCCCGAGAGTGCGGCGCCAAGCTCGGCAAGCAGGCAAACGCCCTCGGCGGCAAGGAGAAACTCTGCCTTGAAGTCCTCACTCTCCCACTCGTCGGCGGCAAGCGACGCGCGGATATCAAGATAGGTCTTTTGTGCTGCCGCCACCGCTTCGGCGGTGACGGGTGCCTCGTGCGGTAAGCCGTTTTTGTGGAGATATGCCGCGCGCATGACCGTGGTCCAGCTAACGTCATTGTGTGCCGTGCTGATGGCGGTTAAGTAGCGCATGGCATTTTCGTTTTTGTAAAGCAGGGCGTTCACGTCGGCGTAAAATGCCTCGTCTGCCGCCGTTTGGATCGCCCAGGATTTTGCCGCGCCCAGCACCATACCGTAATAGGAGCACTCCAGCGAGGCAGGGTTGCCCCAGTCGCCCCAGTTGGTGTTGAGCATGCCGATCGCCCCGTAACGGTAGCCGTAATCTGCCATTTTCGTGATGTTTGCCTCCTCACGCTCCACACGCTCGCAGAAGCGGTTCCACGTGGTCGTGCCGGGGCAAACGATCTGCTGTCTGCCAAGCGCGGCGAATTTCGCCACCGTATCCTTGGGCGGTTCGGCACGGTAGCTCCAGTTGAGGAAGATGGTATCCTTGGGGATCGCCTCGATGCAGTCGGGGTGCTGCAGGAGAATATCCGCCCACATCATCACGCGCTTGCCCTTGGCGGTGACGTGTGCAATGATCTTGTCCACGAAATCAAGATAGAGCTTGCCCTCGGGATCAAGGGTCTTGAGGTCAAAGGTCTCGTCACAGCAGATGTTGAAGTATTCGCTGCTAAACGAGGGCATGTATTGGTCAATGAGGGAAGTGACGAGCGCGAGTGATTCGGGGTCGCGCGGGTCGATGGTGTGGTGCTTCATGCGGTCGTCCCAGCGGCACGTGGTCGGCTCAAAATCTTTCAGCACGCGCAAATGGCGGTACTGCGGCTGCTCCAGCAGCTCAAAGAGGTGACCGAAGGTCGAGAGCGAGGGCTGGAAGTCGATGAAGCGCTCGCGGCAGTAGGCGTCAAGCTCCCGAAGCTCCTCGGGCGTGAGGCAGGAGGTTGAGGGGATCAGTGCCTCGGTCTCGCGGAAGGGGAAGACGTGCTCGATGTAGAGCTGCAGGGCGTTCATTTTATAATATGCCATCTTGTCGATCATACCCTTGAGGGTCGCAACGGTCGCGACCTTGCCGCGCGTGACGTCGTGATAAAAGCCGCGGTAGGCAAAATCGGGCGCGTCCTCGATCTCAACGCAGGGGATCTTTCCTGCGGCGAAAAGCTGCGCGAGGGTCTGAATGGCATAAAAAGCGCCGCGCTCGCTGTCGGCGGTGATGGCAACGGCGTTTTCCGTCACGGTGAGGGAATAGCCCTCGCCGTCACCCTCGCCAAACGTGACGGTGAGGGGGGCTCCGCACTCACACTGCGGCAGTGCCTCCAGCGCCTTCAACAGACGCGCGGTGCAGGTGGTTTTGTCAATAAAAAGGGTGGTGGCGTTTAAGGTGCCGCCCGTTTGCGTGAGAGATTTTACAGCCGGGATCAGATGTAGCATAGTGTGTTCCTTTCTTTGCTTGAAGGTGGCGACAGATCGCGCCGCGAGGGCGAAATCGTTACACTTATAATCATTCTATCATAAATTTAAAAAATAGCAAGGGTGTAAAATAAAAATAGAAAAAGTTTTTTGCTTTTTGCGTCGTGCGCTTGGTGGGGGGTGGTTTTTGAAAATTGCCTTGACATTTTGAGCGCGAGGTGGTATAATATTTTTTAACTGTATACTCAAATAAAAATTATACAGAAAAATTGTTGAAAAAAGGAGTTGGTTTTTTCTAATGGACAGTAGTAGTATACCTTTATGGATTGTGTTTGCAATCTGCGTGGTCGGCGGTGCTTATTTTGCCGCTACCGAGAGCTCGTTCTCGGCGGTGAACAAAATTAAGATCAAGACTATGGCAGACGACGGTAACAAACGCGCGAAGGGCGTGCTCTTTGTACTCAATCGCTTTGACAAGGCGCTCACCACCCTGCTTGTCGGCAACAACGTGACTAAGATCGCGGCGGCATCGGTCGCTACGCTCATTGCCACGGATATGTTCAAGCACAAGAGTGAGGAGTTCCTCAATTCGTTCGGCTTTTCGATTGCGGTCAGTGCGGCATCGACGGCGGTGATCTTCCTTTTATCGGAAATGATCCCCAAGAGCTTCGCAAACGACCGTAGTGAGTCGGTTTCGCTCTTTTTCCAATCCTCGCTTCGCTTCCTGATGAAGATACTCAGCCCCATTGCGTCGTTTTTCGGTTTGATCTCAACGGCGGCATCGCGTATGTTTGCCAAAAAGGAGGTCGAGCCCTCGATCACGGAGGATGAGCTGATGGAGATCCTTGACACGGTCGAGGAGGAGGGCGTTGTTGACGAGGAGCAGGGCGATATGCTGAAGTCCGCGCTGGAGTTTGGCGATACCGTTGTCAGCGATATTATGACGATGGCACGTGATATGGAGTCCCTTTGTGCCACTGCCGCAATCGATGAGGTATTGGATGTCATCAGAAATACCAATCATTCCCGTATTCCCGTATACGTAGGGGATCAAAACCGCATTATCGGCACCTTGCGTGTGCGAAAATTCCTCACGGAATACCGCAAGAACCCTAAGGTAAAAGTGCGCGCGCTTGTGTCGCAGCCCTATTACGTAACCGAGGACGCAAAAATCAGCGACGTGCTGACCGATATGCGCCAGCACAAGCACCATATGGCGCTTGTGCGCGATCAGGAAAAGAAGATCACGGGTCTTATCACCATTGAGGATATCCTCGAGGAGCTGGTGGGTGAGATCTTTGACGAGGAGGACGTTGTTGACCAGAACTTCCAGGCGCTGGGCGGCAATCGCTACCTCGTGAATACGCATATGCAAATGGGCGAGCTTTACGAGCGCATCGGTCTTTCCGAGGCGCCGCGCGCAATTGCGAAAAAGCCGCTTTTGTCCTTTATGCTTGAGTCGATCGGCAAGCTGCCCGAGCTTGAGGAGGTCTTTGTCGTTGACGATCTTGAATTTACCGTGGAAACGGTGGAGAATCAGCGCCCGACGCGCACCTTTGTGCACGTGTTGGATGAGGAGGAGCTGGCTGCCCGTGCCGCCGCTGTAAATGAGGAGGTGCAGGCATGACACCGACGAATGTAGAACTGGGGCATTTTGAAAAGCTTTGGTGGGCGTACGTCGTTATTTTTGCGATGATCTGCCTTTCCGCTTATTTTTCCGCCTCCGAGATCGCGTTTAACACCGCGAACAAAATGAGATTGCGCCGCGCGGCGGACGAGGGCTCGAAAACCGCCCTTACCGCGTATCGCATCGCAGAAAACTTTACCTTGTCGCTCTCCGCAATTTTGGTTGGCAACAACCTTGCGAACATTGCTGTTTCGACCTGCACGACCCTGATCGTGCTTGACCTGTTTGCGCCCGAACTCGCGGGTGCCGCTTCCGCGATCGCCACGGTGGCGGTCACGGTGGTGATCCTTATTTTCGGTGAGATCGTCCCGAAGGTGCTCTCAAAGCAGCACGCCGATACGGTGGCACGCGTGGTGGCGATCCCCACACGTGTGCTGACTCTTCTTCTCAGCCCGATCGTTTTGATCGTAATGGCGCTTCTTTTCGTGCTCCGCAAAATTTGGGGCAAGGACCGCGCCGACACCGACCCGACCGTGACGGAGGAGGAGCTTTCCTCCATCATTGAAACCGTCGAGGAGGAGGGCGTGATCGACGAGGAGCAGGGAGAGCTTTTGCAATCCGCGCTTGAATTTCACGACATTACCGTTGGCGAGATCATGACCCCGCGTATTAACGTGACGGCATGTGACGTTGACGATATGGAAACGCTCCGTGCGCTTGTTTCGGATACGGCACAGTATTCGCGTATCCCCGTATATGAGGGAAGCGTGGATAACGTGATCGGTATTTTGTCCCTCAACCGTTACCATAAGGCGACGCTTGACGGCGACGAGCCCGACGTGCGCGCGCTTCTGATGAAGGCGTGTAAGCTCCATAAAACCATGAAGCTACCCGCCGCGCTTGCGCGTATGCGTGATGAAAAAATTCACCTCGCTATCGTCATTGACGAGTTTGGCGGCACGCTTGGTGTGGTTACCATGGAGGATATTCTCGAGGAGCTGGTCGGTGATATCTGGGACGATACCGACGTGATCGTGACGGAATGCTACCCGACGGGTGAGAATACCTACGAGGTGGTCGGCTCGATGAATATTGAGGACTGCTTTGACGAGGTTGGCTTTAAAAAGCCCGAGGAGTTTTCCTGCGAGTACACCACCATGGGTGGTTGGGCAATCGAAATGCTGGAGGCTGATCCCCACGTGGGTGACAGCTTTGCTTATGAAAATCTGTTCGTCGTCGTTTCGGGTATGGAGGAGGAGCGCGTCACCAAGCTGACGGTCTTCGTCAAGCCCTCCGAGGAGGACGAGGAAGAGGTCTGATGGGAGGTGCCATTATGGCAATTCACGAATCCGGCGAAAATTATTTGGAGCAAATTCTGATCCTTTCAAAGCAAATGGATAAGGTACGTGCCGTGGACATTTGCCGTTCTCTTGGCTTTTCGCGTCCCACCGTCAGTGTAATGCTGCGTGAGCTGCGCGAGAATGGCTTCGTTACGCAAGCCGAAAACGGCGGTCTTGTGCTGACTCCGAGTGGAACGGCGGTCGCAGAGCGTATGTATGCAAGGCATTGTTTGCTTGCCGAGGCGCTGATGGCGCTTGGCGTGTCGCACGAAACGGCGCTTGAGGATGCCTGCAAGATCGAGCACGACCTCAGCGACGAAACGATCGACTGCATTAAGAAGTGGCTTGGTAAGCCGTAAGACACGGTTAAAATAAAGGGGCGCGCCGCGCGATCTGCGCGGCGCGCTTTGTCGAAGGGGAGTGTGTGTGATGAAGCACGTGGATATTTATACGGACGGTGCGTGTCGGGGAAACCCCGGGCGCGGCGGCTGGGGGGCGGTTCTCGTTTACGGCGAGAGGGAAAAGGAGCTTTCGGGCGGTGAGGCACACACCACCAACAACCGCATGGAACTGCTTGGCGTGATCAACGCCCTCTCGGCACTAAAGGAGCCCTGTGAGGTGACGCTGACCTCGGATTCCTCCTACGTGGTGAACGCCATTAACAACGGTTGGGCGATCGGTTGGCGCGCAAACGGGTGGCGAAAGGCGGATAAATCGCCTGCTTTGAACGTGGATCTTTGGGAGCAGCTTTTGCCGCTGCTTGAAAAGCATGCCGTGACCTTCGTGTGGGTGAAGGGTCATGCGGGGCATCCTTACAACGAGCGATGTGACAAGCTTGCAACGGCGTTTGCGGACAGCTTTCCCGCCGTGGCGGAGGAAAAGGCGTGAGGCGCCTATGAGAGGCGTGATAAAATATGCGGGCGATCTGCGGATCGCCCGCTTTTGCGTTGGGTAGCAAACGCTGTTTATTTCGTTGCCGTTTGCGGGTCGGAGATCGCGGGCTCCTCCACCCGCTGGCGCGGGAGCCCCCTCCCGGAGGGAGCCAAGGCGGGACGCGGTTGATTGCGTTGCCGTTTGTGTGTCGGAGATCGCGGGCTCCTCCACCCGCTGGCGCGGGAGCCCCCTCCCGGAGGGAGCCAAGGCGGGACACGGTTGATTGCGTTGCCGTTTGTGGGTCGGGGATCGAGGGACATTCGTGAATGTCCCCTACGAGGAATGGTTGAGGTGGTGCAAGAAGCCTCCCCCATAGGGGCGAGGCGAAAGGCGGTTGCGGTCGCCGTTTGTAGGGCGGGGATCGCGGGCTCCTCCACCCGCTGGCGCGGGAGCCCCCTCCCGGAGGGAGCCAATGGGGGACGCGGTTGGTTGCGTTGGCGTTTGCGTGTCGAAGATCGCGGGACATTCGTGAATGTCCCCTACGAGGAATGGTTGAGGTGGTGCAAGAAGCCTCCCCCATAGGGGCGAGGCGAAAGGCGGTTGCGGTCGCCGTTTGTGGGTCGGAGATCGCGGTGAGAGCCGTGGCTTTTTGCGGGGAGGGGAAATTGTGAACAAATATTGCGAAAATGTGAAAAAACATCTCGGCATTTTGTATGGTTTGCCGAGGTGTTTTTTGTTTAAAAAAGAGAAAAAAGAGTTGGGGCATTGACGGCATATTAAAAGTAATATATAATAGCCTTGTATCACTATTTCAAAATTTGTACATCCCGCGTTCACAAATTGCGAAATGAGTTATGCGATCCCCCAAATCTTTTGTAAGGAGAAGCAAACTATGAAAAAACACGTAAAAGTCTTACTGTTTGCATTGCTTGTCGTTCTGACGGTTGCCATGACGGTCGTTATGGTCAGTGCCGCTGTGGACGGCGCAACCGTCAAGGAGGAAGGTCACTTCTATGAGGTGGTTGACGCAAACGGTGAAAACGCAACTTATTACACGGACTTGCAGGAGGCGGTCAACGCCGTGACGAACGGCGGCAAGATCTACGTGCTTGCAGACGTTCCGTACCAGACGGAGGTTGACTTGACGAAGACCCCCGGCTTTGCATATACCATTGCCAGCGCGGGCGAGGCAAGGTACACGATCAGCATGGCGAACGGTACGACCTCCAAAAACGCATTTTTGCTTAAAGAAGGCTCTGTCACCTTTAAGAACGTAAAGATCGTTGATTTGGGTGACAAGTGGCAAACCCTTTTGTATTCCACCGGTAACGGTTGGGTAAGTGCGGATTTCCCCACCCTTACACTTGATAACGTGACGGTTGATTTTTCTTCGTCCTACGGTATTTGGATGCATCAAAGATGCGACTTCACGATCACCAACTCTAATATTAAAAATGATGCGGGTAACTGCATTCGTACCAATACGGGATCGGGCGAATCCGTCGTTCAGTTGACAAACTCCGTTTTGGAGGGCGTCGGGGCGGAGGGCTTCATCTTCCAATCCAATAACACAGTGCGCGTTGACGGTTGTACCTTGACGGGTGATTTTGGTACCGATCAATACGATCTTACGGTATTTGAAATCAAGAATTCGACTCTGAACGGTTCGCTCAGACTCCGTGCGTCCGGTACGGATGACTCCACCTCTCACGTTGTCGTGATCGAGAACACCACGTTTAACGTCGACGCTCGGGAGTTTATCATTTTCGGCGAGGAGCCCGGAAGCGTTACGCTGACGAACTGCACGCTGAACATGAAGGGCGCAGAGGCTCGCTTTAGCAATCATGCCGAGTATGCGAAAAAGGTATTGGCTAACAATCTTGCGATCTCTTATGAAAAGGGAGCAACGATGGTGCTGCTTTCCGATCTCAAGGATGGCTCTACCCTTGGCACGCAGACGATCGTTGATACGGTAGGCTTCGTTCTTTCGAGCGTGACGGGCTCTTATACGATCTCTACCAAGGCAGAGCTGATCGCCCTGATCAAATCCGATTCCAAATATGCGGAGCTTGAGATCACCGAGGCTTGGCACTCCGTGACGCTTGATAACGAGGAGCTGAATCTGACGCTTGCAGGCGATGCACTTGCGGCAAATCGCGAGGAGAAAATTGCCGTCGTTCAAAAGGGCAGCTTGTTTGCTCCGAGAGGTGACGTGGTTCACGTGCCGGGTAAATATTTCTTCAAGCTGGAGATCGGCGGAGCGTTTTATTACTATGAGACGCTTAAAGATGCCTTTGAGGAGCTGGAGGACGGCGGTACGATCTATCTTGTTGATAACGTAGACGCCGGTGAATGGAATTTCAACCTTGATATGACATATACGATCGATGGCTGCGGCTTCACCATGACCTTTAAGCCGAGCATTGCCAACGCAGCGTATAACTATACCGCAACCTTCTTGGTGACCAAGGGCAACATTACCTTTAAGAATGTTTCCTTGGCAGTTCAAAACAACGCTACTGTTTCCGCAATTGTTTATTTGCAGAATTCCGCAAACGACCGCACCAAGCAAACGGTGATCTTTGAGGACGTTGTCATTGACATCAAGAACACGTACGGCTTGTGGGTCTACAAGGAGACGACGCTGGTGATCCGCGGCGAGGGCACGAGGATCAAGGGTGGCTCTACCAACCTCATTCGTATGCAGAACGGCGCGAAAGCCTCCGTGGTGACGATCGAGGGCGGTACCTTTACCGGCACCTCCACGCAAATGATCTACATGGACGGTCCCGGTGCTTCCGTGACCATTAAGAACGGCGACTTCTCGGGCATGAAGGCTGGCATCATCGTCAACGCGACTGCGAAGGCGACGAACATGAAGCTGACTATCTATACGGGTAGCTTTACCGCGACGGAGACGAAGGCGTTTAATCTTTTGGGAAGCGGCACCCAGGCGCGCTTTATGGGCGGCGAGGTGTTTGCCGCAGGCAACGGCGTTTACTCCGACAGCACGGGTGCCTACACGATCATTTTCAGCAACAAGGATGCTGAAGGTAACATTGTTGGCGACGGTAAGGGTATGATCTTCCACTCTTACGACGGTGCTGTGCTGAACCTTGGCGGTAAGCCCTCCGTTCTGATCGAGGCGGGCACCTTTATCTCCGGTGAGGATGACGGCGACGGCGCGACCTACGATCAGGAAACCATCAAGCTGGTGGTGCGCGGCGACGAGGCTGCAAACGCGCTGCAACAATTTGATATTTTGGGCGGTACCTTTATTAAGGAAGGCACCGTGTTTGCAAAGGACAGCGCCTACGGTGCTCTGATTTCCGTGCGTATTCCCGTAGCAGAGGGTGTTTCGCTCAATATTTCGGGCGGTACCTTTAAGACTGATTATAACTACAAGACCAGCATCTTCGGTATTATTTATGATTGTGAGATCAAGATCTCCGAGGAAAACGACAAGGTATTCTTTGAGAGCTATCAGCCCTTCTATATCGGCTTTGACAGAATTACCGACAGTGCTACCGACAAAGACGCCGCGGTAAACGACACCATCAAGGTTAAGATCAGCATCGCGGGTGGTCAGTTTGATCACATTGCGGGCTTCGTGACGCTTGCCAATAACGTGAAGTTCCCGAGTGTGAATATTTCGGGCGGCGAGATCAA
>JAZOSR010000008.1:0-11386 GCA_045657225.1 Eubacteriales bacterium | reverse complement strand
ACGTCATTGGCGGCGGCGATTTTGCCGCTGACCGCATTGTGCCCGACTGTGTGCGCGCAGCGCTCGCGGGCGGGGAGATCGTGGTGCGCAATCCCCATTCCACACGCCCCTATCAGCACGTGCTGGAGCCCCTGTTTGCGTATCTGATGATCGCGGCGGCACAGTACGAGGACCCCACCCTTGCTGGCTACTACAACGTCGGCCCCGACGACGTGGACTGCTACACCACGGGCGATCTCGTTGATCTTTTTGTCAAAACGTGGGGAGAGGGACTTACGTGGGTCAACCGCTACGACGGCGGTCCTCACGAGGCAAACTTTTTAAAGCTTAACTGTGATAAATTAAAGAGCGTCTTCGGCTGGCGTCCCACGTGGCATCTGCCCCGCGCGATCGAGGAGGTCGTGGCGTGGAGCCGTGTGTATGCCGCAGGCGGTGATCTTTTGGCGGAGACCGACCGAGAGATCGAGGCGTTCCTCTTGGACAAGACTTGGTAAATGACCGATTAAAATTGGAGATTTTTTATGAGTTTTTCAGGTAAAAGCGAACAGCAGGCAAGGGAAGAGATCCTTTCGCTTGTAAAAGAATACTGCGAGCAGTATCACAATCAAAAAAGCTGGCAGGAGGGCGACCGCATCTCCTATGCCTCCCGTGTTTACGATAGCGCGGAGATGACGAATCTCGTTGACAGCTCGCTTGATTTTTGGCTGACCGCAGGCAGATACGCAGACCGCTTTGAGCGCGAATTTGCGAAATATCTCGGCGTGCGCTATTGCAGTCTTGTGAATTCGGGCTCGTCTGCCAATTTGCTCGCCTTTATGGCGCTGACCTCGCCGCTTCTCGGTGAGCGCGCGGTGCGCCGCGGTGATGAGATCATCACGGTGGCGGCAGGATTCCCCACGACCGTGGCACCCATCGTGCAGTTCGGCGCGGTACCCGTCTTTGTTGACGTGACGATCCCGCAGTATAATATTGACGTGGCGCAGCTGGAGGCGGCGCTCTCCCCCAAGACCAAGGCGGTGATGATCGCGCACACGCTCGGCAACCCCTTTGACCTCAAGGCGGTGCGCAACTTCTGTAACAAATACGACCTTTGGCTCATGGAGGATAACTGCGACGCGCTCGGCTCGGAATACGAGTTTGACGGCACCACGTATCTCACGGGCACGGTCGGTGACATTGGCACCAGCAGCTTTTATCCGCCCCATCATATGACGATGGGCGAGGGCGGTGCCGTTTATACGAGAAACGCGACGCTCCATAAGATCGTGCGATCACTGCGCGACTGGGGCAGAGATTGCGTGTGTCCCTCGGGTCACGATAACGTGTGCGGTCATCGCTTTGACCGTCAGTACGGCGAGCTGCCGCTTGGCTATGACCACAAGTACGTGTATTCGCACTTTGGTTATAACCTGAAGGTGACCGACATGCAGGCGGCGATCGGCTGTGCACAGCTTGAAAAGTTCCCCTCGTTCGTCGCGCGCCGCCGTGAGAATTTCAAGCGCCTTTATGAGGCTCTTTTACCCGTTTCGGACAAGCTGATCCTGCCCGAGGCGTGCCCCCACTCGAGCCCCTCTTGGTTTGGCTTTCTTCTGACCTGCCGCGAGGGCGTTTCCCGCGAGCGCGTGGTTTCCTATATCGAGTCGCACGGCGTGCAAACGCGTATGCTCTTTGCGGGCAATCTCACCAAGCACCCCTGCTTTGACGAGATGCGCAAGACGGGTACGGGCTACCGCGTGGTCGGCGATCTTCGCGTGACGGATACCATTATGCGCGATACCTTCTGGGTAGGCGTTTACCCCGGTATGACCGACGAGATGATCGACCGTATGGCAAAGATCATCATTGAGGCGGTCGAATGCTGACACTTTTAAAAAAGTACAAAAATCAGATCGGTGATTCTCTTTGGAGCATTATGGGTCTGGTCCTTATGAACGCCGTTGCGCAGATCGTGGTGTTCCCGCTTTACGCCCGTCGGTTTGGCGAGGTGGGATACGGCGAGCTGCAGTATCTGATGGCGTTTGTCAACGTCGTGACGGTTTCGGCGGGGTGTGCCGCCAACTATGCGCGCATGACCGCGCCCGAGGCAAGCCGCCACGAAAATAACGGAGATTATAATCTCATTTTGCTTGGTGTGTGCCTTCTCGGCATCCCGATCACGGCGCTTGTCTGGCGCTTTGGCGGCGTTACCATGGACAACGCGACCTTCGTTTGCTACTATTTGCTGTTCGTTGCGATGGTCTTTCGCTATTACGCCGACGTTGCATACAAGCTCACGCTGAATTACCGCCGCTATTTTCTTTACTATTTCGTCATCAGCATCGGTTACGGTGTCGGCGCTTTGCTCGTTTATTACACGGGCATTTGGCCTCTTGGACTCCTTGTCGGTGAGGCGGCAGGCGTTTTGTTTGCCTATATTTACGGCAATACGCTACGGAAAAGGGCGTTTCGCTTATCTCCCGCGTGGCGGAGCACCTTGGGGGCAGTCCTTGTGCTCTTCGTGTCGGAGGGGATCGCGCAGCTCATTTTCAACACCGACCGCTTGCTTTTGAAGATCATCATCGACGCGTCAGCGGTGACGGTATATTACCTCGCCACGCTCGTCGGTAAGACCGTGTCGCTCGTGACCGCGCCCTTAAACGGCGTGATCATTGGCTATCTTGCAAGGTACAAGGGGCACCTCACGCGCCGCATGATGCACCTGATGCTCCTTGGCAGCCTTGCGGCAATGCTCGTTTTCACCCTGCTTTGCGCGGTGGGCGGGTATATCGTGCTTTTACTGCTTTACCCCGCGGAGCTTGACGCGGTGAAGGAGTATCTGGTGATCGCAAGCCTTGGGCAAACGATCTATTTTATCACCAGCATCGTCACGGTCGTGCTCATTCGCTTTGCGAAGCGCACCTATCAGGCGTACATCAACGGCGCCTTTGGCGTCTGCTTTTTCGGCCTTGGCATTCCCGCAACGATCTATTTCGGTATATGGGGATTTGCGGTGGCAATGGTGATCGCCTGCACCGTGCGCTTTGCGCTTGCCATGATCCTTGGCTATTACCACGCATCAAAAGAGGTATCAGATGGAAACCAAACGTAAGTGCATCAGTATTATGGTGCCGACCTATAACGAGGAAGAAAACGTCGTGCCGCTTTGCGAGGCGATCATGGCAGAATTTGCCAAGTCGCTGCCGCAGTACGACTACGAGATCCTTTTTATTGACAACTGCTCGACCGACAAAACAAGACCGCTCCTTGAGGGTCTTTGCGAGAAATACGCCCCCGTGCGCGCCATTTTTAACGCGCGTAACTTTGGGCAGTTTAATTCGCCTTATTACGGCATTTGCCAAACGGTGGGGGATTGCACCATTCCGCTTTGCGCGGATTTTCAAGACCCCATTGAGATGATCCCGCAGCTCGTTGCCAAGTGGGAGCAGGGGTATAAGGTCGTTTGCGCTGTCAAGACCGAGAGCCGCGAAAACAAGCTCGTGCGCTTCTTGCGTACCTGCTACTATAAAATGATCCGCCGTATGTCCTCGGTCGATCAGATCGAGCATTTTACGGGCTTTGGGCTTTACGACCGCTCGTTTGTGAACGTTATGCGCGAGCTTGACGATCCCGCACCTTTTCTTCGCGGTGTCATTGCCGAGCTTGGGTTTGCAAGGACCGAGATCCCTTACGTGCAGGCAAAGCGCCGTGCAGGCAAGACGCACAACAACTGGGGCACGCTTTACGACGCCGCGTGGCAGAGCTTTACCACCTACACCAAAACGCCGATCCGCTTCCTCACCCTTCTTGGTGGCTTTTTCCTCGGTGCTTCGGTGCTCGGCGCGATCGCGCTCTTGGTGCTCATGCTCACTGACGTATTTTTCAATCCGCTTCTTTGGGTGGTGCCGCTCGTTTCGTTTTTCGGGTCGCTTAACCTCATCGCCATTGGCGTTGTAGGGGAATATATTCTCACGCTTCGCACCAAGGTCACACGCCGCCCGCTCGTCATTGAGGAGCGCCGCGTCGGCTTTGACGATAAATAACGGGGGAACGGGTATGTTCTTTGCTTTACCGGGGGAATACGCGCCTGCGGGACTTTTCTCGGGCTGGCATTTCCTCCTCCTTGGCATCACACTCGCACTTGTGGCACAGGGACTTTTCCTTTCGCGCCGCATGACCGAAGAGGGCGTGCGCCGTGTCATTCGCGTTGTAACGGTGCTTTTGTGGGTGCTTGAGGCGGTCAAGATCTCCTTCGTGCTCCTTCGGCTCGGTTCGCGCAATCCAAACGAGTTCGTGCCGCTTTATTACTGCAGCCTCGTTCTTTACGCGGGGGCGTTTGCCTCACTCGGGCGCGGATGGGTGCGCCGTGTGGGGGATTGCTTCCTCGCCACGGGCGGTATTATCGGTGGGCTTGCCTTTCTTATCTTTCCCACCACCTCGATCCCGCGCTATCCCGTGCTGCATTTCCTTTCGCTCCATAGCTTCCTTTTGCACGGGCTTATGGTGTTTATTGGTATTCTGCTGCTCATGCGCGGCGTTTACCGCATCGTGGCAAGGGATGTTCTGTATTGCGCGGGTCTGATCAGCGCCATGTGTCTGCTCGCGTTTGTCTTCAACACGGTTTACAAGAGCGCAACGGGCATTCCCGCCAACCTCATGTTTATCTCCGAGGATTTTCCGGGCACACCCGTCACGATCATCTACCGGCTTTTCGGCGTGCTTTTTCCGCTTGCCATGTGGCTGATCCAGGCATTTGGTCCCTTTTATTTGGTATTTGCGGCAGTATGGCTGATCGGGAAGATCAAGACAGGATGCCGACGTGAGAAATAAGATTTTTTACTTGAAAGTGTAAGGTTATGAAGTTTTTTGACGCAATTAAACACTTTTTTGAAACGGTTTTGCTACCGTCCTGGATGGCACCCGAATGGATGCCCCCCGTTGAGCAGATCGGCTTTTACATTACCACGGTAATAGGTCTGCTCTTTACGGTCTTTTATACATATCAGTTCTTTTACGTGTTTCTTGCGTTTGTGAGAAGACCGCGTAAATACAAGGACGCGCCCAAGGACAAGCGCTACGCCGCTATCATTGCCGCGCGCAACGAGGAGCTGGTGCTGCCCGAGCTGATCAAAAGCATTCAGGCACAGACCTATCCCGCGGAGCTGATCGACATTTACGTGGTAGCGGATAACTGCACGGACGGCACTGCCGCCGCCGCACGCGCGCTTGGCGCACACGTCTTTGAGCGCCACAACAAGGAGCAGGTCGGCAAGGGCTACGCGCTTGAATTCCTCTTTGATTGCATCAACGAGGAAAAGGGCGGACTGCGCGCTTACGATGCTTATCTTGTTTTTGACGCGGATAACGTCCTGCGTCCCAACTATTTTGAAGAAATGAATAAGGCGTATCAGGCGGGCTACCGCGTGATCACCTCCTACCGTAACTCGAAAAACTACGGCAAGACGTGGGTGAGTGCAGGCTACGCGCTTTGGTTTTTGCGCGAATCGCGTCACCTCCAAAACGCGCGCTCGATCCTTGGGTCAAGTGCCGCCATTTCGGGCACGGGATTCCTTGTTGACAGCGAGATCATTGAAAGAAAGGGCGGCTGGAAGTATTTCCTGCTTACCGAGGATATTCAGCTGACCGCTGACTGCATTACCGAGGGCATTCGCATCGGCTACTGCCACGACGCGGAGTTCTTTGACGAGCAGCCCGAAACCTTCGCACAGTCCTGGCGCCAGAGAAAGCGCTGGGCAAAGGGTATGTTTCAGGTCATTCGCCGTTACGGCGCAGGGCTCCTGAAGGGTGCTTGCAAATTCAGCTGGTCCTGCTACGATATGGCAGTCAACATCATGCCCGCCTTCATGCTCTCCACCATTCAGCTTTTGTCGGTAACGGCACTGTTTTTTGTTGACCTTGTGATGCAGATCGTGCGCGCCGTGCAAAACCCCACCATTTCGGTCATCCCCTCCAAGGTCCTCTTGGGATTCATCACAAATTTCCTGCTTTACGGCTACTGCGTGTTCCTCCTGCTCGGTATTTGCGCACTGATCTCGGAGTGGCGCAAGATCCATTGTAACAAGTGGAGGGCGATCTGGTTGCTCGTTTGGTTCCCCGTATTTATGCTTTCCTATATCCCGATTTCGCTCGTTGCGTTCTTCTCGCGCCGCGTGGAATGGAAGTCGATCGCGCACAAGCGCGCGACGACCGTTGCCGAGATCGAGGCTGTCGGCGCAAAGCAAAGGGAGAACGGTGAGGATACCGCTAATTCATAAGTAAGATCAAGCGGAGCGCCTCCTTTTCGGTTGTGCTCCGCTTTTTTGAAAGGAAACGATATGAAACTGTTTTTTGCCTCTGACATTCATGGGAGTATTGCCGCCGCGCGCGCAATGCTTGCGGCGTTTGAAAGAGAGGGCGCAGAGCGCCTTTTCCTGCTTGGCGATGCTTTGTATCACGGACCGCGCAACGATCTGCCCGCCGCGTATGCCCCCAAGGAGGTCATTTCCTTGTTAAACGGCGTTGCCGATCGGATTTTTGCCGTGCGCGGCAACTGCGATACCGAGGTCGATCAGATGGTACTCTCCTTTCCCGTGCTTGCCGAGTACGCTGTTTTACCGCTTGAAAAAGGGGTAGCGTACCTCACGCACGGACACCGCCCCCTGCCGCCCCTTATGCCCACTGATATCGTGATTTCGGGGCATACGCACGTGGCGGGCGTGAGCCACACACCGTGCGGTCACATCAATCTCAATCCCGGCTCTGTGTCGATTCCAAAGGGCGACACGCCCCCCGCTTATATGGTCTATGAGAACGGCGTGTTCTCGGTCAGACGCCTTGATAACGGCGAGGAGCTTGCAAGCTACGCGGTGACACAGTAACCCTCCTTTGGTGGAGATCAGCTTGAACAGAATAAGAAAAAACGCGGCAGAAAGCAAGGCTTTCTGCCGCGTTTTTAATACCGTTGCGGGATTAAATGCTTTTATCCTTCATGTACTCGTAATACCCCTCTATTGCCTCCTCAATAATGCGCTCTGCCTCCTCGCGGTCGTAGAGCGTTTTAACGGCGGTCTGCTTGTTTTCAAGCTGCTTGTAGACCGTGAAGAAGTGCATAATTTCGTCAAAAATGTGGGGCGGCATCTCGTCGATCGAGCGGATGGTGTTATACGTGGGGTCGGAAAAGGGGATGGCAATGATCTTGTCATCCACACGTCCGTCGTCCATCATGCGCATCACGCCGATGGGGTAGACCTGAATGAGCGTTAAGGGCTGTACCGAGCGCGCGCAAAGCACCAGCACGTCAAGCGGGTCGCCGTCGTCGGCGTAGGTGCGCGGGATAAAGCCGTAGTTGGCAGGGTAGTGCGTGGCGGTATAGAGCACGCGGTCAAGACGGAGAAGTCCCGTGCCCTTGTCAAGCTCGTATTTGCATTGGCTGTCCTTCGGGATCTCAATAACTGCCGTAAAGTCTGTGGGAGTGATCTCGGCAGGATCTATATCGTGCCAAATGTTCATAAAAGGCTCCTTTCTTATTTGATGAAGTCAAACTCAAAATCGTAAATATTGACGGTGTGACCGTCGGTGCAGCCCTTGTCCTCCAAGAGCTTGATGATGCCGTTTTTCTGCAGGGCGCGCTGGAAGTAGGAAAGCGACTCATAGTTGCTGAAATTGATTCTGCCCATGAGGTCGTAAAGCCACTTGCCCTCAACGAAGAAGGTGTTGTTCTCGCGGCGCACGGTAATGGCATCAATGCCGTCGGCGGCAAATTCCTCCTCCACAGCTTCGCTTTCAAACACGGTAATGGGAGGCAGGTCGCGGAGCAGCTCTGCCGCGCGCTTTACCAGCGCGTCAAGACCCTTGCCCGTTGCGGCGGAAACGTACAGCACCTCACAGCCAAGGTCCTTTGCAAACGCCTCAAATGCCTTCACATCAACGAGCTCCTCGTCAAGCGCGTCGCATTTGTTCGCCACGATCAGCTGGGGACGGGTGGCGAGCACCTCGCTGTAACGCGCAAGCTCTGCGTTGATCGCCTTGACGTCCTCGATGGGATCGCGACCCTCCGTGGCGGCAATGTCAACGACGTGCAAAAGTAGGCGGCAGCGCTCGACGTGACGGAGAAACGCGTGTCCAAGTCCCGCGCCGTCTGCGGCACCCTCGATAAGTCCCGGAATATCCGCGGCAACAAAGCCGCTCTCGCCGCCCGTGCCGACCACACCGAGGTTGGGGGAAAGGGTGGTGAAATGGTACGCCGCGATCTTCGGGCGCGCCGAGCTGATGCGCGAGAGAATGGAGGATTTACCCACGCTCGGCATACCGATAAGTCCGACGTCAGCGAGCATCTTCAGCTCAAGCACAAGCTCCTTTTCCTCGCCCTTTGTGCCGTTTTTGGCAAACATGGGGACCTGTCTTGTGGGGGTGGCAAAGTGCTTGTTGCCCCAGCCGCCTCTGCCGCCGCGGCAGCACACAAACGGCTCGTCGTCGGACATATCCTTAATAATTTTGCCCGTCTGGGCATCGCGAATCAGCGTGCCGAGCGGCACGGGGATCACGATATCGGGTGCGGTTGCACCGTGGAATTTTTCGCCCGAGCCGTCGCCGCCGTTTTTTGCAACGAACTTGCGGTGGTCGCGGAAGTAAAGCAGGGTGGTGGCGCCTCTTGCCACTTGAAACACGATATTGCCGCCGTGACCGCCGTCGCCGCCCGAGGGGCCGCCGTGGGACACGTATTTTTCGCGGTGGAAGGCACCGGCACCGTTGCCGCCGTCACCTGCCTTGACGAAGATTTTTGTTTTGTCAATAATTCGCTCGTTATCACGCATCGGGTGCTTCATCTCCCTTCTGGCGAATGATCAGCTTAATGGGTGTGCCACGGAAGCCAAAGGTCTCACGCAGGCAGTTTTCGATATAACGTTGGTAGGAAAAATGGAACAGCTCCGCATCGTTGCAGAAAATGACGAACGTGGGCGGTGCCACGCGGATCTCGGTCATATAGTAGATCTTCAGGCGCTTGCCCTTGTCGGAGGGGGGCTGAACTCTGGTGGTCGCGTCGTTTAAGACGTCGTTGAGCATACCCGTTGAAATGCGGAGATTGGTTTGGTTATAAACGTAGAGAATGTGCTCGAAAATATTGGGAATTCGCTGCCCCGTCTTGGCGGATACGAATAAAACGGGCGCGTATTGCATATAGGAGAAATGCTCGTAGACGTCCTTGGTGTAATTGGTGGTCGTGGAGTTATCCTTTTCGATCGTGTCCCATTTGTTGACAAGAATGATGCACGCCTTGCCCGCCTCGTGCGCAATGCCCGCAATGCGCTCGTCCTGCTCCGTGACGCCCTCGGCGGCGTCCACCATCATCAGGCACACGTCGGCGCGCTCAACTGCCATGTGCGCGCGGAGCACACTGTATTTTTCGATGTTATCGTTGATCTTTGATTGGCGGCGAATGCCTGCGGTATCGATAAAGGTAAACTTGCCGTACTCGTTTTCCACCACGGTGTCAACGGCGTCGCGCGTCGTGCCCGCAATGTCGGAAACGATCATGCGGTTTTGACCGACAAAGCGGTTGATGATCGAGGATTTGCCCGCGTTCGGCTTGCCAATGACGGCAACCTTGATCGAGTCGTCGTCCTCCTCGGTGTCGCTCTCCTCGGGCAAAAGGCGCAAAACGGCATCCAGCACGTCGCCCGTGCCCGTGCCGTGGATCGAGGAAACGGCGATCGGCTCTTCGTCAAAGCCGAGCTCGTAGAACTCGTAAAACTCAAAGGGAAGGGCACCCACGCGGTCGCACTTGTTGATGGCGGGCACGACGGGCTTGCCGCTTCGCTTGAGCATCACGGCAACGTCGCGGTCAGCGGCGGTCACACCGGTCCTCACGTCACAAAGAAAGACAATGACGTCCGCGCTCTCAATGGCGATTTCTGCCTGGAGCTTCATTTGCGAGAGGATAATATCGTCGGTCTTGGGTTCAATGCCGCCCGTGTCAATGAGGGTCAGCTTCTTGCCGCACCATTCGGTCTCGCCGTAAATGCGGTCACGCGTGACACCGGGGGTGTCCTCCACGATCGATCGGCGCTCGCCGATCAGCTTATTAAAAAACGTACTCTTGCCGACGTTGGGTCTGCCAACAACGGCAACGATTGGCTTTGCCATGGTGTGTTACCTCCTTTTTTGGGGGATGAAAGTTAATAGTCGAATGGGGGGAGCTTCTGTGCTGTTTTCAGTGTTTTTTAATACCGTTAGGGTGTTTTTAGATAATTGTGTAGCCTTTTGTTGGTCGCGGACGCCTGCGGCGCCACCTCATCCGTCACCTGCGGTGACACCTTCCCCTTAGGGGAAGGCAAGGGCTACGGCCTTGCATTGATTACATGCACGGCTTGCGTTTCTCTGTGGCATCGCAATTATCAATTTGCCTTCCCCTAAGGGGAAGGGGGACCACAACGTGGTGGATGAGGTGGCGGCAACATGGTTGCCGTTTCCAACACACTCGCGGCATCGGATACATAACATCGTTATTAATGCATCAAATCGTTCGGTCTTAAATTTAATTTTGTCAAAACATCCTCGCAAACGCTATGGAAATTTTGGTTGATCTCCTTGTTTGTGTAACGCAGTACCGCTATGCCCAAGGCGTTCAAATTTCTATCCCGTTCCTCGTCCTTTTCCTTGTTTTCGGGGAGCTTGTGTTGTAAACCGTCAATTTCGATCACAATTCGTTTTGAGGCAATGAAAAAATCAACGATATAGTCGCCAATGACCTTTTGACGATTGACGGAGCAGGGCAATTTTTTTAAAAAATCATACCATAAGCGCTTCTCTTCGTCGGTCATGTTTTTGCGAAGCTCCTGCGCCAATGGCACGAGGCTTTGGTTGTAACGATAGTCCATTTCCTACACCGTTACGCCTCGTTTTTGCCAAGGAGGGCACAAAGGAGCGCGGTGCCGTCGCCCTTTACGGGGGTGACGCGTGTGCCCAGCGCGTGGGAGAGGTCCTCGGGGGTCATGCCGCAAAGGAAGAGGTCGCCCTCGGCGCGCAGGGTGGTGGCGGAAACGAGCAGCTCGTCGCCGAGCGGCTTGCCCGCAAGCTGCTCTCTCATATCCTTGCCCGTCAGCAGCCCCGCAACCGTAATTTCCTCGCCGAAAAAGCGGTTTTCAATCTCAAAAACCGATACCGTGAGGTGGGATACGCGGTCAGTGAGCATTTTTGCGAGCAAGCGCATGGTAGGTGCCGCCGCCTTGCCTGTTGCCACGGATACGTGGCGCGGCTTCGGGGGATTTTTGGTCAAATAATCGTCAAGATACGAAAGCTCGTCGGTAAATTCCGAAATGAGCGAGCGCAGGAGCCCTACGCCGTTTTCGATCTGCTCAAAGTCGCCGTAATAGGCATCCTCGGGTAAGGGCAGCTCGGCTTTCAGGTAAAA
>JAZOSR010000007.1:0-41165 GCA_045657225.1 Eubacteriales bacterium | reverse complement strand
AACCAGCTTGCCGGAAACGGTGATCTTCTTCACCTCTTCCATAGCCTCCATCTGCATCTCCTTGGGAATGGGAGCAGAGGTTCTGACGGCTACCAGCGGAACAGCGGCACCGGAAACCTTAACGGAGGAGGTCAGGATGCGGA
Organism: Eubacteriales bacterium; assembly: GCA_045657225.1. Taxonomy (GTDB): domain Bacteria; phylum Bacillota; class Clostridia; order Oscillospirales; family CAG-272; genus Firm-07. The sequence continues at coordinate 41,022 of JAZOSR010000007.1, read as the reverse complement.
GAGGACGGATGAACTCGTTCTCGGCGTAAACCTTACCGCGCTTGCACTTGAAGCCCTCGCAGCTTGCGATCTCACCCTTCTGGGGATCGCCGCTTACTTTGATAATACAGCCCTGGGGGCAGGTGATACAAATAATATCCTTGGTTACCATATCAGCGTTCTCCTTTCTTATACCACTTCGATCTTGATGGCGGAAACGCCCTTCATATCCTCGGGCTTCACCTCAACGTGCTCCATCTCACCGGGATTGATCTTGATGAGCTTCTTGGAGAAGATCTCCTTGTCGTCAGCGTAAACCTTCATGGTAACGCCAAGCTTGGGAGCAGCGGCACGGAAGAAGAGCTTAGCGGGAGCATCGGGGCAAATTCTCTGAGGACAAATGTAACGTACGTTGTTGCCGGTAACGGAGGGAATCTCGGTTGCCTTGGGCAGAGTGCCTGCAGCGTACTGAGCGGCGTACTGACCGGCGCGGATGGACTCGTCGGTTACGTTATCAACCAGGTCGTTTACGTGTACTACGTTACCGCAAGCAAACACGTACTCCTCGCTGGTCTGCATGAACTGGTTCACCTCGGGACCGCTGGTGATGGGGTTGATCTTGATGCCGGCTTCCTTGGTGAGCTCGTTCTCGGGAATGAGGCCGCAGGAGAGAAGGAGCGTGTCGCACTCGTAAAGCACCTCGGTACCTGCAATCGGCTTCTTGGTAGCGGGATCAACCTCTGCGATCACCACACCCTCAACGCGCTTGTTACCCTTGATCTCAACGATCGTGTGAGAAAGAAGGAGCGGAATGCCAAAGTCGTCAAGGCACTGCACACGGTTACGGGTAAGACCTGCGGTATAATCCATCAGCTCGGCAACGGCAAGCACCTTTGCGCCCTCAAGGGTCATACGGCGTGCCATGATCATACCAATGTCACCGGAGCCGAGAATAACGACCTTTTTACCAACCATCATGTTCTGACGGTTGACAAGGCGCTGTGCGGCGCCTGCGGTGTAAACACCTGCGGGACGGGTACCGGGCGTCATGATCGCGCCACGGGTACGCTCACGGCAGCCCATTGCAAGCACGATCGACTTGCCCTTAGCTACAAACAGACCGTCCTTGGAGTTTACGCCCATAACGGCGTGGTCGCCGATCTCAAGAACCATGGTGTTGAGCTTGACCTCAATATCGGTTTCCTTTACCTTCTCAATAAAGCGGTAAGCATATTCGGGACCCGACAGCTCTGCGTTGAAATACTTCAGACCAAAGCCGGGGTGAATGCACTGCTGCAGAATACCGCCAAGCGATACGTCACGCTCAACGATCAAAACGTCCTTTGCACCGGCTTCCTTTGCGCCAAGTGCTGCGGCAAGACCTGCGGGGCCGCCGCCGACAACGATTACGTCATATAATTTTTCAGCCATTTTTCTGCGCTCCTTTCTTATCTTACAAAGCCCGTCAGCATCTCGGAGCCCTTGTCGTTCTTGCAAACCTCGTCGGGAGAAATGCCAAGCTCGCGGGCGATGATCTCAATCACGCGAGGACCGCAGAAGCCACCCTGGCAACGACCCATACCTGCGCGCAGACGACGCTTCACGCCGTCAACCGAGCGTGCACCGAGCGTGCGGTGGATCGCGTCACAAATCTGACCCTCGGTAACGGTCTCACAACGGCAAATAATGTTGCCGTAGCGCGCGTCCTTGGCAATAAGAGCTGCCTTCTCCTCCATGGAAAGATCCACGAAGTGGGGCGTACCCTTGCGAGTCTTGATAAAGTTTGCCTTGGGCTCTGCCTGCATACCCGACTCGATGAGGAGGTCAACCACGTATTTTGCGGTCGCGACGGAGTTGGTAAGACCCGTGGAGCGAACGCCGGAAATGTTCACGTAGCCCTTGAGGTCGTCGTACATATCAATGTTAAGGCCCTCGGGATTGCGCTGTGCGCGAAGACCTGCGTACTGCGTGATGGAGTCGCGAAGGTTCACATTGGGAATCATCTTGCGAACGTCTGCGGCAATGCTGTCAAGACCCTCTGCATTGGTGCTCTTGTCGGTCTTGTCAAGCATATCCTCGGCAGTGGGACCAACGAGCATGTTGCCGTGCATGGTGGGGCACATCAGCTTACCCTTGGTAATCTTGGTGGGAATGGGAAGAACGATGGTGTTGACCTTGCAGGAGGTCTTTTTATCAAGAATGTAGAACTGACCCTTACGAGGCGTTACGTAGTAATCGTTTTTGCCAACGAAGGAAGCAATCTCGTCGTTGTAAAGACCTGCGGCGTTGATCACGTACTTACACTCGATATCGCCCTTGTCGGTCTTGACAGTGGTCACGGCACCTTCCTTCTGGTCAATGCCGATGACCTTGGTGGAAAGCAGGAAATGTACGCCGTTATCGGCAGCATTCTCAGCCAGCGCGATGACGAAGAGGAAGGGATCGATGATGCTCTCACGCGGAATGTAAAGACCGCCCTTGACCTCGGGATTGAGCTCGGGCTCCATTTCAAGAAGCTCCTCGGCAGTCTTATACTCAACGTCATAAACGCGGTTCATCATTGCCTTGTGCTTGATGGCAGGCAGCTGCTCCATCTGCTCATCGTTAAATGCAGGAAGAATTGCACCGATGCGCTTGAAGGGGATGTCAAGGTCCTTGCAGATCTCGTCATACATGGGGTTCGCGGCAACAACAAGCTGGCTCTCAAGCGTGCCGGGCTTTGCATCGTAGCCGGTGTGGATGATGGCACTGTTCGATTTCGAGCTGTCACCACCAACGTCCTCGTTTTTGTCAACAACGGTTACGTCCAAATTATATTTGGAAAGCTCACGGGCAATGGCACTGCCCACGGCACCCGCACCGATGACAACAATGTCTGTCTTCTTCATACTTGGGTACTCCTTTATGTAATTTATTTTTTACTTTTTATATTGTACGCCTCTGGCGTTGACAATCGGAAGATAAATGGGATCTGCAAAGGGGAAAAAGTTCTTCGGGATCTTTTTGAAGGGCAAGGAGCAAAGATCAGCGGTTGCCGCGCCCTTTGTCTTTGCGGGGTAGATAAGATCGGTCAGCGGTCCGTAAAACGCACGGAAGGAGGTGCACGCCTTCACCACGACCATTTCAAAATCAAGCGGATCGTATCCAAACGAGCGATAAAGCGCAGGGTCACCGTTATAACGGTGCTGCGTGGTAACGATAACCACAGTGTTTCTAATCTTTACAACAGCGGAAGGACCAAAATCCACATAACTGCCGTGGAAGGACATTTCACCGTCAAAAAGCGCCTTGACCTCGGCTTCAACCGTCACGGGCGAATAGAGCTCACGGCTAATCGAAGCACCGATCATTGCTTTTACGGTATTCCCCACCCCCGCCTTGCGGCATGCCGCGACAAAGGGCGCATCGTTAAGATACATAAGACCCTTTACGTCAGAGGAAAGTGCGAGAATGCGCTCGATCACCTCGGGGCTATCGCCTGCGGAGCCGGCGTTAGAGGAGTCGGCAAAATCGTTCATAATAACGGGCTTGCCCGTTTTATTTTGCGCGGCGATACGAATGATTTCGTCAACATCGGTAATATCGGTTTTAAACTCATGTCGAATTTGCCAGAGCCCCGCCGCCAATTGCTTTGCACAGGCATCGGCTGTTGCTTCGTCCTTCGCGATCGCCACGACCGAGCTGTAACCATCCTTCACGTCAAGCCAGGGCTGCATCTGCGATACCGAGAAATCAAGCAGCTTGCCCTCGGCAACCATATCGTGCCCTCTTTGCATCAAGCTATGAAAGGGCTCGGTCTCGGTGGTATAGGAGCTTGCGGGCACGATCATCGGAATCTGCACATAGGACATGTAAGGGGTATATTTGCCATTCAAGATATCAAGGCAAAGACGTGCGGCACGCATACCCGTTTCAACAACGTCAACGTGCGGATAACGCTGATACAGCGAGATGGTGTTGGATGCCTTTACCATGCGAGCGGTGACGTTTGCGTGCAGATCAAGACCCACCGTGATCGGTACGTCATCGCCAACAATCGAGCGAACGGCAAGGATAATGTCACCCTCGGGATCATCGCTCCCCTCGCTTTGTGCCGCGCCGTGCATGAAAAGCACAACGCCATCGGGCTTAGAATCGCTTGCTATTTTGCTGATATGCGCAATATAATCGTCAATCACCGATTGCACGATGATAGATCCGGGCTGTGCACTCAAAAAGCCGCCCGAAACAATTTCAACACCGGCCTGTGCAAGCACGCGATAGCATCCCTCGATGCCGTCGGCACCCTCATTACAGCGCGTGTGATCCTTTGCAAAGCGAATCATATCCTCGCCAAGCAAATATTCTTTTCTTTGATATTCCGCCACCGTGGTTTTGCCGGGACCAAAGGAGTTGACCTCCTGATGCAATCCGCCGAGTAGAATTTTCATATAAGTTTCCTCATACATACTAAACAATAAATATTGCCGTTTGAAGCACGACACTTTATTATCTCATGTATTTCCTCATGTGTCAAGATATTTTCCTCTTTTCCGCGCAAAAATTCCTCATTATTTTTTGAATTTCTCCACAGTTTTCCACATTTTCCACATAAAGTTGTTGACTTTTGTGGAGTTTGAGGGTATAATGAGTAAGAACGCACCATTTCCCGAAACACAAAGCTTAAAAAACAGATTTTTGATAATACCGCATTTTTAACATCTGTCAAAGGAGAACCTATGCTGACCGCTGAAAGACAAAGACGTATTAAGGAGCTGGCGCTCAAGAACGGCGAGATCTCAATTGCCGACCTTGCCGCGCGCTTTGACGTATCGATCGAAACGATACGCCGTGATATTAATGAGCTCTCCGAAAGGAATATTTTAAAGAAGGTTCGCGGCGGGGCGGTCCCTGTTCCCTTTGCCGTACGCGAGGAAACCTACGACGTGCGACACAGACGAAACTTTGATAAAAAAACAATGATTGGCGAATATATTGCCAACCATCTTATCAAAGATAACGACACCATCGCCCTTTCAAGCGGCAGTACCATGGAGATTCTTGCCAACTCGATCAGCGCGCGTAATTTGCTGATCGTCACCAACTCAATTAACGTCGCCTCGATCCTGCAAAACCGCATGCGCCTCGGACACCTCTCGGGTGAGGTCATCATTCTTGGCGGCGTTATTCGACCCGACGAGCATTACACGGGCGGCACGATCGCTGTGGAGATGCTCAAAAAATTCACCTTTAACAAGGCATTTCTCGGCATTTCGGCAATCAGCGGCAGAGATATTATGACCTCTAATATTGAGGAGGGCGTTATCATGTCCACCATGATCGACCGCGCGCGCTTTTGCTGCGTTGCGACCGATTGCAGCAAGTTTGACATTCGCTCCACCTTTGCATTTGCCGACCTCGCCGCCATTGACGCGATCGTTACAGAAGCCGACGCCGATCTTTCCGAAGAAACGCTCGCACTCTTTGAGCAAAGCAACGTACAGCACCACCGTGCGCCGAACAAATAATGAATAAACATACAAAATCCGCCACGAAATATATTCGTGGCGGATTTTGTATGTTAAATTATAAGTCGATTATAACGGCACCTTATTCAGCCAGATGCGGAAATCTCTCGTTTATGCGCAAAATCCTTTGCACAGCCAAATCAAATTCCTTGCCTGAATATTCCCCCGTCCCATTGTTCAAAACATCTTTTGCAAAAATCAATCGCATACAGGTCGAGGCAGTTTCAGCACCTTTCGTACGTTGAAGCTTATATTGACCGTCTTCGCCAAGCACAACGTACTGTGAGCCGATCAGCACCTCGTCAAACACAAAATCATCCCATTCGTATTCACGGTACGCATGCTCGTGTCCGTCTTCTAATAAAACGGGGAGTGGATGAGGAACGCCTCCTGTATATTTGCGCCGTTGCTGATAGCAAAAACGGATCGCACCCGTTGCTTTCAGCGCGGGCACTTCCTCTTCAATCACAAAGGGACCAAGTAAGGAGTGCTCCATGACATATAAATTCGCAATCATTCTCTCAAACTCGGCATAAATTGCCGCCGCTTCCTCAGGCGTGCATTCAATGCGCTCGCGACCGATCTCATAGATCATAAAATCGGGCATATCAAAAAATTTGTCACTTTCAAGAGGCGTCGTGTTTTGCGCCTTGTGCGCGCGCAATTCGGGCGGCACGTACGGTGGCTCGTCATCGGCGTTGCAACTAACGAGAAAGGCAAGCAAAAGCAAAACCGCCATTGCCAAGCTTAATATGCGGTGTTTCAAAAAACGATCCTCCTTTCGTGGTGTAAGTCAGCATAAAAATTTCGCCATCATAAAATCATGTATCATTTCCTTCACCGTTCATAATCTGATCAATCAGATAAAAATAGTGAGATGGTCCGTCTTTGAAATGCAAATGCATTTGCATATTTTGCGTACCGCTGCTGTTTTTCATATCACGATAAGCGCCATCACGCCCCAAAATAATATCGTAGCAGTTGGTCAAGATCTCATCATAAACAAAATTATCCCAATCGTAATCATTATTGATGGTAATTGGCTCTCCGTCCCTGATGACGGGTACTGCGTGCGGCTCACGCCCCGTATATTTACGTCTTTGATCGTAGCAAAGGCGCAGCGCGCTATCCGCCTTCATTTTCGAGACCTCGGTTTCCAAAACGTAATCCCCCAAAAGAGAATGCTGCATGGCAATCACCTCTGCCATCATCTGCTCCAGCACAGCCATAATTGCCGCCACCTGATCGGGCGTACATTCCACGCTCTGCCCTTTTTTGATATATACGATGCGATCGGGTGTGTCAAAAATTTTATCAATTTCAAGCGGTGTTGTATTCGTTGCTGTATGTGCGCCACGCAAGCTCTGCGGCACGTACGGAGGCTCGTCTTCGTCGTTGCAGCCAACAAGAAAACCAAGCAAAAGCAAAACCGCCATCGTCAAGCTTAATATGCGCTTCAAAAGACACTTCTCCTTTCGAGGTTATTTTATAGTTCATGCTTCTTAAAGGCAAAAATCATCCCTCAAGACCCGCCGCGGCAATATCTACCATGTTGTTAAAAGAGATGCTTTGCCTGTCGTCATTGTAGAAGATCAGCACCCTACTTTGGTAATCAATCGGCTTGTATTTGTCTGACGGGAACCCGCGATTGATCCATCCCAATTCCGACTCAGCTATGACTTTCCTAGTGTTAACGTAGTAATATTGCACATAATATTCGGATTTTCCGGGATTTTTGTATGCGCCGTCAACACCAAAGAAAATTTCACCGTTTTGAAAAACGATCTCGTCGTATTGCAGATCCTTCCAATACAATTCAGCAAATTCGATCACTCCATATTCGTATCCCCACGGGAACTGCTTGTTTTCAATAACGTCCCTATATTGGTTATACTCCCAGATCTTGCCCGTAAACTTGCGGCGCTTTGTATAGCAAAAGCGAATTGCGCCCGTCTGTTTCATAGAAAAAACATGTGTATCAGGATCGGCACTGTGCTCGTCCTCGATCAAAAGCACGCCATTAAATTCAAGCGTCATTAATCGCTCAAGCTCTGCTACGACCTTGGCGTGCAGCTCGGGTGAAAGTTTCACTGTTTTGCCACCCTTGGTGTAAAGAATAAAATCGGGCGTGTCAAACAAATTTTCGGTTTCAAGCGGCGTCATATCATCGGCAACGTGTGCACGAAGTGCCGCCGACCTATAAGGGAGAAACACGCACACAATAAGCAGTGCGTGAACGAGCAAAAGCACCGACAACACAATTAGTATTCGTTTTTTCATATGCTCTCCTCCTTTCGTGGTGGTTTGAGATGCCCCCCTGTGTAAGTTATCGGGATAACACCACTAAATCAATCGCAAAAATCAGAAAAAACGTTTCTGACAGCGTGCTCTCCGCCGTCGGGGACAATCCAATAATCAACCAGCTCATCATTTAGCAAGAAACGAAAGGAAATATATTTTTCCTCCATTACGACCGTCACGGCATCATAATCAACCGTTTGGGAATGTGGTGATGCGAGGTGTCCACCACAGTCGCACCATAACCGCTTGCTTCGATCCGTCTTTTGCACCTCGTCGTAAACTAACCGTATTTGATCAAGATTTTTTGCGCGTTCCATGTGATTCTCCATTAAATCCGGCGTCACCATCGCGTGCTCAAAGCACCAGATTTCACCAATCGTGCGCAAAAGACTTCTACCGTCAAAATATCCAAGCTCCCGCACAGACTCATCGTCATCTTGATGATAAATCAACTCAATGCGGTCGGGGTCGCAAAGTATCGCATCCGAAAGAATGGGCATTGTGAGCAAATACGCCACACCACCGAAAAACAGAAGAACAGCAAATGCGATAATTAACCCTTTAGTCAGTTGTGCTTTTTTCATCAGCCAATCCTCCTTTCGTGGTGGTCAAGGCACACCTATAAACAAAATTCAAATCTACTCAACAAATGCCGCAGGATGATAGGCAGAAAGGATCTCTCTAAACGAGGGGAGATAGCTGCCCGACATATTATACGTGGCGATGATCTTGTCGCCGCTGATGAAATTAACCAAAAGTACGTCCCCGTTATAAATCAAATCAATATGATCATACGTTGCCTCTGCATAATGATAATTTTTGCAAGCACATATATCGCTATGATTATATTGGAGCGGCTGCGCAAAATAAAATTGCACAGTACCGCCGTTGTTTTTTATAAATGAATGATACCAATACCATGGGCGTTGTATGTCGTCATCCACCGTACAATCCGAATGATAACGGAACTTGCCTTCAAGCTTTTGATAAAGCAGGACGGCGGCGTTGGCTTCACTCTCGCCCAGCTCTACTTCTTGCCACGTAGAGGATTTGTCATAGTAGGCAACCTTAACCGTCACCGGCAACTCGCTCGGCAAAAACGGAATTTCCCCTACCGCGGGCGCCGTAACACGGTACACAATATAGCTGATCATAATCGCCAAAAGAAGCACGGCGGCAACAATGATAATAACGATCTTCTTTTTCATCATCACCCCTCCTTTTGAGAAAAATAATTTAAAATATGCTCTTGGCGATCAAGCAGTTTATAAAAATATATCCCGTTACAGCACAAAACCGTACCGTTATATGCTTCATAAGCATACGTGTACCCTTCACTCACCACAAAATAAATGGCGTTAAAGGTACGAGAAATAATCTTTTCTTCGTACCAAGGCTGGGGCGGTACATAATGGTACTTGTAAGAATGCTCTTCACCATACAAAAATTTTATCGCACCATATTTCTCGTAATGTTCAAAAAAAGCACTGCCACCAACGCTAATATAAACTCCCTCTTCTCTTTTGGAAATAGGATCATCAAAAAGCTTCAAATATTCACGTTGCTCGTCACGCGAGAGCTCGCGCTCCACGATCTCACCGTTTTCTACCATAGAAACGACCACGCGGTCGGGCGTGGGAAACTTACCGCTCCTGATTTGACTTCCTCGCAAAAAAGGCAACCCGATACATACACCTCCAAGGAGCAGAAGGACGGCAAGCGTGATCACTGATATTTGGATTATCTTTTTCTTTTTCATTAACAGTCCTCCTTTCGTGGTGGTTAGAACGTCACGATACGTAAAAGCGATGCTTCAAAAGCAACAAAATTTTCTTTTGGGATCTTTTTTTCTATCCAGGCAATCAAAATCGTCATTTTTACTACGTTTTCAACTTTATTATACCATTTTTTGTGCGTTTTGTCAATATATGCTTGTTTTAAATTTAAAATATTTCTATAATTTTATTTTTTAAAAATCTATTGAAATTTCGCGCGATATATGATATAATTATATTTGTTATGAAACGCGATGATGAAGTTTGCCTCGTTTCACGCACCACTGCAGAGAGGGTCGCCACGGCTGAAAGCGATCTGTGGGAGAAACGGCGGCGTTTCGCTTCGGAGCGGACAGGGTGAGGGGCGTGCCAAGGCACGACGGTAGTCCTGTACGGGTGATCCCGTTACAGATCGCGAAAGCGTTGGCTTTATGCCTTCAATTCGGGTGGTACCGCGAGCGAATTTTCGCCTCGTCCTGATTGTTTCGGGACGGGGCTTTATTTTTTCTCGGCACTGCCGCAAAAATTTGTATTCATTAACCGAAAGGACAACCAGTATGAAAGAAACCTTGCAAAAAATCAAAGAAACGGCGCTCGCCGAGCTTGCGGCGCCCGATTGCGACACCGAGGCACTGCGTGTACGCTACCTCGGCAAAAAGGGTGAGCTGACTGCCGTTTTGCGCGGCATGGGTGCGCTCTCCCCCGAGGAACGCCCCATTGTTGGTCAGCTTGCCAACGAGGTGCGCGCCGAGATTGAAGCGGCACTTGCCGCACGTGTGCTTGCCGAAAAGGAAAAGGCCCTTAACGACCGTCTTGCACGCGAGCGCCTTGACGTTACCATGCCCGGCAACACCGCGCGTGTCGGTCACCGCCACCCCCTCACCCGCGCACAGCGCGAAATGGAGGAGATCTTTATCGGCATGGGCTTTGAGATCGCCGAGGGCCCCGAGGTTGAGTACGACTACTACAACTTCAAGGCATTGAACATTCCCGAAAATCACCCCGCGCGCGACACGCAGGACACCTTCTACATTACCGATAACATTTTGCTTCGCTCCCAGACCTCGCCCGTGCAGGTGCGCGTGATGGAGCAAAAGAAGCCGCCCATCCGTGTCATTTCCCCCGGACGCGTTTACCGCTCCGACGCGCTTGATGCCACGCACTCGCCCCTTTTCCACCAAATGGAGGGTCTTGTGGTCGATAAGGGCATTACCATGAGCGACCTGAAGGGCACGCTTGAGACCTTTGCGCGTAAAATGTTCGGCGAGAAGACCGAGATCCGCTTCCGTCCCCACCACTTCCCCTTCACCGAGCCGTCGGCGGAGGTTGACGTTTCCTGCTTCGTTTGCGGCGGCAAGGGCTGCCGTGTTTGTAAGGGCGAGGGCTGGATCGAGATCCTCGGTGCCGGCATGGTACACCCCTTCGTGCTTCAAAACTGCGGCATTGACCCTGAGGTCTACAGCGGCTTTGCCTTTGGTATGGGCCTTGAGCGCGTGACGATGACGCGCTACGGCATTGACGACATTCGTCTGTTCTATGAAAACGACGAGCGATTCCTCAAGCAGTTTTAAGAAAGGAGCAAAAAGCAATGAATTTGTCCATGAAATGGCTTGCCGACTTTGTCGATGTAGCCGATATTGATATTAAAGATTACTGTGACAAGCTGACCCTCACGGGCTCGAAGGTCGAGGGCTTTGAGAGAATGGGTGAGGAGATCGAAAACGTGGTGGTTGCCAAGATCAAGGCGATCGCCCCCCACCCCGACAGCGACCACCTGCAAATTTGTCAGATGGACGTTGGCACCGGCACCGACGTGCAGATCGTGACGGGCGCGCAAAACGTCTTTGAGGGCGCGATCGTCCCTGCGGCGCTTCCTGTTGCCAAGCTCCCCGGCGGCGTTGTCATTAAGGACGGCAAGCTGCGCGGTGTTGAGTCGCACGGCATGCTCTGCTCCATGGGCGAGCTGAAGCTCTCCCCCAACGAGTGCCCCGGCAAGGAGGAAAACGGCATTCTCATTCTTGACGAGTGCTTCGAAAGTAAGATCGGCACGGATATCCGCGAGGTGCTGATGCTTGATGATACCACCGTGGAGTTTGAGATCACCTCCAACCGTCCCGATTGTCTTTCCGTCATCGGTCTTGCGCGCGAAACCGCCGCATCCTTTGACCGCGCGCTCACCGTTCCTGCCCCCAAGGTAAAGGGCTGCGGCGACGGTGACAAGGTTGAAAAATACCTCTCGGTAGGCATTGAGGCACCCGACCTCTGCTACCGCTACGCCGCCAAGGTCGTCAAGAACGTGCGCATTGCGCCCTCCCCCATGTGGCTCCGTATGCGTCTTGCCGCCGCAGGTGTGCGTCCCATCAACAACATCGTTGACATTACCAACTACGTCATGCTTGAATACGGTCAGCCGATGCACGCCTTTGACTACACCCAGCTTGACGGCTCCGCCATCCGCGTGCGCCGTGCGGCTGTTAGTGAGCAGTTCAAATCGCTTGATGACATTGACCACGTGCTCGACGACACCATGCTCGTCATTGCCGACGAGAAAAAGGCATGCGCCCTTGCGGGCGTGATGGGTGGCGCGAACAGCGAGATCACCGACGCCACCAAGACCGTTGTCTTTGAATCGGCTTGCTTTAACGGCGCTTCTGTTCGTGTAACGGCAAAGAAAAACGGCATGCGCACCGAGTCCTCCGCTCGCTTCGAGAAAGGTCTTGACCCCGAAAACTGCATGGCAGGGCTTCTCCGTGCCTGCGAGCTCGTAGAGCTCCTTGACGCGGGCGACGTGGTAGACGGCGTGATTGACGTGTATCCCACCAAGACCGCCGCAACTGTACTGCCCTTTGAGCCCGCGCGCTACAACGCCTTCCTTGGCACCGAGATCGCCGAGGCAGAGATGGTAAAGATCCTCGAGTCGCTTGACTGCAAGGTCGAGGGTGGCAAGATCACCGTTCCCTCCTTCCGCGCGGACCTCGCCTGCATGAACGATATTGCAGAGGAGATCATGCGTATTTACGGCTACGACAAGATCGTATCGACCAAGATCGTTGCCGAAACGACCGAGGGCGGTCGCACGCCGAAGCAGGCGTTCCTCATTGATGTGGAAAACGCGCTCTATGGCATGGGCATTGATGAGATCCAGACCTTCTCCTTTATCTCCCCCAAATATTACGACAAGATCCGCCTTGCCGCGGACTCCCCCCTGCGCCGCTCGGTCGTCATTTCCAACCCGCTTGGCGAGGACACGAGCGTGATGCGCACAACCGCCCTTCCCTCCATGCTGGAGGTGCTTGCGCGCAACGCAAACTTCAATAACGAAAACGTCAGACTCTTTGAAACAGGCTCGATCTACCTGCCCGACGAGGACAAGGCAAAGCTTCCTTACGAGGGTAAGATCCTCACGCTCGGCATGTACGGCGACGCTGATTTTTACACGGTGAAGGGCGTGATCGAAAATCTTCTTTCCCTTGCCGCCATTAAGAACGCGGCTTACGTTGCTGTCAGCGATAATCCCTCCTACCACCCCGGTCGCTGTGCCGAGGTAACGGTGGATGGCAAGCGAATCGCCGTGTTCGGTCAGATCCACCCCGTAGTTGCCGAAAATTACGGACTTTCGATCCCGCTTTACACCGCCGAGATCGACTTTGACGCGCTCTTTGCCGCACGCAATGCGGAAAAGCATTATAAGCCCCTGCCGAAATTCCCTGCTATCACGCGCGACTTCTCGTTCGTTTGCGACGAGGCGCTGGAGGTTGGCTCTGTCATTGCCGTTATGAAGAAAGCAGGCGGCAAGCAATGCGAGGATGCAAAGCTCTTTGACATTTACCGTGGCGCGCAGGTCGGTGAGGGCAAAAAATCCATCTCCTTGCGCATGACCCTGCGCGCGGAGGATCACACCATGACCATGGAGGACGCCGAAAAAATTTCAAAGAAGGTGCTGTTCCTTCTTGAAAAGGAGCTGGGACTTACCCTGCGTGGCTAATATGGAACAAGTAAAAAAGGATCGTATCAACGAGCTGGCGGCACTCGCGAAAACACGCGAGCTGACCGCCGCTGAAAAGGAAGAACAAGCGGCGCTTCGCGCGGAATATCTTGCTGAATTCCGCGCTTATATGCGCCAAACGCTTGACAATACCGTGATTGAGCGCCCCGACGGCACACGCGAGAAGGTCAAGTCAAAAAACTGTAAGGAGTAAACGTGACATGAAAACAGATATTCAGATCGCACAGGAAGCAAAAATGCTGCCGATTACCGATATTGCCACCTCGCTTGGCGTTACCGAGGAGGAGCTTGAGCAATACGGCAGATACAAGGCAAAGATCAACGATGCTTTCTTAAACCGCATGAAGGATAAGCCAAACGGCAAGCTTGTGCTTGTCACCGCCATTAACCCGACGCCCGCAGGCGAGGGCAAGACGACCACCACGGTGGGTCTTGGCATGGCAATGAAGAAGATCGGCAAGAACGCCGTAATTGCACTGCGTGAGCCCTCGCTTGGTCCCGTATTCGGCATCAAGGGCGGTGCCGCAGGCGGCGGCTACGCGCAGGTCGTGCCGATGGAGGATATCAACCTGCACTTCACGGGCGACTTCCACGCCATTTCTGCCGCAAACAACCTGCTTTGCGCGGTGCTTGACAACCACATTCAACAGGACAACGTCCTTGGCATTGACCCGCGCCGCATTCTCTTCACGCGCGTGGTCGATATGAACGACCGCGCACTGCGCAACATTCTCGTCGGTCTTGGCGGAAAGGTCAACGGCGTGCCGCGTGTGGATCACTTTATGATCACCGTGGCAAGCGAGGTCATGGCGATCCTTTGCCTTGCCGAGGATCTTGCCGATCTTAAGCGCCGTCTTGGCAATATTCTCGTTGCCTACACCTATGAGGGAAAGCCCGTATTTTGCCGCGACCTGCAGGTAAACGGCGCAATGGCGGCACTTCTGAAGGACGCCATCAAGCCCAATCTCGTGCAAACGCTCGAGAATACCCCTGCCCTCATTCACGGTGGTCCCTTCGCGAACATTGCGCACGGCTGTAACTCGATCCGTGCCACCAAGCTTGCGATGAAGCTTGGCGATTACGCCATTACCGAGGCGGGCTTCGGTGCCGATCTCGGCGCTGAAAAATTCCTTGATATCAAGTGCCGCATGGCGGGAATTTCGCCCGATGCTGTGGTGCTGGTCGCCACTGTACGCGCTCTTAAATATAACGGCGGCGTTGCAAAGCCCGACCTCCAAAAGGAGGACGTCGAGGCGCTGAAGCGCGGTGCTGTGAACCTTGAAGCGCACATTGACAATCTGCAAAAGTTTGGCGTGCCCGTGGTCGTTGCTATCAATCGCTTTGGCACCGACACCGACGCGGAGCTTGACGCCGTACGCGCGATCTGCGAAGCAAAGGGTGCCGATTTCGCACTCTCCGAGGTCTTTGCCAAAGGCGGCGAGGGCGGTGTAGCACTTGCCGAAAAGGTAGTTGCCGCTTGCGAAAAGCAAAAGGATTTCAAGCTTCTTTACGACGACGAGCTCTCGATCACCGAAAAGATCGAAACCATTGCCAAGGAGCTTTACGGTGCCAGAGGCGTGGTCTTTGAGGGTGGCGCCAAGAAGGCGCTTGCCGACATTCTTGCCATTGACGAGAATTACGCAAAATTCCCCGTTTGCATGGCAAAAACACAGTATTCCCTGTCCGACAACCAAGCACTGCTTGGCAGACCCACGGGCTTTACTCTGACGGTACGCGACATTCGCCTCTCGGCGGGTGCAGGCTTTATCGTGGCACTGACGGGCTCGATCATGACCATGCCGGGACTTGGCAAGGCACCCACCGCTTACTCGATCGATATTGACAACGACGGCAATATCTCGGGGCTCTTCTGATATGCTTGACCTTACCATAACCACCGCCTCGGTCGCAATGACCGAGGCGGCGGGAGCCGCTCTTGCCAAGGATATGCAGGAGCAAAAGCTCCCTCCCTTTGTTGCGCTTTACGGCGACCTTGGCGTTGGTAAGACTGCCTTTGTGCGCGGCTTTGCCTCGGTATTTACCCCCGCCGCCCTTGTGCGCTCCCCTACCTTTGCGCTCGTCAACGAATATCGCGGAAAGGATATTTCACTCTTTCACTTTGATATGTACCGCATTGAGGGCGAGGACGACCTTTACTCGATCGGCTATGACGATTATCTTGCACGGCGCGGCATTTGCCTTGTCGAATGGAGCGAAAATATCCCCTTTGCGCTTCCCGACGAATATATTGAGGTCACGATTGAAAAAACAAGTGTTGATACCCCCGAGGAGCGCCGTATCATCATCAAAGAAAGGAAAAACGCCACATGCTGATTCTTGCCCTTGACAGCACTGCGCAGGTTGCAAGCGCGGCACTTTGTGAAGATCACCGCGTCATTGCCGCCTTCCACCTTAAAAACGGCAATACGCACAGCGAAACGCTTTTGCCAATGGTAAAGGCGCTTCTTGATACAACGGGCTACACGGCAAACGACATTGCGCTTTTTGCCGTCAGCCACGGTCCCGGGTCCTTTACGGGCGTGCGCATCGGTGCCGCCACCGTCAAGGGACTTGCCTTTGGCAAGCAAAAAACAGTGATCGGCGTATCTACGCTTGAGGCGCTTGCCACCAATCTCCTGCCCGCAAACGGCATCATTTGCCCTGTGATGAACGCACGGCGCGGACAGGTCTATAACGCACTGTTTGAGGCAAACGGCAACGAGCTGACGCGCCTTTGCCCCGATCGCGCCATTTCGGTTGACGACCTTGAAGCGGAGCTTGCCGCGCGCGGCACGCCCTTTTATCTTGTAGGTGACGGCGCCGATATGACACGTGACATGATGAAAACGTTATCCCCCCTGCCCCTTGCCGATATACTGACCGACCAAAACGCCGTTTCAGTGGCAAAATGTGCGCTCATTGCTTACCAAAGCGGCGTGCGTACCACCGACAAGGAGCTTTCCCCCGTATATCTGCGCCTGCCGCAGGCAGAGCGGGAACGCCTTGCGCGACAAGGCGAAAATTCTTGAAAGCGAGGCATTTTACGATGAAAAAAATCATTCTTGGCTGCGACCACGCCGCCGTTGAATTAAAAAACGATATGATCGCGCATCTCAAGGAGCGCGGATTTGACACGCAGGACGTAGGCACCTACACCTCCGATAGCTGCGATTACCCCCTTATTGCCACCAAGCTTTGCCGCAAGGTGCTGGATGAAAGCGCACTCGGTATTCTCTTGTGCGGCACGGGTATCGGTATGTCGATAGCGGCAAACAAGCACAGAGGCATTCGTGCCGCCGCTTGCTCGGACACCTTCAGCGCACGCCTGACGCGTGTGCACAACGATGCCAACGTCCTTTGCCTTGGCGCACGTGTGATCGGCAAGGGGCTTGCTTGCGAGCTTGTTGACGCGTTTGTGGATGCTGAATTTGAGGGCGGCAAGCACGAGCGCCGCGTGAATATGCTGACCGATATTGAAAACGGTCAGCTTAACTGAAAATATGGCTCTTTTCTCAAAGAAGAAGCTCTACACCACCGCCATTATCGTGGCGGCAGGTAACTCCACGCGCATGGGCAAGGGTGTTTCCAAGCAGCTTCTCGCGCTCCGTGGCACACCTGTGCTTGTCCGCACGCTCCTTGCCTTTCAGGCTTCCCCCCTCATTACGGATATTATTGTGGTAACAAAATCCGACATGATAGAGGAGGTGCTGCTCTTTGGTGAGGAATACGGTATCGACAAGCTTAAAAAGGTCGTTGAGGGGGGCGCTACGCGCGCACTCTCGGTCAAAAACGGCTTTGAGGCGATCGATCCCGATTGCCAATACGTGGCGATCCACGATGGGGCACGTTGCCTTGTTACCCCCGATATGATCGAGCGCGTTTGCCGTGCCGCATACAGCCACCGCGCGGCGACTGCCGCCGCAACGGTCAGCGACACAGTCAAAACCGCAACGAAAAGCGGCTTTGTGGCAAGCACGGTAGACAGAAGCACTGTTTATCTTGCCACCACACCACAGATCTTTTATGCCAATCTCTACCGCGCCGCACTCTGCACGGTGAAGGACATTGAGCTCTTGACCGATGACAATCAGTTAATGGAGCGACTGCCCCACCCCGTCAAGCTTGTTGATTGCGGTAAAGAAAACATCAAGATCACAACGCCCGACGACGTTGATCTTGCCGAATTTATTTTAAAGAAACGGGAGGCAATAAAGTGAGGATCGGACACGGATACGACGTACACCGCTTGGTCGAGGAACGCGACCTGATACTTGGAGGTGTGAAAATCCCACACGAAACGGGATTGCTCGGACACTCCGACGCAGACGTTCTCACGCACGCCATCATGGACGCACTGCTCGGTGCCGCCGCGATGGGCGACATTGGCAAGCATTTCCCCGACACCGACCCCACGTATAAGGGAGCGGATAGTCTGGTGCTTGCCCGCGCCGTAAAGGAAATGATCGCCAAAAAGGGCTACCGCATCGGCAACGTGGATGCAACCGTCATTGCCGAGGCGCCAAAGCTTGCTCCGCATATCCCCAAAATGCGCGAAAATATCGCCGAGGCACTTGGAGTTGAGATCGACCGCATCAACGTAAAGGCAACCACCGAGGAGCGCCTTGGCTTTACGGGCGAGCGGCTCGGCATTGCCGCGCACGCCGTTTGCTTGCTTGAGAATACGTAAAAAGCGCCGTCCGCGGTACCGCGGACGGCAAAAGCGAAGCACGGACAGACCAAACACACAAACGTCCCTCGAGCTTATTTTCCTTTCCACCCGACGCTTCGCATATTTTTTATCACAGCGCCCCTTATGTCATACTATGTCGAAAATTCTCTTTTGTGAGGTCTTTTATGAAACTTTCCCCTTCCCTACTTGCCGCCGATTTTGCCAATCTGAAATCCGAGGTTGCGCGCGTGGAGCGTGCGGGCGTTGAGATGCTCCATCTTGACGTAATGGACGGCAATTTCGTGCCCAACATCTCCTTTGGCGCACCTGTCATTGCGGCACTTCGTCCTCACTCAGGGCTCTTTTTTGACGTGCATTTGATGATCGAGCGCCCCGAGCGTTATCTTGACGATTTCAAAAAAGCGGGTGCCGACGGCATTACCATTCACTATGAAAGCACAAAGGATCCCGCGTCCGTGCTGAAAGCAATTCGCGAAATGGGCATTCGCCCCGCTATTTCCATTTCCCCCGACACCCCCGCCGAGGCAATATTTGATCTTCTCCCGCTTGTTGATATGGTGCTTGTGATGACGGTCTACCCAGGCTTTGGCGGTCAGAAGCTGATCCCCGAAGCACTCGCCAAGGCAAGCGCCGTGAGGGCGAAAATCAACGAGCTTGGACTTTCCGTTGACGTGGAAGCCGACGGCGGCATTGGCACCTCAAATCTTGCCGAGGTGCTCCGCGCGGGCGTGAACGTCGTGGTAGCAGGCTCCGCCATATTTGGCGCCGAGGACCCCACCGCGGCGGTCAATAACATGCGCGCAATTGCGCAAAATCTGTAATTCAGTCAAAATAGCAGAATGGCTTTCTTTTCTTCCGAAAAGAAAGCCATTTTTTATTCTTAATGGTTTAGTCAAGCATGCTCGCTTTTGCAAAAATTCAAGACTGTACTATGTGATATTGCGGCTTTGGCCTTTTTTCTGACAAGTGCGGAAAGCGCTCCTCTATTCGAAGGATCTCTTTAAGAGCTTGGTCGAACAAAGAATAAGAATAAACGCCTCTTTGAAATTCCATTTGAATATGACGCAATTTTCCATCGCTTACACTTCTTGGCGATTTATAAGCGCCGTCCTCTGCCAGCACAATTTCAGCCCCATTCAGCATAACCTCATCAAACGTAAAATCCTCCCAATTGTAATCGGTATACGGTACGTATACTCCAATATCAGGAAGCGGATAGGGATGTGGATAGGTGCCCGTATATTTGCGCCGTTGTGTATAACAAAAGCGAATCACACCCGATTCCTTCATATCAGGCACGACATGCTCAAGATCGGGCAAGCAAAGGCAAAGATTGCCAATCGCATAAAGATTTGAGATCATTTTTTCAAACTCCGCGTAAATTGCCGCCGCTTCCTCAGGAGTACAAGCAATACGCTCGCCGCCAATCTCGTAGATCATAAAATCGGGCTCGTCAAAAAATTTATCGCTTTCAAGCGGCGTCGTATTTTGTGCCTTGTGGGCGCGCATCGGCGAGGGCTTGTGCAGAAAAGAAAAGTACACAAATAGTAACGCAGCGATCAACAAGATCACCGATACGACGATAAAAATACGTTTTTTCACACTCTCTCCCTCCTTTCGCGGTGCGTCTGATCATTCGCGGGTTGCGGGGCGAAGATCACCCCACAAGACCCGCCTCGGCAATGTCTACCATGCTTTTAAAGAAGATGGCATGGGAATTTTTATCATAAAAAAGCAAAGTGGCACTTTCACCTCCTGCTTTATGACGATTCTCTCCCGTCTTGCCATAAGTTCCATACTTCATATACGTCCAAACATTATGCTCAAACGTAGCACACTGATATTCGTTAATAGCAAAGTATTTGCCATCCACACCGAAGAAAAACTCGCAACGGCGAAAAATCACCTCATCGTATTGCAAATCCTCCCAAAAGCACATCTCTAAATAGAAATTTGCTTTTCCGTTCTCATCCTTAACGGCTTCTTTAAAGGCCTCCCGATAAGGGTCAATGCTGAAAGAATCATTCAAATAAATCTCACCGGTAAATTTACGACGTTGCGAATAGCAAAAGCGTATCGCCCCCACTTCCTTCATCGAATTCACATGATAAGCAAGATCGACACCACGATCATACCAATCAAAATCAACACCGTTGTAATCGTAAATCAAGCGTTCATACTCCGCATAAACAGCTGCCTGCAATTCGGGCGATAATCTTACCGTCTCATCTCCCTTTGTATAAAGAATAAAATCGGGATAATCAAGGAATTTATCTGTTTCAAGCGGAGTCGTATTCTCTGCCACGTGTGCACCAAGCACCTCGGGAGAAGAGAGCTCTTCGTTTTCGCACCCAAGAATAAAGGTCAAAAGGAGTGTCAATGACAAAAGCGATGTCAAAATTCGTTTTAGCATAAAATTCCTCCTTCTTGGTCAAGACGATGATTCAATGAGTGAAAACATATTACTCAAATGGTCTCTGGTTGTTTCGGAATGTAGCGAAAACTCCTCAATTTTATCACCCTTGTGATTCACTGATTTATATTTTCCGTTAATAGCAAACAAGATATCCCATTGCGTCATCATCACCTCATCAAACATCAAATTTCCCCATCTATAATCAGAGCTATCGGTACCTCTTTTGATAAACATTCCCGTATAATATCGGCGTTGCTGATAGCAAAAGCGTATTGCACCGCTATTTTTCATATTACTCACATGCTCCGCAAGATCGGTCAAGCTCATAATCACATGTGGGTTGTAGCTATCAACACCTGCCATATATGCTTCGAATTCTGCATACACCTGTGCTTGCAGTTCGTGCGAAAGTTTGATGGTCTTATCGCCCTTGGTATATAGAATAAAATCGGGATAGTCAAGAAACTTATCTGTTTCAAGCGGCGTGGTGTTTTCTGCTATATGCGCACGCATATATTCAGGGATTTCTTCCTCCTCGGGAGAACAAGATACTACCGATAAAAACAACAGCAAAAGAGCGAGCAGTAATGATAATTTTTTTCTGAGCATAATTTCTCCTCCTTTCCATAAGCAATCGTTTCAAATGCCCCTATGGGTATTGCCCATAGGGGCAAGGTACTAAAATCAACTTACAACAGCATTATCATTTACATGAGCTGTCCAATCATAATACGACACCTCATACTGACACTCACAGGTGTCACCCTCGTGCGCGGTTACGCGCTTTGGCGCGCGCGTTTACCAACGACCAACAAGTTTACTCAAAATCATATAGCGGTTTGGGGCTTTTTTCCTTCTCAAACAAGTGCGGGAAGCGCTCCTCTATTCGCAGGATCTCTTTAACGGCTTGGTCAAACAAAGCATAAGAATAAGCGTCTTTGTGAAAATGCAAGCACATACAGGACGAAGGGGTTTGTTTACCTTTTTCGCGTTGCAGCTTATAATCACCATCTTCGCCAAGTACAACGTACTGTGAGCCGATCAAAACCTCATCAAAGACAAAATCCTCCCATTCGTATTCACAGTACGCATGCTCGCGTCCGTCTTCTAATAAAACGGGGAGTGGATGAGGAACACCTCCCGTATACTTACGCCGCTGCTCATAGCAAAAACGGATCGCGCCCTTCTCCTTCAACTCAGGTATCTGCTCATCAAGCACAAAAGGACCGAGCAAGGAGTGCTCCATTACATATAAATTTGCAATCATTCTCTCAAACTCGGCATAGATCGCCGCCGCTTCCTCAGGAGTACATGCAATACGCTCGCCGCCAATCTCGTAGATCATAAAATCGGGCTCGTCAAAAAATTTATCGCTTTCAAGCGGCGTCGTATTTTGTGCCTTGTGGGCGCGCATCGGCGAAGGCTTGTGCAGGAAGGAAAAGTACACAAACAGTAACGCGGCAATCAACAAAAGCACTGCTAATACAATAAACATGCGTTTTTTCATACTATCCTCCTTACTTGTGAATTTTGTTTTTGGTGTGAGAGTGGTCATTTTCACCATGTTTTCAGTTTTATTATACCATTTTTTGTAACATTTGTCAATAAGGGAACAGGAGATTTTGTATTGATTCTATATTTTTATTTTCGCCAAAGCAGTTGATTTCTCCCGCATTTTATGATACAATTATATTTGTTAGTTACAATACAATTTTGAATCAATAATATAAAAAAGAGCCGACATAGTCGGCTCTTTTTTGCGATTGATACCGTTTTATTTCTTGATCACGTACCCTTCGGGGTCACCGAAATTACGCACGTGCGGACATTCCTGCTTTACGCGATAGCGGGGAGCGAGGTAGCGCACCGCATTTTTAATGACGGTCTGCACCTCGGGGATATAGAAGGTCGGGAAGGTTTCGTGTCCCGGCTGGAAATAAAAGATCTTGCCACAGCCACGCTCAAAAAGGCACGCCGAGCGGAACACCTCGCCGCCGCTATAGCTGCCGATCATGAGGAGCTTATCGGGCTCGGGAATCGAGAAGGGCTCGCCGTAGGTTTCCTCGTGTGGCAGGTAAATGGCGCGGTCAATTCCCTGCACGATGGGGTGCGTGGGGTCAATGACCCACACGTGCTCGCTATCCCCACTCTCACGCCACGTGAGGTTACAGGGCGTGCCTGTGAGGAGCTTAAAGGGCTTCGAGTGATGCCCCGAGTGCAGGAAGATGGCGCCCATACCCTCGTGCACGGCATCGCGCACCAAGGCGGCAACCTCATCCGACACGTATTGGTGGCGCACGTGTGCCCACCAGATAATCACGTCGGTTTCATTAAGCAGCTCCTTGGTGATGCCGCAGGTGGGGTCGACGACCTCACCGTCCTCGCCGCAGAGCGTCACGGTCTTCACCGAAATATCCTCGCACGCAAGGAACTTGGCAATGCAGCCGTGAATGCCCTCGGGATAGATCTCCTTCACCTCAGGCTTTACGTTTTCGTGTCTAAATTCGTTAAATACAAGAACTCTGATCATTGTTTTCTCCTTCATTCCTCTACAAATGTAAATCTCGGCAGTGTCACGCCGTCGCGCGTGACGGTATCAAGAAACATGGGAAGTGGTCGCACCCACACCTGCCCCTCGCCGTAAAGCGCGCGGTAAACTACCATTTTTTCAAGCGTTTCCGAGTGATTGGCAACGCAAAGAACCTCGTAAAGACCGCCCTTGAAATGGCGGTATTTCCCTAATTTAAGCTCCATATCAGACCTTGGCACCCTGCTTACCCGCGGCGGTAAAGGTGTTCTTCAGGAGCATGGTGATGGTCATGGGACCAACGCCGCCCGGAACGGGGGTGATGGCAGAGGCGATCGGCTCGACCTTTGCAAAATCCACATCGCCGCAAAGCTTGCCGTCAGCGGCGCGACGGTTCATACCAACGTCAATGACAACGGCGCCGGGCTTTACGTAGCTATCGTCAAAAAATTCTGCCTTACCAATAGCGGCAACGAGAATATCTGCACGGCGGCAGACCTCCTTTAGATTCTTGGTGCGACTGTGACAGACCGTGACCGTGCCGTTTGCCTCCAAGAGAAGCATTGCCTGCGGCTTGCCGACGATGTTGGAGCGACCGACCACAACGCACTCCTTCCCTTCAATTTCAATGCCGCTTCTCTTCAAGAGCTGCATAACACCTGCGGGGGTGCAAGGCAAAAAGTCGTAATTGCCGATCATAATGCGCCCGACGTTATAGGGGTGGAATGCGTCCACGTCCTTGCGGGGATCAATGGCAAGCAGGATCTTTTCCTCATCAAGGTGGCGCGGCAGAGGCAGCTGCACCAAAATGCCGTGGATCTGCTCGTCACGGTTGAGCTCGTCAATGAGGGCAAGCAGGGTTTTCTCGTCCGTGTCGGCGGGAAGCTCAAATCCGCGAGAATAAAAGCCGACCTCCTCGCACGCGCGGTGCTTGTTGCGCACGTAGACCTGCGAGGCGGGATCCTCACCGACGATAACGACGGCAAGCCCCGGCACAAAGCCATTCTCTGCCTTGAATTTTGCGGTATCTGCCTTGATCTCCGCGCGAATTGCGGCGGAAATCTCTTTTCCGTTAATTAACATAGCCATATCTGCCGTTTCTCCTTATTCGTCCTTTTCACTTGTACGGGGGGCGTTTTCCTGACTCTCTTTTGCGTGCGAAATAATCGCGTCGATCTCTGCGGCGTTCTCGGCACTCTCCTCTCCCTTGGTGCGAAGCTTATAGCCACGGGAGCGCTCGTAAACGGGGGCGTACCCTTCGGTATCAAGCTCCTTGCGTCTTTGCTTTACCCAAATATAAACGAGAAGCGACGTGCAGATCACAAAGCAAAGGAAACCGACGACCTGCGAAATGCGGAAGGCGCCGACGTAAAGGCTGTCGGTGCGAAGTCCCTCAATAAACATTCTGCCAAAGCCGTACCACGCAAGGTACATCAGGAGCACCTGACCGTCAAATTTCTTCTTTTTGTAAAGAAGATTGATCAGCACAAAGCCAACGAGATTCCAAAGCGATTCGTAAAGGAAGGTCGGGTGGTAGTAGAAGGTGCGGTTATAGACATTGCTGTGAAGACCCATGCGCAGGAAGAAGCTTTCCCCTGTCTGCACACCATGTGCCTCGCCATTGACGAAATTGCCCCATCTGCCGATGATCTGACCGAGCATAACGCCGGGTGCTACCATGTCAAAGACCTTCAACACCTTTTGCTTGCCAAACTTCTTAAAGCGGCTGACGATGAGAAGGCCAAGCGCACCGCCAATGATCGCGCCGTATATGGCAATACCGCCCTCCCAGATGGCAATAACGTCATAAAAGCTGTCGTAATAGCCCTTACCAAGGGTGGTGAGGACGTAATACGTGCGTGCGCCGAGGATTGCCAGCACAACGGTCACAATGGCATAGTCAATGACATCATCGGTCTTAAATCCCTCAAATTTGGCGCGCCAGACCACGTAGAAAAACGCGGCGACAATGCCAAGGGTCAGGATAATGCCGTACCACCTGACAGAAATACTGCCGATGGAAAATGCCACCTTATCAATGGTCATTTCCCCGATGCCAAGACCGGGAAAGGATACGATCGTCATAATGTTTCCTCCTTGTTTGGGTAAATAACGGATAGCGTGACGTGCGAGGGGTCAAACACCTCGCCAAAAAGCGCGGTGATATAGTCAAGGTCGATCTCCTTTAGCACGTCGGGGTAAGAAAAGAGCTCCGCGCCCTCCATGGCAAAGGACAAAAGATTGTGTGCGATCTCCTCCGTGGAATCAAAGCCCTTGATATACTCGGCGTATTCGATGCGGCGGCAACGGAGCAGCTCGTTTTCATCAAAGCCACGCTCCCTTTGCTTTTTAAAATGATCAAGCACAATGCCAAGAACGGCATCGGGATCGTCCGCCTCGCCTGCCAGCTGGTCAAAGGCAAAATCGCGCGAGAGCACGTATTCAAAGGAAAGCTCGGGAGAAATATATCCGCCCTCAAAAAGCGCGGTATAAAGCTCGCTTGCCTCCGAGAAGAGCATTTCATTGAGGATCGCCATACCCGCATCGCGCTTGATGCGTGCGGCGGGGTCGGTGGGAATCACCGTATCCTTAAAGCCGATCGAGAAAATAGGCTTTGCGACCTGCCCGTTTGCCTCAAGGCGCGGGTGTGCTACGCCGGCGGACTCACCAGACAAGGTGCGCGATGGCACAGTACCCTTTTCCTGCGGCAAAAAGCGATCGGCGACCCCAAGCACCTCCTCTGGCGTCACGTTACCAACCACCACCATGATCATATTGGCGGGGTTATAAAAGGTTTTGTGCGTGCGGTACAGTAATTCGGGCGTGATCGAGGCGATCGACGCAACCGAGCCGCAAATATCACGGCGAACGGGATGCTCACTGTAAAGCCCCGAAAGCATCTGATAATAACAACGATCGTAAGGATTATCAAGGCACATACGGATCTCCTCGCCAATGATGCCCTGCTCCTTCTCAACGCTTTCTTTGGTAAAATAGGGGTGCGTCACAAAGGACACAAGCTCGGTGAGCGCCTCGTCAAAACGATCGGTGCAGGAGAAAAGATAGACCGTTGAGGTATGCGAGGTATAGGCATTGGCATCTGCGCCAAGCTCTGAAAATTTCTCGAAGGAATCACTACCGTCCTCGTTGGCAAACAGCTTGTGCTCCAAAAAATGCGCAATACCGTCAGGCAGGGGCGTGCCGTTTGCCGTCACGTCAACTGCACCGTAATTGGTGGCAAAGAGCGCATAGGTAGAGGACATTTGCTTTGGAAACACGTATATTTGCGTGCCGCTTGGGTGATCAATACGGGTATATTGCTCGCCAAGCAGATCACTTTTATAAAGCTTTTTTAAAACACTCATTCGGCATCCTCCTCTTCGGTTTTGTTGCCGTCAAGGAAAAAGACAGCGCCAAGCGAAAGGTGCTCTGCCGCCTCAACCACATCGGAAACACCGACACGCGCGACACGTGCCTGCCACTCCTCTATCGTTTCCTCAATGCCAAGCAGAGCGCGGCTTGTGTAAAAGCGCGCGAGTGTGGCGGGAGAATCAAATACCTGACGGTACGCGTGGTCAAGCGCGGCGTGTGCCGCCCTCATTTCGGTTGGGGTGATATCGCCCGACTTGATGCTTTCCATCTCGGAGAGCATCGCCTCCTCGGTAACGGCACGATTTGCCGACTTGATACCCGATTCAGCAAACATAACACCCTTATGGCGGTCAAGACGCGACGAGCAGTGGTAGCAAAGCGAGCGCCGCTCGCGCACGTTGAGGAAGAGCTTTGAGGCGGGCGAGCCGCCGTAAACCTCATCAAGCACCAAAAGCGCCGCACCCAGCGGATGCGAAATATCAATATCCGTTCGAAAGCCGAGCGAGAGCCTGCCCTGCAAAAGCGGCAGCTCCTTGGTATCGGAGCGCACCGCGCCCTCGTGCCGCTGAACAGTGGTGACAAACGACTGCCTTTTGCCGATATGCGCAAATTTTTCGGCAAGAAGTGACGTGACCTCCTCGATCGGCGTGCTTCCCACGTAACAAAAAACGGGCGTGACCTCCTCTAAAAACGAGGCATGCCGAGCCGAAAGCACCGCGGGGGTAAGCTGCTCCGCCTCTGCCTCTGTGCCGAGCACGGAAAGCGCGTAGGGCTCGCCCTTACAAAGCAACGCACGGCAAGATGCAAGCGAATAGGCGCGGGGGTCGTTTTTCTCGGCGCGAATGGCATCAAGCAGATTTTTCTTCTCGCTATTCACGTATGCAGGAAGATAGTATCCCTCGCTTGTCCTACGTGGTGCCGTTACAAGCTCCGCGAGCACGTCCACCACCTCGGGAAGCAAGCCCCTGCCGCCGCCCGTATAGCGCGCGCCGAGAAAATCCGCTCTGTAAGAAACGAGCTGTGCATCTCCCATCGCGCGATTTTTGGTCGAAATGGCGGTCGAATACATGAGATCAAGGTGACGGCTGATATCCGACTGCGTGGGAAAGCTGACCGTACCACGGCAGGAAAGCGCGGGTAGCATGGCGTTTTGCTGTGCGTGCGCCTCACGCATAGGAACGGCAAAGGAAGCCGTTAACAGCTCGCTTTTAAAGCGGTCGGTGGCGATATATACCAAGGTTGCCGCCCTGCCAATTGGTACGAATAAAGGCTTCAAACGACCTCCCCCTTTCTTTAAATAAACAATATATAGTATATTTTACACTAAAAGCCGCGATATTGCAAGCATTTGTGTAAAATATTCAATCTCCCGACACAAAAAAACATCCGCCACGCCAAGGGCGAGGCGGATGCTTTTGCAATTATTCGGTTTGTTCATCAAGCGCCTTGACGATCATTTGTGCCGCCTCGGTTAAGGGATCCTTTTCGATCTGCTCGATCTTGCCCGCGTCAACCAGCGACGCCATGACGGGATCGATCGGCATTTTCGCAAGCACGGGATAACCGAACTCCGCGCCGATCTCGTCGATGTGACTCTCGCCAAACACGTGGATCTCCTTGCCGCAGTCGGGGCAACGCACAAAGCTCATGTTCTCAACAAGACCAAGAACCTTTACGTCCATCATATTTGCCATATTCGCAGCCTTTTTCACGATCATGGAAACCAGCTCCTGCGGGCTGCTGACGATCACCACGCCATCCACCTTCATCGACTGAAAAACGGTAAGCGGCACATCACCCGTTCCGGGAGGGCAGTCTACGAGCAAATAGTCGATATTATCCCAAATCACGTCGGTATAAAACTGCTTGACAGTGCCCGCAATGACAGGACCGCGCCAAATAACGGGGCTCGATTCGTCGGGCAACAGAAGATTAAGGGACACAAGGTCAATGCCACCCGGGGTGCGCGCGGGATACATGCCCTCTGCATCACCCTCAATGGCGCCCGCCTTGATGCCAAACGCCTTGGGGATAGAGGGACCCGTAATATCCGCGTCAAGAATGCCGACACGGTAGCCCGCACGGTTGAGCGCGACGGCGAGCAAGGAGGTGACCATGGATTTTCCAACGCCACCCTTGCCGCTGATCACGCCAATGATATTTTTAATATTACTTTTTGCATGAGGTGTCGCACGAAGCGGCGCCTTGCGCTCGTTACAATCGCTCTTGCACGAAGCACAATCGTGATTACAATTTTCTGCCATGATAGTATCCTTTTCTTTTTTATCGACTTATCGACGTCCTCTTTGTCTGAAAATGCTCATAATATCGTCAAAATCATCCTCAGAGATCGCGGAATCCTCACCCTCGGTATCATACTTCGGCGGATGTGCCACGGGAGCGGCGGGTGCGGCGGGCGCTGCCTGCTCCGCGATATGTACGGGCTCGTCCTGCACGGCAACCTCCGGCGCAAATTGGGGAGCAGCCTCAACAGCGGGAGTGGCACTAACAGCGGGAGCTGCGGGTACCGCTTCAACCGTTTCGGTGTTGTCAAATCCCGTCGCGATGATCGTAATATGCATTTCGTCGTCAAGCGTTTCGTCAAAGGAAAGACCCCAAATAACGTTTGCATCGGGATGCGCCTCGCGAGAGATCATCGAGGAAGCGAATTCGACCTCCTCAAGCCCGACGTCGGGAGATGCCGTAACGCTGATGAGAATACCGTGTGCGCCGTGGATAGAGGTTTCAAGCAAGGGGCTGGAGATCGCGGCACGTGCGGCAAGCTCTGCCTTGTCCGCGCCCTTTCCGCCGCCAACGCCCATGTGCGCGTAGCCCGCATTCTTCATCACGGAGGTCACGTCCGCAAAGTCGAGGTTGATAAAGCCGGGAACGTTAATAAGCTCAGAAATGCTCTGAACACCGCGGCGAAGCACGTCATCGGCAATTTCAAACGCATTGCCGAGCGTGATACGCGTTTCGGATGCTTGCTTCAGTTTTTCATTGGGGATCACCACAAGAGAGTCAACGTACTGACGCAGATCCTTGATACCGCGCTCTGCCTGCTCTTGACGGCGCTTACCCTCAAAGCCAAAGGGCTTGGTCACGATACCGATCGTCAAAATATCCATATCGCGAGCAAGGCGCGCCACGATGGGTGCGGCACCCGTACCCGTTCCGCCGCCCATGCCTGCGGTCACAAATACCATATCCGCACCTGCAAGCATTTCCTTCAGCTCCTCCATCGACTCCTCGGCAGCACGCGCGCCAACGTCGGGGTTAGCGCCTGCGCCAAAGCCCTTGGTAATACGCTCGCCGATCACCATTTGCACGGGTGCTTCGGATCTGCGCAGTGCCTGACGGTCGGTGTTAATGGAAACGAACTCCACGCCCTTAATATTCGCCTTGATCATGCGGTTAATGGCATTGTTGCCGCCGCCGCCAACGCCGATGACGCGAATGACCACGCCACTTTCAAATTTATCATCACGTTCAAAGGTCATACTGTTATCCTCCGTTATTTTAAACTTTCACCCCACGGGGTATACAAAAGAAATATAATCAACTTATATTTTAATATACTTTTTAAGTTTTTGCAAGATGTTTTTTGTTAATTTTGAAAAAAAGGGGGACTTACGTCCCCTTTTTCTCGGCAGCTTTTCTCATTTCTCCTTGTTTTGCGACACCAAGTTCAAAATATCCTCAAAAATACGGCGCGTTGTATCCTCGCAATAAAACGCGCGAACCGCGCTTTCAGCATCCTCGCGCTTCCCTTGATCAAGCAAATACGCATTGACGAGCGAATAAAGCGCGTTGCCGTTCAGGCTCGTTTCGGGCAATAGGGTTGCCGCGTTCCTTTGTGCCAGCATAGCAGCATTTTTTGTCTGATGATCACCCGTGACGTTAGGGGACGGAATCAAAATCGAGGCGCGCCCCGCCGCCGCAATCTCACTGATGCTCATAGCTCCCGCACGTGAAATGACAACGTGCGCTTTTGCCATTTCACCTGCCATATCGGTGATAAACGGAACGACCGTAAAGCCTCGCACCGCATCAAAGCCGCGTCGCCTGAATTCCGCCATAAATGACCCGTATTCCCGCTTGCCCGTTGCGTGCGTATGAGAAACACCGCCGCGCGCGGCTTCAAGTGCCATCATATCAAGCACGGCACGGTTGATCGCCTCGGCGCCAAGGCTTCCGCCAAAGGAAAGCACGTGCGGCGTGAGCGTGCGCTTGTATGCCCTGCTTTTTTGATAAAACGCCTCATTTACGGGATTGCCGACCGTAAGGACACGGGCGCGTGAGGACAAGGTTTTTGCGGTATCCTCAAAATGAAGCCAAATGCGAGATGCCTTCCCCGAAAGCGCGCGAAGTGCCTTTCCTGCCGTGGCGTTTGATTCGTGCAATGCCGTGGGGATGCCAAGCGAAATGGCGGCACGGCAAATGGGATAGCAAGCATAGCTCCCCGTGCCGATCACGATATCGGGCGAAAACTCCGACAAAATGCCGCGTGCCGCGCCGATCGCACGTCGAAGCATGGCAAGCGATCGCAACGCCTCAAACGGATTTTTGCCGGAAAGCCCTTTCACACGCAGGGGCAGGATCGGAAAGCCTGCCGCCGTCACGATCTCGTTTTCCATTCCTCCCTCGGTACCAACAAAGAGAATTTTGACACCCGACAAATTCTGTTGCAGGGTATTGGCGATCGCAAGCGCGGGGGTGATATGACCGCCCGTGCCGCCGCAAGTAAATACACATTTCATAATTTCACCCCCGTACTGTATCTTGAAATCGCGAGCACGATCCCCATTTCAAAGATCTGCATGGCAAGAAATGTTCCGCCAGAGCTGAAAAACGGCAAGGATACACCCGTGTTGGGCATCGTGTTCGTCACGACCGCTATGTTGAGAAGCGTTTGCAAGGCAAGCTTTCCCGATATTCCGAAAACAACGAGCGAGGAAAAACGGTCGGGCGCACGCCGCGCAATCGAAAAGCCGCGCAAAACAAGCAATAAAAACAGCATCAAAATGCAAAACGCACCGACAAAGCCAAGCTCCTCGCAGATAACGGTAAAAATAAAGTCGTTTTGCGGCTCTGCTACGTAGCCGTGCTTTTGCAGCCCATTGCCAAGACCCTTTCCGAAAAACCCACCCGATCCGATCGCGTAAAGCCCTTGCAGGGTCTGCCAAGCAGACCCCAGCGGATCGACCTCTTCAATATGCAGCCACGTATTAACGCGCACCTGCGCGTATCCCGACACAAGCACGAGCAAAGCTCCCGCAACCGCCACGACCGCCGCCATCGCGCCAAGATACCGCCAGCGCGTGCCGCCAAGAAACATCATAAAAACGCCAAGCATCGCAATGATCAGCAATCCCGAAATATGCTTTTCCGCGGCAACAAGCAAGCAGATCATGGCAATCAGCGCCCCCGGGATCAACACACCGTGGCGAAAGCTCCCACCGCCCCTTTTAGAGCGCGAAACCTCGGCTTCGTGCTTTGCAAAATGAAGTGAAAGCACCAAAACGAGCGCGGTCTTTGCGATCTCGGAGGGTTGTATGGTAAGAGGTCCGATCACAAGCCAGCGCTTGGCACCGCCCCCGACCGTGCCGATCAGCAGCACAAGCAAAAGCAAAAAAACAGCACCGATATAGAGCCACACGCCGATCCTTGCCCAAAAGTGCGGCGTTGCGTACAAAATAAAGGGCACAATGCCAATAAGAGAAAGTATCGCAAAAAACAGATATCTCTTAAAAAAATAAGCGCTGTCGCCGTAAAAGGTCTGTCCGTACACCGAGCTTGCACTATAAGACATGATCGCGCCAAGCGTGAGAAGAAGCAAAAAAAGAAGTAGATACACAAGATCCACGCGTGCGGCTTTCATAACTTGCAGCCTTTCACGCAAGCGAGCCGCCAAACTCCTCACAGCACACCTCCCAAAAATGCCAAAAGTGCAAAAATAAGTCCGCACGCAGAAAAGAGCCCGACCACCCCCCATTCACTCATACCCTTTTTTTCAAAATGATGATGCAGGGGCGCCATTAAAAACAACCGTTTTCCGTGCGTGATTTTAAAATAAACGACCTGCAGGCAAACGCTTGCCGCTTCGATCACAAAAACGCCGCCCGCAAGAATAACAGACGGTGCTTCCCCCGCCAAAATGCCAAGCGCCGCCACCGCGCCGCCAAGGAAAAGCGATCCCGTATCACCCATAAAAATTTTAGCGGGATGCTTATTGTAAAAAAGGAATCCTATGACCGCTCCGAGCAAGATCGAGCCGACAACACTATAAAGAAGATCGCCTCGCCACAAGCCGAAAATCAAGAAGTAGAGCGAGAGCACGGCAACAAGCGAGGACAGCAGTCCGTCCACACCGTCCGCAAGATTAAGCGCGTTGACCATACCCGTTAAAAACAAGAGTGCAAGCGGATAATAAAAAATACCAAGCGACCAAGTGCCAAGCGAAAACGGCAGAATAACCGTCGTTGTAATAACACCGCTATACATCGAAACGAAAAGTAAAATAGTCGATGCCACCAGCTGCAAAAAATATTTTTGCCATGCAAGCAGCCCCTCGTTTTTACCGTGCCTCAGCTTCAGATAATCATCAAAAAATCCAATCAACCCACAAGCAAGCGCAAAAGAAAATACTAATATTACTTTTAAAAAAGCCGTATTATTCTGCCAATAAAGCCAAACGCAAGCACCCGAAGCACCAAGAAGTGCGGCAAGTGAAAAGCCGATACCTCCCATGGTGGGTGTGCCCTCCTTTTTCATATGCCAAAGCGGTCCGATCGCCAAGATATGCTGCCCGGCACGAAGGCGACGAAGAATGGGCAAAAGCGCTCCCACAAGCGCAGTGCTCATCAAAAGCACGGCAAATAAAAGCAACAACATAAAAAAGCCGACGTTCAATTTTCACCCTCCTCAAACAAGCCAAGCACGCGGTCAAGCGCCGTTGCGCGACTTGCCTTAAATAATAACGCGGTATCCTTTGGTAGTTTCTCCGAAAGCGCGCGGCACAATTCCCGCTCCTGCCCAAAATCAAAAAGATAAATATCTTCTTTTGCCATACCGCCTCTCACTGCCCCCGCCGCAAGTGACGGTGCGTATCTTCCATAGGCAAAAAGCGCCGCAATGCCGCTTTTTGCCGCCTCCTCGCCAACCCGCTCGTGAAGCGCTGTGGCGTGTGCGCCAAGCTCGCACATATCACCGAGCACCGCGGCGCGCGGAAGATCTGAAGCGGCATAATAAAACGCGCCGAGTGCCGCGATCATTGCCTCGGGTGAGGCGTTATAAGTATCATCAAGCACCAAATGAGCGCCGACCGTGATCTCGCGGCGGTGCGGCAAGCGCGCCGATGCCGCGGCAACGCCGCGCCTGATTGCCGCCTCATCAGCCCCAAGCAGCATACCGACAGCCGCGCCAAACGAAAGCACCTCACGCCCCGCGCTTCCCGCAATGCCAAATGAAATTCCCTGTATTTTATTATTCCCAAACGACACGTCAAGCGTGATGCCGCGCTTGCCGCAAACGACATTTTGCGCCACCACGTCAGCCGTCGGCGACACGCCGACACGAAAAATACGGGGGAAAGGCGAGGATAATCGAGTGGCATCTATATTTTCATTTAAAATCAAAATATCCTCGGGGCGCTGTCCCGCCGCAATAGAGAGCTTCTCAAAAAGCAGCTCCTCCTCTCCCGAAAAATGACCGATATGGGCAGTTCCCACGTTTGTCAGCACCGCAATATTTGGCTGCAACGTGCGCGACATAACAGCCATCTCGCCCTTGTGATTGATACCAAGCTCAAGAACAAAATACGACGCCTCCTCCATACTAAGGAGCGAGAGGGGCATGCCAAGCGTGCTGTTAAAATTCCCCTCGCTTTTACAAACACTGCCGACCTCGCGCAAAACTGCCGCAATTACCTCCTTGACGGTGGTTTTTCCTACACTTCCGCTCACCGCGATCACACGTGCCCCCGTGAGGGCACGGCGCAGCCCCGCCGCGCGAAGGATTGCGGCACTGACGTCCGACACCAAAAACGCCCAATAATCCCCCCTTGGCAGTTCTGTACCAAGCGGTGCTAAAATTGCCGCCGCGCCAAGCGAAAGAGCCTTTTTGATAAATGCGGTGCCGCTCACGTGCTTCCCTGCCAACGCCGCAAAAAGATCGCCTCTCTCCACCTCGTCCGCATGCGTCGCAATTCCTCTGATATCGGGTGGAGCCTTGCCGATGATCAAGGGAGATACGCCAAAGCCTTCTCCGAGCAAAACAGGGTTGCGGAGCGCCGTAAATAGCGCAATTCTCATTTCCCTTTGCCTCCGCGCTCCTCTATACACGCGGCAACGATTCGCCGCTCGGAAAACGGCAATCTTGCGCCGCCGCAGATCTCATATTCCTCGTGTCCCTTACCCGCAAGCAGGATCATATCCCCCGCACGTGCGTTTTGAATGGCATATGTAATCGCGGCACAGCGATCGGGCACGACCTGATAGGGCTTTTCCTTATCAACGCCCTTTAGGATCTCCGCGATCACGGCATCGGGATGCTCGTCACGGCAGTTATCGGAGGTAATAACGGTAAGGTCCGCAAGGCGCGTGGCGATGCTACCCATTTTCCGCCGCTTTAAGCGGTCGCGGTTGCCGCCGCAACCAAAAACAAGCGTAATGCGCTGACCCTCGCGCCGCATCTCTCGCGCACATAAAAGCAATTTTTCAAGTGCGTCGGGCGTATGGGCATAATCAATATAAACATCAAGATCACCCGTATGAGGTAGCTTCTCCATTCTCCCCTTAACGCCGTGATACCCTGCAAGCGCCTCGACCACAGCCAAGGGCTCAATACCGAGT
The DNA here is from genome assembly GCA_045657225.1 of Eubacteriales bacterium. Lineage (GTDB taxonomy): Bacteria > Bacillota > Clostridia > Oscillospirales > CAG-272 > Firm-07. Next base: position 5,597 of record JAZOSR010000007.1, on the reverse strand, counting down.
GAAAGTGCGGTAGTCGCGGCAAGTGCGGCGTTTTCGACGTTAAAGCCTCCCGCCACGGGCAAGGAGATCGGCAGCAGTGCCCCTTGCCAAAAAAGCTCAAAGGAAATACCCGCAGGATCGCAGGTTTTCACCTTGCGGAGCGTGTTTTTTTCAACGGTATAAAACGGAATATCAAGCGAATCGGCAAGCACCTGCCCATAGCTTGAAAAAAGCGATATGACCGCCGTTTTGCTCTGGAAAAAGAGCTTGCGCTTTTCGGCAAAATATGCGCTCATATCCCCATGCAGATCAAGATGATCGGGGGTGAGATTGGTAAACACCGCACGCTCAAAGAAAAGCGGCACGACGCGCGAGAAATGAAGCGCGTGAGAGGTAACCTCCATCACGACGTGTGTGACCCCGCGATCGCGCATTTGTGCCAGCACCCCATAAAGCGCGGCAGGGTCGGGCGTTGTCATATTGGCAAGCTCGTTTTCCGCCTCGGTCTTCAGCACCTCCCCACAGCACCGACACTCCACCGTGCCGATCACACCGCACCTCACACCCGCACCCTCCAAAATTGACGCAAGCATTGCCGCCGTGCTCGTTTTTCCGTTGGTGCCCGTAATACCGATGAGCTTCATATTCTTTGTCGGCTCGCCATACCAAGCATTAAAAAGCCGTGACAGCGCAACACGCGCGTCCTCTACTTGAAGAGATGGAAGGAGCGCCACGGGGCGCTGTGCCACCACAAAGGCAGCACCACGCATAATCGCCTCGTCAAGATGGCAAAAGCCGTCCTCGGAAAGCCCCTTGATCGCCACGAACAGTCCGCCCTCGCGCACCCTTGCCGAGTGTGTGTAAATGCCGCTGATCTCTATGTTTTCGCTCCCGACAGGGATTGGATAACCCGCCTTTTTTAATAATTCACCCAATAACATGCTTCATTCCTCCGTTTTATATTTACTGAAAAACAGTTGCATCGGTTGCCCGACGCACAAGGTTCGGCACTGACAACGTGCTTTTGGCGCTACCAAGCGTTAAGACAAGCGTCGCGCCTGCCTCGTGCACCGACGTGCCTGCCTTTGGCAGCTGGGAAAGAACGGTATCCCCCTCCCCCTCAAAGCGAACGGCAAAGGCGCTATCCTTCAAAAGTGCCTCGGCGCGCTCACGCGAAAGCCCCATAAGATCGGGGACGGTCACGGTCTTATTTTCGAGCTCCTCCTCGGTATAAACCGCCTCCACGTCAAGATAGGGCAAAACCGCGGAAAATACGTTCGCCACATACGGCGCCGCCACCACGCTACCGTAGCGCACCGCCGAGGTCGGCTCGTCAACCACAATGATCACCGCGATCTCGGGGTCATCGGCAGGTGCGTAGCCGATGCAAGAGCCGATACGCGCGCTTTTATCGTCACCGATCTTCTCCGAGGTGCCCGTTTTGGCGGCAACACGGTAGCCCGCAACATAAGCATTTTTCGCGCCACCGTCCCCCGCGACACCGCCCGCGAGGATCTCGGATACGGTTTTGGCAGTTTCCTCACTAATAACCTCGCGGCGCACTGTGACCTCGTGCTCAAAGACCGTATTTCCATTGACATCGGTAATTTTCTCAACCAAATAAGGCGAAAGAAGCTTTCCGCCGTTTGCAACGGCGGATACCGCCGTGATCATTTGCAAAACCGAAACCTTAAAGTTCTGCCCAAAGGATGCCGTGGCAAGATCAAGCTCGGTAAAGGCGGAGGCGGCGTGGAAGATCGAATTGCCCTCCCCCACCGTATCAATACCGCTTTTTTCAAGCAAGCCGAAATCGCGCACGTACTGATAAAATTTATCCGTACCGATACGCGCGGCGATCGTCATCATCACGGGATTGCAGGAATTTTGCAGTCCCTCGGCAAAGGTTAAAGACCCGTGACCGCCAACCTTGTGACAGTGAATGCAACGGTCTGCCACCTGCAAGGAGCCACTGCAATAAAAGCCCTCCGAGAGATTGGTGACCGCGCGCTCCTCCAGCACCATTGAGCAGGTGAGCGTTTTAAACGTGGAGCCCGGCATATATATTTCGCTGACCGCCTTGTTTGACCAGCTTTCAAGCAAAAGCGCGTTTTTTGCCTTCTTGTACTCCTCCCCCTCGGGATCAAGCCCCAACGCCTCAAGCTCTGCCGCGGCATACTCATTCAGATCAAAGGGGGTATTGAGATCAAAGGTTGGCGCCGTTGCCATGGCAAGTATCGCACCCGTTTTGACGTTCATCACAATGCCGCACACGCGGTTCATCGCACCCGACTCGATCATCGTCGTTTCAAGCTGCTCCTCAAGCACTGCCTGCACGTAGGCATCAAGCGTGGTATGTAAGGTGTTTCCCGGAATTGCCGCTTGATACGCCTCGTAGCGGTTGGGCATGACGTTCCCCTTGGCATCTCGCGCCGTCACGTATGCGCCGTTTTGACCCGCAAGCACCGAATTATAAGCAAGCTCAAGACCGTAAAGCCCCTGCCCGTCACTGCCAGTGAATCCAAGCGCCTGCGCGGCAAGATGATGATATGGATAATAGCGATCCGAAATTGCTTGAACGGCAATAAAGTCATAATAACGGTTTTCCTTGATAAAACCAAGCACGGCGTTTGCCGTATCAACATCCGCTTTTCCCATAACCGTGCGCTCAAGCTCACCCTTGTGCGTTAAATGCGCCAAAATACGATCGGCATTCTCGTGACCGAGCACTGTGGCAAGCCCCTTGGCGATCCGCTCGCCAAGGGCACCGCTTTTATCGCTTTTATAGATAAGCGACGGATAAAGCGAAATGCGATAGACGGTTCGTTCGGTCGCGAGCACACGCCCCGCGGCATCAAGGATCTCTCCGCGCGGCGCGCGCACCGCCGATTCCGTTGTCATTTGATCGATGACCTTTTGCTGATAACGGGTAAAATCAAACACCTGTATCGCAAACACGCGAAAGGTCAGCGATAAAAAGGCAACCACCAAAAAAATTGCAGCGAGTGTCGTTCGGCGCACCCTCCATTTACCCATTCTCTTCTTTTTCATAGCATTCTCCTTTGAAAACATAGGAAAAGGGCGGCGGATCCGTTTGGATCACGCCGCCCTTCGACGACTGTTGCCGCGCAACATATTCTATTCAAAAAAACAATGCTTTATGACCTTAATCGGCAAAGCCGAGTGCGCGCCAAAGAGAGCGAAGCATGCCTTCCTCCTCTTCCTCGACAACCTCAAATGCTTCAACCGTATTTTCGGCACTGCGCTCAAGATACGCACCGCTTACCGCTTCGCTTGCATCAACGGTATTATATGCCGCCACGCTATCCATTGCGTCAACCATAACGACATCTTCTTTTTCAAGAAGCGTCGCGCTTGCACCGAGCAGGATGAGTGAGCAGATCAGCATCATGGCAAACACCGCGTGCAAAAACGCGAGGGGGCGCTTGGTGGAGCGCACGTGCTCCGACAAAACAGAGCCCGTCGTGCGGCGTGCGCGCTCGCTTCTTTGGCGCTTGGCGTACTCGTTGCTCATTTGTGCCTTGCGCTCTGCGATCACCAGCGATTTGCGCATTGCGCCGATGCGGTTGGTATCACCGTAGCGATGGTTAAAATACTCTACAAAATCACCCGTGGAAATGCGCACGCCGCCATCAGGCTCGTCGTGCAAAAACACGATCGTGGTGGCATTGGGCATCGGATTTTTATCAATTTTTCTGCCCGCAAGCGCCTTTTGCGTGCGGTCGTGGAAGCGATTGCGCAGTGCTTCAAACTGTTCTTTATAGTTGTCTTCAAAATATTCTTTGTCGTATACTGCGGTATTCACGGGGCGCCTCCTTTTATTTTTCTTACAATTTCTCGGCAACGCGAAGCTTGGCGCTGCGAGAACGTGGATTTTCATTTAATTCCTCCGCGCTCGGCAGGATGGGTTTTTTGGAAATGACCTTTACGATCGGTTTTTTGCCACAAACGCAAATGGGAAGCGATTTGGGGCAGGTGCATCCGCTCGCGAGCTCCGCGAAGGTCTGCTTCACAATGCGATCCTCAAGCGAATGGAAGGTGATAATGGCAAGTCTTGCGCCCTTTTCCATGCGATCGACCGCCGCGCGAATGGTGGGAGCAATCACGTCAAGCTCTCCGTTCACCTCAATGCGGATCGCTTGGAAGGAACGCTTGGCGGGGTGATGTCCGCCCTCGCGCGCCGCCGCGGGGATGGCGCTTTTAATAATATCTGTAAGCTGACCCGTCGTTTCAATGGGTGCTTTTTCTCTTGCCTCAAGAATTTTTGCCGCGATGCGCGGTGCAAAGCGCTCTTCACCGTAGGTAAAGAGGATGCGCTTCAGCTCGGCTTCGCTGTAAGTGTTCACGACCGTGTATGCCGATTTTTCACGGCGACGGTCCATGCGCATATCAAGGGGCGCGTCGGACTGATAGGAAAAGCCGCGCTCTGCCGTGTCAAGCTGGTAGGATGACACACCAAGGTCAAGCAACAGACCGTTGATCCTTTCAATACCAAGATCGTCAAGCACAGCCGTAAGACCCGAAAAGTTACTGCGATAAACAAGTGCGCGCTCACCGAGGGGTGAAAGTCGCTCGCCCGCCGCCTTGATCGCCGCCTCGTCCTGATCAATGGCGATCAACTTGCCGCTGCCAAGTCGCTTGGCAATTTCAAAGGAATGTCCGCCGCCACCTGCCGTGCCGTCAACGTAAATACCGTTTTCCCGAATGGCAAGTGCCTCAATGCACTCGTCAAGCAAGACACTGCGGTGGGAAAAAGTAATGCTCATATCAAAGCCCGCTTTCTTCAAGCGCACGGCGAATGGCATCAAGATCCATACCGCTGACGCGCTCGTTATAATTCTCTTCAGACCAGATCTCGCCAAAGTCGCCGCAACCGACCACCACAAGCGAGCGGTTCCCTTCCTCTGCCTTCTGACCGATGCCCGCAAACTCAAGCAAGCCGTTGGGGATCAGAATTCTGCCAAGAGAATCGGGCGTACACTGTGCCGCGTCGCGATAAAGGAACCAAAACGTATCCTCAGCAACCTTGCGGGGCAGCTTTTTAAGGGGCTCAATATATTCTTTCCATGCGGTAGCGGAATAAAAGCGTAAGCATTTGCCACGGACGCTACGCACGAGCATAAAATCCTCGCCGAGCTCCTCACGCAGCTTTGCAGGAACGGAAACGCGATTTTTGGCATCAAGTGAATGACGATATTCGCCGGATAACATAACTTTGCGTTCCTCCTTCCCTTTGATTGAAACGAAGCACCACTTTATAACATTTTGCCCCATTTCTTTCCACTTGACTATATTATACCCCTTTTTACCCCTTCTTGTCAACACCGTTTGTGGAAAAACGACAAAAATTTTTTGAGATTTTTTTGCGCTTTTTTTCCAAAATCGGCACTTTTTGTACCAATATATAATAGTGGCAAATCGGTGGCAAGAAAAAAGCACCGATCGCCACGGCGATCGGTGCTTTTTTTACAAAAATATTTGATTTTAGCACGAAAAGTCCTTCCCCTGCCAAAGGTCCTCGCGGTAAAGCTTCTTGTCGATCTCGTTTAAAACACAAAGCTTTTTACGACTCCAAAGGGGCGCGACAAGCGCGCTCTCCT
>JAZOSR010000006.1:0-8702 GCA_045657225.1 Eubacteriales bacterium | reverse complement strand
CCTTCTCTCCTGCGGCCTCATTCCCGAGAACGAGCTGACCAAGGAAAGCGGCATTACGCTCAACCGCATTACCAGCGGTCCCGAGGTCAATCAGTTCATGCAGACCGACCGCGAGTACGTCTTTGCTTGCGGTAACGTTGTGCACGTAAACGACCTTGTTGATAACGTAACCGACGAGTCGCTCCGTGCAGGCAGCTACGCCGCGCAGTACGCGGCAGGTACGCTCCCTAAGGCAACGGAGATCCCCTCCGTCACGGGCAACAACGTGCGTTACATCTGCCCGCAGCGCATCTGCCCCGATGCACCCGCTAAGCTTTTCTTCCGCGCGGCTGCTCCTCAAAAGAACGTGAAGATCAAGGTTTATGCCGACGATCGCGAGATCTTCTCCAAGAAGCTCATCAAGATCAATCCCGGTGAGATGGAAAATGTGACCGTCACCCCCGAGGATATGAAGGGCGTTTCGGCAATCAAGATCGAAGTAGTTTGAGAAAGGAGTAGGGAATTATGAGCACTATGACAAAGGATATTATTTGCATTACCTGTCCGCAGGGCTGCATTATTAAGGTAACGGGCGACCCCAAGGCGGGCACGATCGAGAGCTGCGAGGGCTTCCAGTGCAAGCGCGGCAAGGTCTACGCTGAGAACGAGTTTGTACGTCCGCTGCGCATTCTTACCTCTTCTGTTAAGGTTGAGGGCGGCGACGTTCCGCTGGTTGCGGTTCGCACCGCAGGTCCTATCCCCAAGGAGCTTCAGCTCGTTGGTATGGAGGAGATCAAGAAGATCACCGTTAAGGGCAAGCACACCCCCGGCGAAGTGATCGTCGAGGATTTCCTTGGCACGGGTGTGGCATTGGTATTTTCAGGCGCCCTGAACTGATAAGGGCTGAATCATTCGCGCAGAACAAAAACACACACGTATGATTTGTTTTAAAAACTGCTTTCTCTTATCCTTTTTAGGGTAAGGGAAAGCAGTTTCTTTGTATAACAAAAACCCGTTGGAGCACGCTCCAACGGGTTTTTGTGTGTTGTTATTTAAAGGTCACGTCGGCGAAAATGGCTGAGTGGTCAGACATAAACGCGAAGTGCTTTTCAAACGGCATGCCCATATGGTTCACGGTGATCATATCCGCCGTTTCTTTTGAGCAGAAGATATGGTCAATGGCGTTGTCATAATTGTTGGCATTGGAGTCGACGTTGCTCCAAATGCCAAAGCCCGGATGCCACGTGGGATAGCCGTGAGTGCTGGAATTGGTGAGCTTGTGTGCGGTATCCGTCACCAGATCGTTGAGGTTGGTGAAGGGGACCTCTCCATTGGACATAGAAGGGTAAGAATTGGTAGACATGCGTGAATTATAGTCACCGCCGCAAATGACAGGCATGGTGCCCGTAAGTCCGTTTTCCTTCATGTAGGAAGCGGCGGCAGCGGTCAGAACCTCACGCAGCTCGCGCATTTGAATGGTGCGGACGACGTCGTCTATCGCTTCACCCTTCCACCAAAGATGTGTCGAGCCAACAAGGAAAATATCTCCCGTTTTTTTGGACTGGAAAATGCCCCACGTGACCGATTTGGAGCCATCGTCCTTAGCCACGTTATAAAGCTGGGTCTTGGTGTAACCGCCCATCAGCTCAGGATATTTTCCGAAATCCATTGTGGCGAGCTGATAAAAGCCATAATCAAGCATTACAACCGTTTCCGTGTTGTAGAAAATAGGATTGCGCGTGACGTTTTCCTTTTGATAATAGGTGTTTTTGGGATCTGAAGGAACCTCGTTAAAGCCAAGAGCCGTCATGCCGGGAACAATCCCCATGTTACGAAGCCCCGGCGAGCATTCCTGCAAGCATACGATGTCGGGGGAGTACGCCTCGTAAAGCTCAACGAACATTTTGGCGCGAAGCTCGCTTTGAGAGTCGGCGTTGCCCCAAAGATTGTTGAAGATCATGCGAACGTCGCCCGAGGGGGTGATCAGCTCGGTGGCGGCAACTGTGCCATCTCCGATATACTCGTGCGTGCTGTCAAGCTCGAGCGTGGAAACGTCTATACCAAATAATACCTCGTCGAGATAAAGCTCCAAGGAATTGTAGGCAAAAAGTGAATTCGCAGTGAGATGCCACGTATCCCCCAATATTTTGCTGATGTAAGTATGATCATTCTTCAAAAGCCAATTTATAGCGCCGATTCTGATGCGAGGGGCATCTGTTGCCTCGCTTACAGTATGGATCGGCAAGGAAAGATTTGTTTTTTGGTTAATAAGGTTTTTGAGGTAAAGCGCCATGTACCATTCCTTCATGGTATAGTCGTCTGTTAAAACGATCTGATACTTAGCAGCATTGGTACCGTTGATAGTGAATTTTTCGATGGGGGACTTGACGCTGTTCTTCACAAGATCGGTACCAAGCTCACCCGTCAATTTGCTGTAGACGGTTGGAGCGGTCGTGGTGGTTTGGCGAAGACAAATACGGATATATTCGTTATCTGAGGAGGAAACATAGGTGTAGTGTGTTTCGCCATAGGCAGTAAGGGAGATAAGCTCGCTTGTGCCATTGTGATTTTTGGCAGCGGTGTCAAGCACGTAGTCCTCACCACTTGGCACCCAGTGAGAAATAATAAGCGCGGTTTTATCCGCAATGCCCGTGTTTGGATCGGTAAAGGTGATAGCGGTTCCCGCCTTTTCAATATGGATCACATTGCTGTAGCAGTAGGCAAGTGAGGTTGCAATTTGTAGCGGCTTTGTAGTGTGATGCTCGGATGCAACTATGCCGCGTGTCCACGTGAGCGTGAGCTTACAGTCGTCGGGTCTCACAAAACCGGCATAGTTCTTCAGAAGCTCGACCTCGGTGTCAGTGAAATAATCGCTGATCTGCAGGCATTGCTTGGCGATCTCGCTGATCGAAAGTGCATTTTTTTCTGCATCAAAGGAGCCGTAATAGATCTTTCCGTCCAGCTCCATGTAGGCGATTGCCGCAAAGGTGCGTGTGTAGTTTTGGGTTTTCAGGTTGATGAGTGCGGCGGAAAAGGACTCGGGAATGCCATCACCGTCATTGTCTCGAATAGATTTGCTTGCGGGGATCCTTTCGTATTTTGATCCCGTGACAGAAAGCGTCGAGAGCGCGTCAACGGTAAAGGCACCTGCCTTCAGCACATAGTCAAGGGGGGCGATCACCGTGCCGAACGAGGGTGTGCCGCCAAGTGCCTTGATAGCGGTGATCACATCGCTTGAAAGCTCGGTGACAAAGCGTATGCCGCTATAATTTGCTGCCGAAGAGATATAAACCGAAGCACCGTTAAAGGCATCGTTTGCGTTTGAAACGTCGATCGTTGTGTTTGTGGCGGCAGATTCCATATAAGAGCCGTAATATTCGCCTGCAAAGAGCATGCGGGGAGAGGTCTCATCGATATAAGTTTTATTGAATAGGTGGCAGGCAACCTTTGATAAAACCGTGAGATTTGTATGCGTGATGGCGTCAAGCGCAAAGGTCGAGGCATCGAATAGCTTTTCAGCATACTCGTTCATAATGACTGTTATGTTTTTGCAGGTAATAGAGGATGCGCGTGAGGTAAGGGGGATAGAAAGGAAGCTTTTTGTCGCATAAAACAAGCTGTCGGATACATTGATGACAGCGGTGGAGTCTTTATAAACGGAGATGATCGACCCTCTTGGATTGGTGTTTTTAAACGTTCCACCCGTGATGTTAAGTGTGCCGCCTTGTACGTAAAAAAGTGTTTCCATGCTATCGATGGGCGTGGTGTAATCACCCCCCGTGATATTTAAGGTATAGCCCGATGGAATCAAAATAGGCACAAGTGTTGCATAGGTTACACTCTTGAATGCGGTAGTGGAAATGCTTGGCTTGGACTTATTAACAATGCTTGACCAGCTGTTAAGTGAGCTGAAGGTTTGCTTTTTTGATATAACAATCGATCCGATTTTCACGGGAGGAAGCGTGATGTATTCGGGTGCCCAAACAAGATCAAGCGCGGAGGTGTCGATGCCATCGTAGGCGGGAACGCCGCTTTCGTTTTGTACGATGAGTGTGCCACCCGTTAAATTGGTGGTGAAGGTGATAGAGCTGCTGATGCTAAAGAGCTCGGTAGAACCGATCTTAATTGTACCCCCCGTCATGTTAAAGGTGGATTTTGAGGTAACAATGATGGGGGTGGGGGCACTCAGTACACCACCTGTGAGCTTGAAGGTTGCATTGGTGCCTTTAATCTCTATACCTGCAGCGGTGCCGCTCACCGTGCCACCCGCCAAGGTGAAGGTAGAAGCGCCTGCGCCGCCTTGTATGCGGAGTGCGTTGATGGTGGAACCGGAAATCGAGGTCTTGTCGCCCGTGACGGTCACGTTTGCGTGCTGATGTGCCCATAAGCCGTATTTGTGCGTGAAATGATAGGAAACGTTTTCGAGCGTCACGTGCACCGAATTAAGCGAGCGCTTGGGGTTTTGAATATAAAAAGCAACGTCTGCTTGCGAGGAGGCGCTAAGCGTAAGCGACAGATTTTTGAACGTAACAATGCCTGCGGTGACGTGAACCGCGACCGAGGTCTCGGGACTTGCTTTGAGTCCGTTTTCCTTGTCATAAGAGGGCTTGGAATAGCCGGGAGTCAGTGTGAGCGTGTATCCATTACCGTCAATGGTATAGGTGGCGTCGCGAGAAAGAGAGAGCGCGAGAATATAGCCATCCTCAATGGTGTTTGAGGTGGGGTGGTCACCCTCTGCCCATTTGCCGCCCGCGATTGCGTTTTTCAGCAAAACGATCGTACCGTTTGCGGGCACGTCGGCTGCTGCCGCCTCAAGATCGGTATAATAGTATGTCTCTGTGCCGTTTTGAACAGAAAACATGTGCTCTGCGGCTTGGGTCATGCTGCCTGTCGGCGCGGTAGGGGATGCGGAAATTGCCAAAGCTGTTACCGTGAGCAGTAATGTGACAAGCGCAAGGAGCAGGGTGAATTTGATGGTCTTTCTCATTTTGCTGGATCCTCCCATAAAAAATCAATCACTTAATTTTAACATAAAAATTGTCAAAATGCAACAATTTCATTATGAATACTATGGGGTAAATATAAATAAAAATTTTGAGAAAATATTGTTGAATATGTCTTGCAAAGAAAAAAAATATGTGGTATAATGTGAAAAAATTAAGAAATGAAGGTGTTATTATGAGTGTTAGGCGTAAAAACAATCAAAAGCTCGTGATGATGATCGAGCTGGCGCTTCTCACTGCTGCTGTTTTGATTTTGCAGCTGACGGGCGCTGCGATCAAGATTACCCCCGGCACGACGATCAATCTTGTGCTGCTGCCGATTGCGCTCGGCGCGATGCTCTTGGGTCCCTTGGCGGGCGCTTGGCTCGGCTTTGTTTGCGGTGTTGTTGTGTACGTCACCTGCGGCGTCATGGCAATGGATCCCTTTACGGCGACATTGTTTCAAGCAGATCCTGTGATTACGGCTTTGATCTGCATTTTGAAAACAACGGTTGCGGGGCTTACGGCGGGCTTTGTTTATCGCCTGCTTCGCAAGAAAAACGCTTTGATGGCAGGCTTTGTCGCGGCGGCGTTGACACCCATCATAAACACGGGACTCTTCATTCTCGGATGTGTTGTGATGATGAACACGATCTCGGGTATCGCGGCGGCAAGCGGCGTATCCTTCGTTTATTTCGTGTTTATCCTTTGTGCGGGAGTTAACTTTTTGCTTGAGCTTGCGCTCAATATGGTGCTTACCCCCGCGCTTTGCCGCGTGGTCGAGATCGTATCAAAGCAGCATTTATAAACGCTTTTTATCTTGTGGCGCCCCTCACGGTCGGTGATGGGGCGCCTTTATTTTTGCTTCTTTTGGGAAAGTAGCAAAAAAAGTGTCCGTCCGCTAAAAATATCGCGATTTTTTTTGATAAAGTTATTGACAAGAGGGGAAAATAGTGGTATATTTTTACTTGTGGTTAGCACTCAAAAACGGCGAGTGCTAAATTTCAGCAAAAGGAGGCAGTGGGGTAATGGAGAATAAGCACGAGCTTTCCGAGAGAAAAAAGCTGATATTAAAGGCGATCGTAGAAGCGCATATCAAGGGCGGTGAGCCCATCGGTTCTAAGTATATTACCGAAAGCCGTCTGCTTTCCTGCTCGTCCGCCACGATCCGAAATGAAATGGCGGAGCTTGAGAGCCTTGGTTACCTTGAGCAGCCGCACACCTCGGCAGGGCGTGTACCAAGCAAGCGCGGTTACAGGCTTTATGTTGACACGCTTCTTGAAGAATATGCCATGACTGCCAAGGAGATCGCGCAGATCAATCAGCTCATGAAGGTCAAAATGTCCGAGCTTGATCAGATCCTTGATAATGCCTCAAAGGTCGCGTCGAGCCTGACGAACTATACGGGCTTTGCCATTAAGCCGCGCAGTCACGCAGTGACCGTGCAAAAATACGATACCGTCCTCATTGATGAGCATAGCTTTATCCTTATTGTAGTCGCCTCAAACGGTGCGGTGAAAACGCGTAACGTATTTTCCGATACGGCGGTTGACGAGCACGTGCTCGCTCGCCTTTGCCAAGCTCTTAATGAGCTTGTCGTTGGTGTTGACGTTGACCAGATCTCGCTTTCCGTCATGATGGCGCTTGAAAATCGCATGTCGGGGGACGGCGTGCTTGTGTCCGCTGTAATGAAGCGCATTTACGAGATGCTCGGCGAGCTTGACAACGGTGAGCTGAAGGTCAGCGGTCTTGACCGACTTCTGCAATATCCCGAATTTACCGACGCGCAAAATCTCGGCGAGCTGCTGGGCGCCTTTGAGCGAAAGGACGATATCCTTGATCTCGTATCGACAGGGGACGGAGAGAACGTCAACGTGGTGATCGGGTCGGAGAGCTCTGTGAAGGTGATCAACAATTCAACCCTTGTGTTTAAGCCGATCAAAAGCAATGGCAAGACGGTGGGCGCCATCGGCGTCATCGGACCCTTGCGCATGGACTATGCGCGTGTGCTTGCAACGCTTGATAATCTCGGTGGAAACATTTCGCATTTATTAAACGAACCAAAGCAAAAGGAAAAAGGAGAAGAGAATGTCTGAAGATATGAAAATGGACGAAACTGTATCCGAAGCAGTGGCGGAGGAGAGTACGGTTGCCGAGGAGAAAAACGACGTTGCCGAAAAGGAGCCGAAGAAAAAGGTAAGACGTCTTGAAGCGGCACTCTTAGAGCAGGAAAAGAAGATCGAGGAATTGCAGGCATCTCTTGCCGCGCTGAACGATACGCATCTTCGCCTTGCCGCCGAGTACGAAAACTTCCGCCGTCGCTCGCAAAAGGAGCGCGAGGGAACTTACGCCGAGGCATATGCCGAGGCACTGTCTGCGCTTTTTCCCGTGGTGGATAACCTCGAGCGAGCGGCACAGTATACCGACGGTGAGAACGTCGCAAAGGGCGTGCAAATGACACTCTCGGCAGTGAAAAACACCTTTGAAAGATTGGGTGTTGAAGCGATCGATCCGACGGGCGAGAGCTTTGATCCGAACCTTCATAACGCCGTGATGCACGTGGAGGACGAGTCGCTTGGCGAGGGCGTGGTCGTTGAGGTTTTGCAGAAGGGCTACCGCCGCGGGGACCGCATCTTGCGCTATGCGATGGTCAAGGTTGCGAACTAAAAAGAAAACAATTTTAAACAAATAAAACAACAAGTTTTAATAATTTTAACAATCACAAGATATTTAGGAGGAATTTTATCATGGGAAAAATTATTGGTATTGATTTGGGTACGACCAACTCTTGCGTGGCGGTTTTCGAGGGCGGCGAGCCTAAGGTAATCCCCAATCCGGAAGGCGCGCGCACCACTCCCTCGGTCGTGGCTTTTTCGAAATCCGGCGAGCGTATGATCGGTCAGGTGGCAAAGCGTCAGGGTATCACCAACCCCGATCGCACCGTCAGCTCGATCAAGCGCGAGATGGGCAGTGATTATAAGGTAGCGATCGACGGCAAGCAGTACACGCCCCAGGAGATCTCCGCAATGATTCTCCAGAAGCTTAAGGCTGATGCTGAGGCTTATCTCGGAACTACCGTTACCGATGCGGTTATCACCGTTCCCGCATACTTCACCGATGCACAGCGTCAGGCAACCAAGGATGCAGGTAAGATCGCAGGCCTTGAGGTAAAGAGAATCATCAACGAGCCCACCGCAGCAGCACTTGCATACGGTATGGATAAGGAAGAATCTCAGAAGATCATGGTATTCGACCTTGGCGGCGGTACCTTCGACGTATCCATTCTCGACATCTCCGACGGAGTATTTGAGGTTCTTGCAACCAAGGGTAACAACCGTCTTGGCGGTGACGACTTCGACCAGAGAATCGTTGACTGGATGGCAGCACAGTTCGCACAGGAGAACAGCGGCATCGACCTTCGCAAGGACAAAATGGCTCACCAGCGTCTTAAGGATGCTGCAGAGAAGGCAAAGATCGAGCTTTCCGGCGTTATGAGCACCTCCATCTCCCTTCCCTTCATCACCGCAGATGCAACCGGCCCCAAGCACTTTGAGGCTACTCTTACCAGAGCAAAGTTTGACGAGATCACCCGTGACCTCGTTGATGCAACCCTTACCCCCACCAGAGATGCACTCCGCGACTCCGGCCTTTCCGCAGGCGAGATCTCCAAGGTACTCCTTGTAGGCGGTTCTACCAGAATCCCCGCAGTTCAGGAAGCGGTTAAGAAGTTTATGGGCAAGG
>JAZOSR010000005.1:0-13417 GCA_045657225.1 Eubacteriales bacterium | reverse complement strand
CCGTACGTGGCGTAAATATCAATGAGAAGCGACGCGTCGGCACGCCCCGTCCATTTTGAAATGGTGTTATAGATCTCCACACCGTCAAAGCCGTGCAGCGCCTTGACATCGGCAAGGGTATTGAGCGACCAACCGGGGTGCGCGAGAATGGCAAGACCGCCCGCCTCGTGAATGGCATCAATGATCTCCTGCGCGGTGCACTCGCCCTTCGTGAGCTTCGGCTCACGGTCGGCAAACAGGCAAAGAATATGGAAAATGCCCTCCCCCGCATCACGCACGCCAACGTGGTACTCGGCACCGCCAAGCGCGGTCATGCCCGAAAAATCCTCCACGGGGCTGTAAAACCAGTGATCGGTAATGGCAACGGCATCGTAGCCGTTTTCGCGGTAAAGTGCCGTCATCTCCTCGGGCGAAAGCGACCCGTCCGAGCGCGTGGTGTGCTGATGAAGCCCCACCTTCACCCGATTTTTTCCGAATATATCCTTATACATGGCAATTCCCTCTCAGTCTTAAATATCATCTATTATTGTAATCGCCTTCAGGGAAAAAGTCAAGTTTTATCTCGCAATTAAATGTAAATAAAATGTCAAATGTCTGTGTCATTTTCAAAAAAAGATTGACTTATTGGCAAGGGTGGCGTAAAATACACGTAAAGCAACGTTGAAACACCACTTAAGGAGAAACATCATAATGCTTAACGAAAACGCCACTCCCCACGGCGAGGTGCTGCCGCAATTCAAAAATCCGCCCCACGAATACGGCGAGGTGGCGTTTTTTTGGTGGCATGGCGACAAGATCACCAAGGAAAAGCTTTTGTGGATCCTTGGGCAGCTGGAGGACAAGCACATCTGCGGCTTGCAGATCAACTATGCCCACGGCGACACGGGCGGCAGGCGACACGGTCTTACTCTGAAAAGTGACCCCGTGCCCTTCTCGACCGCATGGTGGGAGCTGATCGAGTGGTTTGTGGGTGAGTGTAAAAAGCGCGGTATGACGGTGAGTCTGAGCGACTATACCCTCGCCTCCCCGGGTCAGGGCTTTTATACCGATTGGCTGGTGGAAAAGCACCCCGAAATGATCGGCAAGCGCCTTTTGCTAAACGAAAACGGTGAGGTTGAGATCAGAGAAGTTCCCTTCTCGATAAACCCCATCGCGGCAGGCGTTGGCGACGCCTATATTGACGAGTCGTTTGCCGCCTTCGAGCGCCATTTGCCGGGCGAGTGCGGCAAGGGTATCAATTTCTTCTTTTCCGACGAGCTGAGCTTCAACGTGCGCGGCAACCTCTGGTGCGACGATTTCAGGGAGGAATTCATAAAGCGCAAGGGCTATGATATCACAGAAAAATGGGAGGCGATCTTCCGTGACGTCGGTGACGAAACGCCCAAGATTCGCCTTGATTATTACGACGTGATCGTACAGCTCAGCGAGGAACGCTATTTTAAGCCCGTTTATGATTGGCACGAGGCGCGCGGCATGACCTTTGGCTGTGACCACGGCGGCAGAGGCAGGGATATTACCGAGTTTGGTGATTATTTCAGAACGATGAAGTGGCATCAGGGTCCCGGTAACGACCAGCCCTTTTTGCGCTCAAGCATCGTCAAATCCAAGATCTCCTCCTCGATTGCGCACATGTACCGCCGACCGCGCGTGTGGCTTGAGGGCTTTTACAGCAGCGGCTGGGCGACCGACTCGGCTGACCTTACCGACGCCATTTTCCGCAATTTTGCGCTCGGGCACAATCTCCTTTCCCTGCACGGACTTTATTACTCGACGCACGGCAGTATGTGGGAGTGGGCGCCCCCCTGCAACCACCATCACATGCCCTATTGGGGGCAGATGGGCACGCTTCTTGGTGCGACCAAAAGGCTTTCTTACCTGCTCGCCGAGGGCACGCACCGCGCCGACGTTGCCATTGTCTATCCCGTTGCCGCCGCCGAGGCGGATACGACAAAAGACAGAAAAGAGATCGCCGCCCCCGCCTTTGACATTGCCACGCATCTCTACACGCATGGCATTGATTTTGATTTTATTGATTTTGAAAGCATCGAGCGCGCCGAGGTCATAAACGGCGAGCTTTGTGTATCGGACGAGCAATTTAAAACCGTTATCGTACCCGCTATGAGCGCGGTGCGCTTCGGGATGATGGAAAAGCTTCATGCCTTTGCCAAAGCGGGCGGTCAGGTGCTTTTCCTTGGGTGTGTGCCGACAGCAAGCGACCGCGTGGGCAGAAACGACGAGCGCCTTAACGCGATCGTGAAGGAAGCACTGCAAAAAGGAGCGCTCCTGCAAGCGAAGGAGGAAATTGCCGCGGCGATTTCCGCGCGCTACGTGCTTGATTTTGCCGTTCCCTCGGCAAATCCCTTCCACCATCACCGCGTGATCGGTGGCAAGGACCTTTACCTCATCTACCGCGTGCCCGAGGGCACGCCCGTTCGCCTGCGCGCCACGGGAACGCCCGTGATCCTTAATCCATGGGACGGCAGTCGCGCACGGCTAAAGACGTATACGGTAAAGACCCTGCGCCAAGGCGGGCACGACACCGAGGTCACCGAATTCAATATGCCCTTGACACAGCGCGAGGTACTGCTCGTGCTCTTTGAAAAGGACGCTTCCCTTGTTGCCGATCTGCCGATATTTGCGCCCCCGACCGAGAGGGACACCAAGCTCGTCATGGAGGGCGAATGGACGTGCGAGCTTCTGCCCACCATGGACAACACCTACGGCGATTGGCGTCTGCCCGCCACAAACGGCTTTATTGGTGCCGAGGCGCGCGGTTTCACTTATTGCTACTGCAAGGATGAGCCGACGATACCGCCAAACGCAGAATGGAAGCACTCGTTTTATTCCTACGGCACACATTTTTATATTGCCGAGGGCGAGAGGGACGAGCAAAAACTGATTGCCGCCACCGCGCCCACCGAGGAAATGAGAGAATATCGCTACTCCACCCAAACGGGCGTTGAGGGGGATGCGGGGCATCAGCACTCCTACCACGGTCTGAAGGGCTATCTCTCGGATGAATTTCTCGTCATGGGGCAAAAGACCCTCACCTACGCCAATTCCTCAAGCAAATACGAGGGCGAGGGACCCTATTACTTCTTCACAACAGTATGGGTTGACGAGGAAACCGAAGTGCAGATCGAAACGGGCGCGTTCGCCCCCGACCGCATCTTCATTGACCACAAGGAGATCACGGAGCCGACGCTCACCCTCTCGCGCGGCAGGCACTACGTGCTCCTTCGCTTTCCGCACGGCGGCAGAAGCTATTTCGTGCTGAAGCGTGCAAGCACCTTCAAAGTAGAACGCCCCCTTGTGACCTCTTGGTTTGAAAACCCCGACGTTTTGCCCTTTGACGCAATGCCAAGGCAAAGCGGCGGCTACTGCGCCTTCCGCTTCACTGCGCCTCCCGGTGCGACACAAATGAAAGTACACGCCAAGGTGCCCGTCATTGCCAAAGTGGGTGAGCGCACCCTAACCCCGATACGTACCAACGAATTTGCGCTCGACGGGGGCACTTCCGCGCTTGAGATCACGCTGTTTGCAAGGGAGAGCGAGGGCTTGCACGACACCGCGCTGCTCACCGACCCCATAGAGTTCCAAACGGCAAGCGGCATCTATGATGTTGGTAGGAGCGCGAGCGAACAGGGACTTGATTTTTACTCGGGCGGCATTTCGCTTCGCAAAACGCTCACGGTAGCAAGGACCGACAACCGCACCTTCCTTGTCGTGAAGCAGGATTTCGGCTCTGCTGCCGAGGTATTCATCAACGGCAAGCACGCGGCGGTGCTCCTCACGCCTCCCTACCGTTGCGATGTCACGAAGCTCATCCGAGAAGGCGAGAACGACGTGGAGGTGCGCGTCTTCAGCGACCTTCACAATCACATGAAAACCATCCCCACCAACTACAACGAAAAGATCGACGTTGACACGATCAAATTCTGATAGACAAAAGGGGCTGATTCATTGGCGCCGACCAAAAACACACACGAAAAAGCAAATAAAAACACCGCTTTCCTTTATGCCTTTCGGGGTAA
Source organism: Eubacteriales bacterium (assembly GCA_045657225.1). GTDB lineage: Bacteria > Bacillota > Clostridia > Oscillospirales > CAG-272 > Firm-07. The sequence goes on along the minus strand of JAZOSR010000005.1, from coordinate 9,383 downwards.
GGGAAAGCGGTTTTTCTTTTATGAGCCTTCCCCTTGAGGGGAAGGGGGACCGCGATAGCGGTGGATGAGGTGTAGGCAACGACGTTGCCGTGTGTTTTTTAGGCGCGCTCTCGGCACTCGATATATGTAGACTTAATGTGTAGGATAGGCGAAATACCCCGATTTTTGCTTTGCAAAATGCGATCGTTAAGATCGCAAGGGGTATTTCAAGAGGCGCCGCAATGATAATCGAACAGAATTAATGACATGCGCCTCATACGGCATCTCGTGCCGAGATCACCCCTTCTGCATCCAATGACTCGGCCCCGCTTTTCTTTTTATTTTACAATACGAGCGATCATGTCATTCAGCAGCGCGTCGCGCCGAATATCGTAAACGTAGCGCATGAGGGGAGCATTTTCCTTCGGCTCATACTGCCCCTCGTAGGAGGGGAGGAGAGTCGGCAAAAGCCGCGAGCGCATCAGTAACTCATTTTCATCCATCAGCCACGCGACGGCGGTCACGTCCCAGATCACGCGCGTCCACGCGCGTCCCGCGGCGTAGCTTTCCGCCTCCGCAATGGCGTTTCTCGCGAGATAATCGGCAAGCTCCCCCTTCCCCACAAACCAGTGGGAAAGCTCGGGACCCGATACCGAAAAGGCGCTGACCACACCCTTACAGGGCAGCTGCACGAGGGGCACGCCCGAGCCCATGACCACACGGGCGGCGGCAATATCCTCTCGCAGATTAAATTCCAGCGCGTTTTCCCAGTGTCTTGCGTGACCGCCAAGCCACACGACCACGGTGTTCTCGACCATACGGGGATTTAAAAGAATCGCCGATGCCACGTTGGTAATGGCGCCGATCGCCACCACGTAAAGCGGGCGCTCGGGCGAATATTCATCGGCAAGGTGCGCGAGATGCCGCGCCGCGTCCGAGGGGGTGGGCGTTCCCTCGTCGGGCAGATAATCGGTCGAACCGCGATAAACGGGATAATCCTCGCCCGCGAGCGAAAGAAGCTTCAAGATCTCCTCATAGCTTTTTTCCATACCCTCGCCATAGGTGGCAACGCGCTTGTTGATAAAGGGCGCGGCATAGATGGCACGCAAATTCAGCTTCTCCTTACAGCCGAAAAGATAGGCGATCGCGAACTGATCGTCAATCTCGTTATAGGCATCGGTATCAAGCACCACGTCAACGGTGCCCCTCGGCACCTCTAAATTTTTCACTCTTTGCTCATTCGTCATGCTTGTCACCTCTCATCATTTTGCGATATTCTCGCGGCGTTTTTCCGTGCGCCGCCTTGAAATGCTCTCTGAAAAAGCTGCGGTTTTTATACCCCACCTGCGCAATGATCTCCTCCACGGGCAAGCGATCCTCGCGAAGGAGCTTGGCGGCAAAACGAATGCGCCGCTCGCGCAGAAGATCGGTGAAGGACTTGCCACAAACGCGCTTGACGAGCGCGCCCGTGTAAACTGCCGAATAGCCGAGATTTTTGGCAAGAGCCGTGAGCGTGGCGTCGGCAAGATGCCCGTCAAGATATGTTTCCACGCTCTCACGCGTACGGTCTGCGGCATTTTGCGCCTCGCCCGCAGGGGCAAGGGTGAGCAGTGCCTCCTCAACCTCGGGATAGGTAGGAATTGAGGGCGCCGCACCCTTTCGTGACACAGCCAGTGCCGATGCGGCACTCGCCGTGCGGATCGCCTCACGGGGTGGCTTGCCCGCCATCATCGCAGCAAGAAAATATCCCATAAAGGTGTCGCCCGCGGCGGTGGTGTCGATCGCCCTCACGAGAAACGCAGGGTGCGACACGGTTTCTTTCTCGTCGGCATAAATGCACCCCTCCTTGCCGAGCGTGAGCATCACGCGAAGCGAGGGATAACGCATGCGAAGGCGCGTGAGGCATTCACGCGGGTCATCACCCCCCACCACCTCGCTCGCCTCCACCTCGTTTAAGACCACGCACCAAAGCATACCGAAATCGATCGCTTTTAATGCGTCGTTAAAGGGCGAAGGGTTAAGAACGATGCGCATACCGCGTGCACGGGCGGCTTTCACGATATAATCAAGATTGTTGATCTCGTTTTGCAAAAGCAGGATGTCTTCCGCGTCAAAATGTGAAAGCACCTCATCAACAAACTCGCGCGTAATCATGCCGTTTGTTGAGGGGAACGGAAAAATGGCGTTTTCGCCGCGCGCCGAAACCTGAATGATGGCGTGACCGCTACGTCCCGCGAGCGTGCGCAAATATGTGGTATCAACACCGCTTTCTACCAGCGTATCGCGCAAGAACGCGCCGTCCTCACCAATACAGCCCGCATGGTAAACCACAGCCCCCGCGCGTGCCGCGGCAATCGATTGATTGAGCCCCTTGCCGCCGGGGAAGCACTCCATCTTGCTTGCGATCTGCGTTTCACCGACCGCAACGATATGGTCAAGCTGATAAACGTAATCAATATTACAAGAACCAAAATTCAAAAGTCGCATCAAAGCCCCCCTTTTTTCACTGATATGATACCATAGTTTTTCTTTCAAAACAAGTCCATATAAGATTAGAAAAGAGACGAAACACAACATTTCGCCTCTTTTTTGATCAAACAATTCGATTTTGCGGCAAGCCGCCGAAAAATCCTGCTATGTTTTGGGCAACGGTCGCCACACAGCGCGCGCGTGCCTCGACCGAGCCCCACGCCATATGAGGGGTAAGCAGGACGTTTTCGCGCCCCACAATGTGCTCAAACGGGTGCCCTGCGGGAAAAGGCTCTTTTTCAAACACGTCAATGCCAAGTCCGCCGAGCTGACCCGTCTTGACCGCCTCGGCGAGTGCCGCCTCGTCACAGACCGCGCCGCGCGCCACGTTAACGAGAACAGCCCCCTTCTTCATCATGCCAAGACGGCGCGCGTTTATCATATGGCGCGTTTCGTCCGTGAGGGGCACGTGCAAGGAAATAATATCCGCCTCGCGGCAAAGCGTGTCAATATCCACCTGCCGGAATTCACTCTCCGCACCGCGGCGGCAAAGCAGCACGCGGCACCCAAACGCCGCGGCAAGCCGCGCCACGCGCCGACCGATTCCACCGCCGCCAACAACGCCCCACGTAAGGGCGGAAAGCTCGTGGAAGGTGGGCGTGAGGCAATTTGCCACGCCCGAGGCGGTATAAGCTCCGCTATGCACGTAATTGCGATACGACACGAGGTGCGTGGTAAGAGAAAGTGCCATCGCAAGCGTCACGTTTGCCACACTGTCGGTTGAATAAGCAGGCACGTTGCAAAGCGCAATGCCGCGCGCGCGGCAATAGTCAAGGTCTACATTATCATAACCCGTCGCGGTCACGCAAATCAGCTTTAAGCGTTTGGCGCCCCCGATGGTGTCGGCGTTCATTTTGATCTTGTTCACCACGACAGCGTCGGCATCTGCCACGCGCGCGGCGATCTCATTCGGCGCAGTTACGTGATATACCGTCACGTTCCCCATCGACGTAATAGGAGAAAGATCAACGTCAGCACCAAGCGTCGCGGCATCAAGTATCACGATATTCAGCATGGGTTATCTCCTTTTTTCCAATTTTGCACGGTATTTATAGGCAAGGAACGCGGGGCTATACGAAAGCTTTGCTTGCCGCAGGCCCTCATCGCCCGCGTCGTCCTCACGGTTCACAAAGGCAAAGGACGCACGCGCCAGCTCGTGCCGCACGAAGGCGCGGTTAATATATTGATAAACGCCCTTATACTCCCGATCTCCCTTTTCCACGTGCACGAAAAGCGTGTCGTCAACAAGCTCGCCGATCGTAAAGGCAATCATGTGACCATCCACACGCAACGCGCCGCCGACAAGATGCAGTCGCCCGTAATCACGAAGCAGATCGAGCACACGCGCGTTTTCGTACGCCTTGTCGCGGTTATCCTCGTTTTCTGCCATGATGCGGCGAAGCAGTGCCTGCGCCTCGGGAATGCTTTCCTCGGTCAGCTCCTCGTATACGGCACCCTCGTAAAGCTTTTCAAACTGATGCACGAGATTGCGCTTTTTGCTGTATTTTTTCCCCGCGAGCGTGGCAAGATCCGACGCATCGTACACGTAATCCGCGTAATTGCGCGAGGTCGCAACGTCACTGACCTCATACGCCGCCTTCACCGCATCAAGCCATTTTTCGGGCATGGCACCAAGCGAGGCTCCCCCCTCGCCGACAAGCAGAGAGAGCGCCTCAAGCCCGCGCGAGAAATCAGGATCCTCACCAAGGCAAAGGGGTGGGTAATAAAAGGTGCCGTGCCGCGTACTGCGGCGCAAAAGGAGCACGTCACCGTGGCGTGCGTATTCGGTACCGAGCAGTGCCCCCCACATATGGAGATACACCACCGTCATATCGCAGATCCCTGCGTATTTTCCCTCAAAAAAGGGCGCGATCTCCCCGAGTGCCTCGGGGGTGACCTTTTGAAAGGATAACTGTTGTTCGACTATCATATTTTCCTCAATCTGTTTATTTATCACGCACCATGTAACGCCACGGGCGCAGCTTGTCCGCCTCGCTTGCATAATCTATCCCTACGCGAGGTCGGTCGCGGGTGCCGCGTAAAAGTCCTTATCAAGTATCTTCATGATTTTCTCAAAAGCCGAAAGACCTGCTCGGCGGTGTCGGCAAGATTATTTGCGGCGTTTGTCTTATCCATTGCCTCGGCAAGCGTGCAGGGCTCGCGCAAAATCGGGAAAAAGGCATCAATGCCGCAGTCGTTGCAGGCGCGCGCGTCGGGTGTGACGCACCCTGCAAACGCAATCACGCGCTTACCGTGCTTTTTGGCAAGGGAGGCAACGCCAACGGGCGCTTTTCCCATACCCGTTTGCCCGTCAAGTCGCCCCTCGCCCGTCACGACCACGTCGGCGCGCCCTATCTTTTCCTCAAGTCCCGTTTCGCGCATCACAAGCGAAATGCCGCCCGTGAGGGTCGCGCCGAGATAGGCGTGCATGGCAAAGCCAAGACCGCCCGCGGCACCCGCACCTTCAAAATCGGCATCGGCATAGGGCAAAAGCCTTTTTGTCAGCTCCGCATAACGGCGCAAATATCCGTCCATTTTCGCTACCGTTTCGGGGGTTGCGCCCTTTTGCGGCCCGAACACCACACTCGCGCCAAGCGTGCCGCAAAGCGGGTTTTTCACGTCACACGCGACGAGGAATTCACACGCGGCAAGCGCGGGGTGAAGTCCGTCAAGCACAATTTTATCAAGCCCCTCGAGTGCCGCCGCGCCAAAGCCGATCTCGCACCCGGTTTTATCAAGAAAACGCGCGCCAAGCGCCTGAAGCATACCAACGCCACCGTCGTTTGTGGCAGAGCCACCGATGCCGATGAGAAATCTTCTCACGCCCTCATTCAGCGCGTGTTTGATCATTTCTCCCACCCCGTAGGTGGTCGTTTTCATTGGGTTGCGAGCCTCGGGTGCAATAAGCGTGATGCCTGCCGCCGCCGACATTTCCATCACGGCAGTATCTCTGTGCACAATACCGTACGTGGCATTGACCGCCTCACCCAAAGGTCCCGTTACGCGTACCGTCACGCGCTGACCCGCAGTGGCACTGACAATGGCATCCACCGTTCCCTCTCCACCGTCAGCAATCGGGGAGATCTCCACCGCGGCATCGCCTTGCGCGCGCAGCACGCCAAGCTTTACCGCTTCGCCCGCCTCAAAGGTCGATAGCGACCCCTTAAACGAATCGATCGCAACCAAAATTTTCATCATGATCACCTGACCTTTCACCTCTTTATTTTATCATACCCCGTCCATCGTGTCAATCTTTTCACAAGAAATGAAAAGCACCTTGATTTTTTAAAAAGAATGAATTATAATATAATCAATGGTAGAAAATCAAGTAAATGCCAACACCGCAAAACAAGAATGATAAGTGAGGTTTATATGGATAACAAAGCAATGCACGCGCTCTCCTACGGTCTTTTTGTCGTCACCGCAAGGGATGACAAGGATAACGGCTGTATCACGAATACCGTCATGCAGGTGACCACGACCCCCAACCGCATTACGCTTGCCGTCAACAAGCAAAACTACACCCACGACCAGATCGTGAAAACGGGCGTGTTTAACGTGTCGATCATTTCCGAAAAGGCAGATTTCTCGCTCTTCCGTCACTTTGGCTTCCAAAGCGGCAGAGATACCGATAAGTTTGCGGATTTTGCTGACTTTGACCGCGCCGCCAACGGTGTCACTTACGTCACCAAGGGCATCAATTCCGTTATTTCGGCAAAGGTGGTATCGACCACCGACCTTGGCACGCACACGCTGTTTTTGGCGGACGTTACCGACGCGTTTGTCCTTAACCGCGACCCTGCCGCCACCTATGCTTATTACCACGCGCACATCAAGCCGAGGCCCGAAGCACCCAAGGAGAAAGCGGTTTGGCGTTGCAAGATCTGCGGCTATGAGCACGAGGGAGAGGAGCTCCCCGCCGATTTCACCTGCCCGCTTTGCAAGCACCCCGCATCCGACTTTGAAAAGGTAGGTGCCGCGCCCAAAAAGAAAACGGTTTGGCGCTGCACGATCTGCGGCTACGAGCACGAGGGAGAGGAGCTCCCCGCCGACTTCATCTGCCCGCTTTGCAAGCACCCTGCCTCCGATTTCGAGAAGGTAACGATATAAAATCAAAACCGCTTTCACTTGCCATTAAAAAATGGAGTGAAAGCGGTTATTATTATACGTAACGATACATTTTGGTATGTGCGAATGACGCGGTTTCCCTTAGCCCTGCCAAAAATCAACCTCGTGCGGCAGGTCAATATCCGAAGCACAGAACACGGGCTCTTTCCCCGCCTTCTTTTGCTGCTCGTAATTTTTGAGCGCACGCAACGCGTACTTACCGAGTATCAAAATGACGGGAATGTTAATGAGCGTCATGCAACCCATAAGGATATCGGCAATATCCCACAAAAGCCCCGCGCTAAGACCCGCGCCGACAAAAATCACGGCGGCGGCAATCACGTGCAGCACCACGAAGGTCCTTTTACTTGCCACTCTGCCGAGCACGTGGTTAACGCACTGGTCAACGTAATAAACATTGCCAAGCAGGGTCGTGAAGGCAAACAGGATCATTGCCACGGTAATAAAGATCGGTCCAAAGCCGCCGAGCGTGGCGAAAAGCGATGCCTGCACGTAAGGCGCGCCCGAAAGTGCCTCGGTGGGCTCGATGCCCGAGCACATACAAAGAAACGCGGTTGCGGTACAAACGAGAAGCGTATCAATAAAGACCGAGAGGGTCTGCACAAGTCCCTGCTTTGCGGGGTGCGCAACATCTGCCGATGCCGAGGCGTTCGGCGCTGAGCCGACACCTGCCTCGTTGCTGAAAAGTCCGCGCTTGATGCCATACATCACACAAGAGCCGCCAAAGCCGCCAAAAATGGCACGAACGTCAAACGCCTCGCTGAAAACACGCACGATCACGTCGGGCAGGAGCTTTATATTTATGAACATGACAACAAGTGCCACCAGCACGTAAGCAATGCCCATCACAGGCACCAGCACACCCGTGATCTTCAAAATACGTTTGCCACCGCCAATGAGGCAATACCCCGCAAGCAGGGCAAGCACGCCACCGATGATCCAGGGGGAAACGGTGGCATCATAAAAGGAATAGGCAGAAAACGTCGATTGCAGGTTATAGGAAGCCAGCATATTGAAGCCGATACCGTAGGTAAGGATCAAAAGGACCGAAAAGGCAACGGCAAGCGGACGGCAACGGAATGCCGTTTCAATATAATAAGCGGGGCCGCCGTAGCAGCTGCCGTCGGGCGCGCGGCGCTTATAGATCTGCGCCAGTGTGCTTTCAACAAATGCGGATGCCGCGCCGATAATGGCGATCAGCCACATCCAGAAAACAGAGCCGAAGCCGCCAATGCAAATCGCAGTCGATACACCAATGATATTGCCCGTACCGACGCGCGAGGCAGTCGATACCATCAGCGCCTGAAACGCCGATACGTGACCGTTCTCGCTCTTTTCGCTCACCGCCTTGATCTGCGTGCCAAGAAGGCGGAACTGCGCAAACTTGGTGCGAACGGTAAACCAAAGTCCCGCCGCTACCAGCACGATGATCAAAATGTAGCTGTAAAGCGCGCCGCTGATTGCGGATATGATCGTTGCAAACATAAAATTCTCCTCAAAATGAAATCAACAATATATAATAGTATAACAAAAAACGCCGCATTTGTCAATCAATAAAAAAAGGGGGCGCCGCGTGACAGCGGCTGCCCCCAACCTTTATTCCGCTTTGTTCAAATACGAAGCAATATATTCCTCCACGCCCTCCTCGGCAAGTCCCAAAACAAGCGCGCACTCGCTGTAAAGAAGATGCTTGGCAAGACGGCCGTATTCAAGGTCGGTGACGGGAAAATGCTTATGCGCAGCAGTCAATTCCTCGCGGCGGCGGTGCACGGTTTTGATGACCTGCACGTAACCCGTCGGCTCAAGCGCGCCGATGGTGGTGCGATAGATCTCGCGGCGCTGCTTTTCGATCGGCACCGTAAGCTCGTCAATGGCGGGCATACTGTCAATCAGCGAATGGATCTGCTCCTTCGTCATCAGGCGGCGCATCGGCACGCGCTCGTTATCAACGGGCGTATAGATCGTTGAGCTCGTGGGGTTTTTCAGCGGCACAAGCAGATAAAACGTGCGCGTGTCGGAGGGGTCAAACGGTGAGGGGCATATCTTCTCCACACGGCAGATGCCGTTAATACCATAAACAATGTATTCACCAACCTCAAACATACCGTTTACCTCCGTTCAATAGCATTCATTGGTCACCACGGGCTTGAATTAGCCTCTTATACATTATTATTTTACCATAATTTGCGTTTTTATGCAAGGGGCATTTTTGATAAAATATCTTATCTTTTTGTTGTAAAAATCACGAAAAACGCCGCACAAGCCATCGCTTGCGCGGCGTTTTGATCAATCCTCGTAGCCGCTCGGGTTCTTCGACTGCCAATTCCAGGAGTCGCGCACCATATCGTCAAGCGTGTGGGTGGCAACCCAGCCAAGCATGCGCTTTGACTTTGCGGGATCGGCATAGCAGGTGGCAATGTCGCCGGGACGACGCTCGGCGATGCGGTAAGGAACGGGCACACCGTTCACCTTCACAAACGCGTTGACCATATCAAGCACGCTGTAGCCCGTGCCCGTGCCAAGGTTGAAGACCTCCGCACCCTTCTCGTTATAATTAAGGGCAGCCACGTGACCGCGCGCAAGGTCAACCACGTGGATAAAGTCACGCACGCCCGTGCCGTCGTGGGTGGGGTAATCGTTGCCAAACACGGCAAGCTCCTTACGCTTGCCAACGGCAACCTGCGTGATAAAGGGCATGAGGTTATTGGGGATGCCGTTGGGCATCTCGCCGATCATACCGCTCTTAT
>JAZOSR010000004.1:0-20152 GCA_045657225.1 Eubacteriales bacterium | reverse complement strand
AGACGCGTGCTTGACCTTTTTGCGGGCTCTGGGCAAATGGGACTTGAGGCGGTCAGCCGCGGTGCTACGCACGCCGTTTTGCTTGATCATGATAAAAACGCGGTAGCGGTTATCAACCAAAACGCAAAGCATACAAAGCTTGCCGACAAAGTGGCGGTACAGACGGGGGAGGCGCTGTCCTTTTTGAGGACCTATTGCGGCGCGCCGTTTTCGCTGATATTCCTTGACCCGCCGTATCGCCTTGGTCTTCTGCCCGATTGCCTTTTGTTAATTGCCGAGCGAGGACTGCTTGCAAGCGGTGGCGTGGTTGTTTGCGAGAGCGCAGACGGAAAGATCTTTGCCGACAAATTGGAGCTTGCCGCGCGTTATCGCGTGGATCGCGAGAGCCGTTACGGTGCGGCTTACATTACGATACTTTCTTTAAACGAACAGGAGAGTGACGCATGAGTATTGCGCTTTTGCCGGGAAGCTACGACCCGATCACGCTGGGGCACCTTGACGTGATCGAGCGCGCCTTGGCGCTTTATGACGAGGTGGTCGTGGCGGTGATGAATAACGATCAGAAAACCTATTTGTTTGACATTGACGAGCGTGCGCATCTGGCAAGCCTTGCAACGAGTGAACTTTCCCGTGTGCGCGTGGTAAAGGACGAGGGAATGCTTGTCGATCTTTTTGACCGACTTGGTGCCGACGTGATCGTAAAGGGTGTCCGCAACGAAAAGGACCGCCTTTATGAGGAGGAGATGGCGGCGTATAATCTCTTAAAAAACCCGCGTGCCAAAACGGTTTTTTTGCAAGCCTCCGATGCACTTGAGTGTGTTTCCTCCACGCTTGCACGTGAACGCATGGAAAGGGAACAAGACCTTTCGGCAATTCTGCCGATCGCCGTTGTTGAATATCTTAAGAAGAAAAATAATGGATAATAAAGAAAATATCAATAAAGGGGCACGTGTCGGCATCCTTACGGTGGTCACGGCGGGTATTTTGTGGGGAATGATCGGCATTTTCGTGCGTCCCTTGGGAAACATCGGGCTCACCTCTGCCGATATTGCTTTTTTGCGCTCCTTCGTCGCCTTCGTGCTGTTTGCCGTATATCTGCTTATATTCAGACGAGAGGCATTTCGCATCAAATTAAAGGATATTTGGTGCTTTCTTGGAACAGGTATGGCGAGCATTGCCTTTTTTAACGTCTGCTATTTTGCCGCAATAGAGATGACCTCAATGGCGGTGGCGGCAATCCTGCTTTACACCTCGCCTGTTTTCGTACTGTTAATGTCGGCAGTCTGCTTTCGCGAAAAGCTGACGCCTGTTAAGCTGATCTCGGTCGTATTGGTCGTGGTTGGATGCGTGTTTGTGTCGGGGGTGATCGGTAGTGACACGGCCCTTGGGCTTCCCGCTCTTTTCCTCGGACTCGGTGCAGGCTTCGGCTACGCGCTTTACAGCATTTTCAGCAGATGCGCGCTTTCGCGCGGTTACCGTACCGATACGATCAATTTGTATAGCTTTCTCTTTTCCGCATCGGTGCTTGTTTTCTTTGCCGATCATAAAGTAATCGTTCATGTGGCTTCAAGCGAGGCGCTTGCCGTGCCGCTTGTCGTAATGCTGGCGCTGTTTGCTTCGCTCCTCCCGTATTTGCTCTATACCTTCGGGCTTTCGCGCGTGGAAAACGGCATCGCCGCGATTGTTGTGGGCATTGAGCCCGTAGTGGCGGCGATCACGGGCATTCTTTTTCTTCATGACGATGCGCCGAGCGTTTTTACCGTAATCGGTATTTTGCTCGTCTTGACAGCGATCTTGTTGCCCAATATACGTATAAAAAGGAAGTGATATTTTGAGTACAGCAAAAAAATATTTTTTCATGCGTGTGATGATATCTACGCTTTTCGGCATCGGTGTCGGAGTGCTTTTACTGTTGCTTGCTCCCTTTGGCAGAGAACTGTTTGATATTTTGGTGATTGCGATCGGTATTTTTACACTATTTATCAATCTTCCGCCCCTTGTGGTGGCTTGTCGGCATATCAAGCGTCACGCAGAGTGGATCAGCCTTACGGTTTCGCTTATTTCTTGCTTGTTGGGTATAGGATTTATATTCCTTACCGATGGCTTTTTGCCGTGGTTGTTTTTGCTTTATTCCTTGATATTGCCGATCGTTCGTATTGTTTTGGTAGGGCAAAGAAAACGTCAGATCAAGCACGAGCTGGTTCATTTTGTAGTTGGCGGCTTTATGCTTCTTGTTTTTTACAGCCGCTCCGAAAGCTATATTTTACGGTATGGCGGCATTGCCGCGTTTGTCATTGCGGGTATTTATCTTGTCGTTGGTATCCTTTCCTTGCGTTTTGTCAGGGAAGATGATATGCAATAAAAAGCGCCCTCGCGCTTGACTGTGCTTCATCGAAGCATTTTGTCAGTGTGAGGGCGTTTTTGTATGATTTAAGGGAGAACTCGGCAAAGCGCTTCGATGATGTCACTTGCCATCAAGCCGTGGGTGCCGTGTGCTTCCATAGCGGCATCGCCCGCAAGTGCGTGTGTCAGAACACCGACCGCGGCGGCGATATCAATTGGTGCTTTACTTGCCAAAAAGGCGGCGATGATGCCTGCGAGCGTATCGCCGCTACCGCCCGTTGCCATGCCATTATTGCCAAAGGTGTTAAGATAGGCGCGCGTGGTACCCGCGATCACCGTGCGCGCATCCTTTAAAACGACCGTTGCGCGCGTGGCGTTGGCGTAATCGGTGGCACTGTCAAGCATATTGGCGGCAATTGCCGAAACCGATCTGCCTGAAAGGCGCGACATTTCGGCAAGGTGAGGGGTGAGAACGGTTGGTGCGTGTCTTGCGTATAAAAGCGCAAGTAATTCTTGCCTTGCGGCAATGAGATTCAGCGCGTCAGCATCAAACAAGATCGGTTTTTCGCTATCCTTCAGTGCTCCCTCGACGAGTGCGGCGGCGGTGTCGGAGCATGAAAGTCCCATGCCGATCGCTACCGCGTCTGCGCGTGAAAGTGCTTTTTCAAGGCACTCGACGGCGGTATTTTTTCCGTAGGCGGTAACGATCGCTTCGGGGAGTAATATTTGATGCACCGTGCGGTTTTCTTCGGGCACGAGCATCTCCACAAGTCCCGCACCTGCGCGGTATGCCGCCTTGGCGGCAAGATGGGCGGCACCGCTCATTTCGGGTGAGCCACCGACGATCAGAACGCGCCCAAAGCTGCCCTTGTGAGCGCGCGCAGGGCGTTGGGGCAACAGGGAAACGTCGTTCCGCTCGAGCAGTTGCACCCTCGTTTCGCCAATGTCGATGCCGATCCTTGCGACCTCGACTCTGCCGCAAAGCATTGTGCCGGGGTAGAGAAGATGCCCTAACTTTTCCGCTTCGATCGCTACCGTTGCGGTAGCGGGTAACACAGCGCCAAGCACCGCGCCCGTGTTGGCATCAATGCCCGACGGTATATCAACGGCAAGCACAGGAATGCCGCTTTCGCGCACGCGGGAAAGCGCGTCGGCAATATGCCCTGTAATATCGCGGCAAAGCCCCGTGCCAAATACAGCATCAACCACGGCGCTGACACCGTTAAGCGAGGGCGTGCCAGACACCTTGATGTGATTTGGTAAAAGCGTGTATTCCGTGGCGCACGCGGGTGACATGGCGCTTTCGTCGGGCTTGCCGTCCTTCATTTTTCCAAGATAGCATATCTCGCACTGTCCGCTCTCCTCTGCAAAAAATCGTGCCATGGCAAAGCCGTCGCCGCCGTTGTTTCCGCTACCGCACAAAAACAGAACCTTGGCGGTATCAAACGAGGCCTTCAGAGTGCGCAGTGCCGCTTTTGCGGCGTTTTCCATGAGGGAAATTGCCGAAACGCCCTTTTCCTTGATCGTTTTATCATCGAAATGGCGCATTTCCTCTCGCGTTGTGATTTTTTGCATGGTGGTTCCTCACTTTCGGGGGGGGATGAATTCAGTATATCACAAAAAAAGAAAAAGGGCAAGAAATGTGTGCCAAAAACCGAAAACGGCTTGACAAAAAGGGGCGCCGTCGGTATAATATTATTGATTTATTAAAGGAGGGAAATGCTATGATATTAAACATGGGGCCGCTTTTGCGCGGCGAGATCACCAAAATGGAGATCGAGTATGATCTGACGCCAGAGGCGGTGTTTGACGTCACGTTTCCCGAGGATGCGCATATCAAGGGATATATTACCGATGATGCGGGCTATATGCGCCTGTTTTTGCACGCAACGCTTTCTTATCGCGGTCAGTGCGCACGTTGCCTTGAGGAGGTTTCGGGTGTGTTTGAGCTTGATTTTGTTCGCACTGTGGCGGCAGAGGGCTCAATTACCGAAGAACAGCTTGCAGAGATGGACGATGCTTACGTCATGATCCGTGACGGCAAGCTTGACGTGGACGTGCCCCTTCGCGAGGAGCTTTTGATGTGCTTCCCGATGCGACTTCTTTGTCGCGAGGATTGCCCGGGGCTTTGTGACAGATGCGGCAAGCCGCTTGGCGAGGGAGAATGCGGTTGTTCGGCGAAAGAAATCGACCCAAGACTTGCAATTTTAAAAAAATGGTCAGAAACAAGAAAATAACTAAAAAATGGGTTGACAAACGAAAAAATAAGTGCTATAATAAAGAGCAATGTGTTTAAAGTACCCTAAGGAGGTGTAGATAAAATGGCAGTTCCGAAGAAAAAGGTTTCCAGCGCTCGCAGAGATAAGAGACGTTCCAACAACTCTAAGCTCGAGATGCCCGGTATGGTAAAGTGCGCAAAGTGCGGTGAGTACGTGCTCGCACATCGCGTATGCAAGGCTTGCGGCTCTTACGACGGAAAAGAAGTAATCAAGCAGGATGCTTGATGCGAATAAAAAAGGAGAAAGCATGGCTTTCTCCTTTTTTATTTTTATTTTTTTGTTTTTCTCTTTGCTGCAAGAAGAAAAAGTGCGAGCATCAGGGAAAAACAAATGCCCTTTTGCCGAAGCGGCAGCAGTGCGGGGATCGCCGTTGGAGTGGAGGTGCCGTTGGCGACACCCATTAACATAAAAAGATAAAGGATGCTCGCGGCAAAGACACCGATGATCAATTTGCTGATCAAATAATGGCAACAATGCTTTCCCGTCCCCTCGCTGATCGAGAAGATCTGCAAGGCGATGGAAAGCCCCGAGAAGCCGGCAAAGAAAGCGGCAAGCAAGGGCGCGAGGGTGAAATTTACGGCAGTTAAGCCCTGCATGCCGGTGGTGATCTCAAGCATTCCGCAAAGCATGGTCGAGAAAAGGGGAGGCAGGGAAAGAGCGGTTGCCGCCACGCTCATACACTCGGCAACAAAGGAAAAAAAGAGCACGAAAGCACTTACCTGCAAGAAAGTATATCCTCCCCGACGAATGGCTCCCACAAGATCAAAAGAAGTCGATTTTATCGCGTGCGGTGTCGTTGTGTCTGAAAGTGCATTTTTAATTGGAAATAGTTTTTCTTCTATGATCCCCACCGTGATCGTAGCGAGCAGAACCGATAGATAAAGCCACACACCAAGTCTTGAATTGCCAAGAATACCGCAACCTACGACAGTGATGATAAAGGGTATGCTTGGCAACGATGAAAGTGATAACAGACGCGAGAGCTCCGCTCCCGAAATCTCGCCTTTTTTATATAAAGAGGTAGCGCATGCCGCACCCACGGGAACACCGCAAATGATGCCGCCGAAGAGCGCCGCACCGCCGATGCCCGAGATGCCGAACAAGCGCTTGGTGAGATTACCCGTGAGATTTCCGAGTGCCGCTCCCGCGCCGCAGCTTAAAAACAGCTCCGAGATCACCAAGAAAGGCAGCAGTGACGGCAGAAGCACGTCGCGGCATAAAATCACCCCTTTTTTGATACCGTTAGCGGCGATATCGGCATTGCGCAGCAACAGGAAAGACAGGCAGATCAAAAAGATCGTTACGGTTGCATGGAATATGCGTGTTGTCCCTCTTTGCACAGCATAATCCCTCCCTTTTTTGCATAGTGTAGATTGTAAAAACACTATGAAGGGAAGTGTGAAAATATGAGCAGAATCGGTGATTTTATGACCCGTTTGGGTGCTAAATGCAATGTCGCACCAAAAAGAGTCGGTCACTTTGGCGTGGTGCTTGCGGGGAACGGTGAGGCGGTGATCACAGGGTGTCAACGCATTCTTCGCTACGGCGAGGAGGAGATGATTTTGGCACTTAGCAAGGGAACGCTTTCCGTGCGCGGGAAGGGACTTTTTTGCTTCTCGTTTGAGGGCGGAGCGGTTACGCTGCGTGGGGCTATCAGCGCGCTTTTGCTTGAGGGGGTATCTTGATGCGACTGCTTCTTTTTTTGTGCGGATATGTGTCTTTCCTCGTGCCAAGGGAAACGCAAACGGCGTTTTTTGAAGCGTGCAGACGTTTGATGATCACGCCCAAATGTCCCGCTTACCGTGAAAACGGCGTGCGGCTTTTACTGCGGCGGAGTGAGGCAAAGCGCCTGCTTGCCGCTTTGGGAGCGGAGAGTGAGGCAATGATCATGGAGCGGGGCGGCATACCGCTTTTACTGCGCCGCTTTTTTCGGCGCGGCGGATTGGTCGCGGGTACGGTGCTCGCGCTTATGCTTTTCTTTTTTTCAACGCTTTTTTTGTTTGATATAAGGATCGTCGGTGCTAAAACGGTCAGTGAGCGTGAAATGCTGGAGGCACTTGAGCGCGCGGGGCTTTCAATCGGTAATTTTTTGCCCTTGGTCGATACCGAAGGTATCGAGGTGTCGGTGCGAGAGGCAGATAACAGAATTGCCTATATCACCGTTCAAATAGAGGGGACGGTAGCGACCGTTACCGTAAAAGAAGCGGTGCCCGAGGCGCCGCCGCTTTCGGATCGCCCTGCGCATTTGATCGCGAAATGCGACGGTATTGTTACCATGCCCCTCGTTTTTGAGGGGAAGTGTTTGGTGTCGGCAGGAGAGGTCGTGCGTGCGGGTCAGATCCTTGCGAGCGGCATGATCGAAAATGAAAAGGGAGAGGTGCGCCATACGCGTGCCGCGGGGCAGGTCATGGCGCGTACTACGCAAACTTTTACGGTTCGCGCGCCGCTTACTTATGAAGAAATTGTCGAAACGGCTAGGGTGAAGCAGGAAATTTCACCCTTTTTCTTTGGGTTTGAACAAAAAGTTTTCAAAAACAGTGGAAATGCAATAGATAATTGTGATATAATAGAATCAATATATCGCCCGCGCGTGTCCGCCGCGGCGTATTTGCCGCTCGGCATACGCCGTGTTGAATACCGTGAGCAAACGACCGTCACGAAAACGCGCACCGCAACCGAGGCACTTGCCGCCGCCGAGCGAGAGCTTGCCGCGCTGCTTTTTGCATCGGGGGAGATCGGCACGGTGATTTCAAAAAACGTGGAAACGATCGTGGATGCCGAGGGTATTACGCTTGTTTGCACGGTGGTAAGCGAGCAGGATATTGCAAGCGTGGCGGAATTCTCTTTGGAAGCGAAGTAACGGAGGGGCTATGAGCGAGGAAAAGATTCGCGTAAAAAACAGCGAGGTCACAGCACGCATTTTTGGTGTGTGTGATGCTTTTGCGCGTGAAATTGAGGAGGCGTTTGGCGTTGATATCAGCAATCGCGCCGAGGGAGATGGCGATGCCATCACTGTTTCGGGCAAAAGCGACAGTGCCGTGCGCCTTGCCGCAGAGGTGCTCCTTTCCTTGCGTGAGGAAGCGGAGCGCGGCGAGCTTTCGTCGCAGCGCGTGTCCTACGTGATCGGTATGATCAGAGACGGCGAGGGCGGCGATCTTGCCGCGCTTGACGGCGGTACGGTATGTCTTACCTCCCGCGGTAAGCCCGTGAAGGCAAAGACCGTGGGGCAAAAGAAATATATTGATGCCATTTCCAAAAATACGATCGTGCTCGGTGTCGGACCCGCGGGCACGGGAAAAACCTTTCTTGCCGTTGCCATGGCGGTCAAAGCACTCCGCGCCAAGGAGGTCAGCCGCATTATTTTAACGCGCCCCGCCATTGAAGCGGGCGAGAAGCTTGGCTTCTTACCCGGCGACCTGCAAAGCAAGATTGATCCCTATCTCCGTCCGCTATACGATGCGCTTTACGAGATGATGGGAGCGGAGAATTATAATAAATTGCTTGAAAAGCAGGTCATTGAGATCGCGCCGCTTGCCTATATGCGCGGCAGGACCCTTGACGATTCCTTTATTATTCTTGACGAGGCGCAAAACGCCACGCCCGAGCAGATGAAAATGTTCCTCACACGTCTTGGCTTCAATTCCAAGGCAGTCGTGACGGGCGATCTTACGCAAACCGACCTGCCAAGCGGACAGAAAAGCGGTCTTGCGGCGGCGGTGAAAATACTTTCGGGTATTCCCGACATCAACATTCACTATTTCACCGAAAAGGACGTTGTGCGCCATCAGCTGGTGCAAAAGATCATTCTTGCTTACGAGCGGTATGAGCGCGAGCAGGCAAAGGGAAAGACCGCCAAAAAAGGAGAGCGGACAAGCAAATGAGTATTACGGTTTATTTTGAAAACGAGCAGAAGGGGTATGCGGTCGATGAGGCGCTTGAGGCGCTTGTGCGCCGTGCCGTTGAGGAAACGCTTCGCTTTGAGGAAATCACCGATTCCGCTGAAGTGTCGGTCACCTTTACCGATAACGAGGGGATTCGCGCACTCAATCGCGATTATCGCGGCATTGACAGGGAAACCGACGTGCTTTCCTTTCCGCTTTTTGAAAAGGCGGGCGATCTGCGCTTGCTTGGCGATATCGTGCTTTCACTTGAAAAATGCGAGGCGCAGGGCGAGGAGTTTGGACACGGCTTTTTGCGCGAGTGTGCTTTCCTTACCGTACATTCCACCCTGCATTTGCTGGGGTACGATCACGAAACGGGAGAAGAGGACGAAAAGGATATGCGGGAGAGGCAAACGGCTATCGTTGACCGCATGGGATTTGGAATAAAGGAGAATTTAGTATGAAAAAATCGGGTTTTATTGCGATTGTCGGCAGACCTAACGTTGGCAAATCCACGCTTCTCAATGCCATTCTCGGCGAGAAGGTGGCAATCGTTTCAAGCAAGCCGCAAACCACGAGAAACCGCATCCTCGGTATACACACCAAGGGTGAGGCGCAGTTTGTTTTCATGGACACGCCCGGTATGCACAAGCCGCAAAACAGTCTTGGAGATTTTATGGTACAGACCGCAAAATCCTCGATGACCGAGGCGGATGCGCTGATTTTGATGGTCGATGCGGGCAGAGAACCTACCGCCGTTGAGGAGAACGTCATTACTTATTTAAAGCAGTCGGGTGTACCCGCGGTGCTTGCAATGAACAAGACCGACCTTTACACGCCCGAGCAGATCGCCACCACCATCAAGACCTATGCCGCGCTGCACGATTTTGCGGCATTTGTGCCTCTTTGCGCAAAGAACGGCAAGCAGGTCGGTGACGTGCTTGACGAGTGCGAAAAGCTGCTTTCCGAGTCCGAGTGGTTTTTCCCCGACGATATGATCACCGATCAGCCCGAGCGCCAGATCGCGGCGGAGATCATTCGCGAAAAGCTCCTCCGCACCCTTAATAAGGAGGTTCCGCACGGTGTTGCGGTCGTGATCGAGGAGTTTAAGGAGGAAAAGGGGCTTGTGCGCATTCGCGCCGAGATCTTCTGCGAAAAGGCTTCTCACAAGGGCATTATCGTTGGTAAAAACGGCGCCGAGCTGAAAATGGTCGGCACCTACGCAAGACAGGATCTTGAAAAGCTGCTTGGCGTGAAGGTTTATTTAAACCTTTGGGTCAAGGTTAAAGAAAATTGGCGCGAGAGTCGCGCGGCAGTGGGTAACTTCGGCTATCGCGAGGAGAACTGACGGTGAACCGTTACTGTGACGACGTGCTGGTGCTTCGGGTGACCGAGCGCGGCGCGAACGACAAGCTCCTTACGCTCATCAGCGCCGCAAAGGGAAGATTTTACGCCATTTTAAAGGGCGGACATTCGACCAAGCATCGCGAGGCGGCGGCAACCGAGCCGTATACGTTTAGCAATATGGAGTTTTATGAGCGCGGCGGCGTCAAGTGGGTCAAGGACGCGAGTGCCCTTGAGGCTTTCCCCGGTATTCGCTACGATGCCGAAAAGCTTTTTTTGGCGGCGTACCTTTCCGACGTGGTTTTTGAGCTCTCCGACGAGGGCTCGCCCGCGGGCGAGATTCTGCCCCTTTGCCTCAATGCGCTTTACATGATCTCCACGACAAAAAACGAGGATCGGCGTATCAAGGCGGCTTTTGAGATGCGCGCGGCTGTCATTGCGGGCTTTTCGCCCGTACTGAGTGCTTGCGGCACGTGCGGCGCGCCTGTGTCGCACCACGGTTATCTTGACGTGATGAACGGCGCGTTTCTTTGTCACACCTGCTATGCGAAGAAAAATGCGATGGGCGCTCTCGCACCCATTGACGAGGCGGGAGAGCGTGTGCTCTTTTATCCGCTTGATATTTCCGCCGCAAGCGCGCTTTCCTTCGTGGTTGAAGCAGAACCCAAGCGCGTGTTTGCCTTTCGTCTGACCGATGAAGTATCCCTTCAGCAATTCACTGCGGCGGCGGAAAATTATTTATTGCATCACCTTGAGCGCGGCTTTGCGTCACTGCAAAATTACAAGCGATTGTTAGCGGTGCGAGCAATGCCGATGCGTCATTCATAAAGGCTGTGAAATATGGAAAACAAAACCTTAAAAACACTTGAATTTGATAAGATCAGGAATATGCTTGCCGCTGTCGCGCCCACTGCGGGCTCGCGCGAGCTGGCACTTTCCCTCATGCCCGAGGACGACGCCGTGATCGTGCGGCGCCGTCTTTCTCGCACGCGCGATGCACGCCGCTTGCTTTCCGATAAGGGCATGCCGTCCTTCGGCATGATCGCACAGGTTGGCGATATGCTTGACCGCGCCGCAAAGGGCGGCACGTTAACGCCGCGCGATCTTTTGGATGTCGGCAATATTTTGCGCACGGCGCGCGGTCTTCTTGAGTACAGTCGCACCAATCGCACCTTTGAAACCGTGCTTGACGAGATCTTTGAGCGACTTTTGCCCGATCGAAGACTGGAGGATCGCATTTACCGCTCGATCCTTTCCGAGGATACGATCGCAGACGAGGCAAGCCCCGCGCTTTCCGATATTCGCCGCAAGATTCGCATTGCCAACAACCGCATCAAGGAAACCCTGCAGCATTATATCACTTCTTCTTCCTATGCAAGACATTTGCAGGAAAACATCGTGACAATGCGCAACGGGCGCTACGTCATTCCCGTGCGTGTGGAAAGTAAAAACGAGATCAAGGGTCTGATTCACGATACTTCCTCGTCGGGCGCGACGATCTTTGTTGAGCCGATGGCGGTGGTCGATGCCAATAACGAGCTTCGTATGCTGGAGGTCAAGGAGCAGCACGAGATCGAGCGTGTGCTCGCCGAGCTTTCCGCCGCTGTCGCGTCCATGACGGGGGCGCTCAATCTCAATTATAGCAATATTACCGAGCTTGCCTTCGTCTTTGCCTGTGGCAAGCTTGCGGACAATATGGATGCCACCGAGCCGATCCTCTCCGAGGGGCGCGAGGTCATCTTAAAGCGTGCAAGACACCCCTTGATCCCCAAGGAAAAGGTCGTGCCTATCACGGTGTCACTTGGTGGAGAATGGGATACGTTGATCATCACGGGTCCCAACACGGGCGGCAAGACCGTTACACTCAAGACCTTGGGGCTTTTTGCGCTGATGACGCAGGCGGGGCTGCATATTCCTGCCGACGAGGGCTCGGCACTTTGCCTGTTTGACCGCGTGCTTGTCGATCTTGGTGACGAGCAGAGCATTGAGCAGTCGCTTTCCACCTTCTCCTCGCACATGGTGCACATCGTGTCGATCGTGCAGAGCGTCACGCCCCGCTCGCTCGTGCTGTTTGACGAGCTTGGTGCGGGTACTGATCCCGTGGAGGGTGCGGCACTTGCCGTGGCGATCATTTCGCACATGCGCCGTATGGGGGCACTGACGCTTGCCACCACGCACTATGCAGAGCTGAAGGCATATGCGCTTGACACCGGGGGTGTGCAAAACGCATCCTGCGAGTTTGACGTTGAAACGCTGCGCCCCACCTACCGTCTTGTGATCGGTGCGCCGGGTAAATCCAACGCCTTTGCCATTTCCGAAAAGCTGGGGCTTCCTGCCGAGGTCGTTCGCGAGGCAAAGTCGCTTATCAGCGACGAGGAGCGCCATTTTGAGCAGGTCATTGAGGAGCTGGAGCGCGCCCGCATTCAGGCAGACCGTGAGCGCGAGGAAACAAGAGCGCTTCGACTTCGCCTTGAGAAAGAGAAAAAGGAGCAGGAGGAGCGCGCGAAATTGCTTGCCAAGCGCGAGAAGGAAACGCTTGAGGCGGCACAAGCCAAGGCGGCTTCGCTCGTGGAAAGCGCACGTGCTTCGAGTGAGTTTGTCTTTACGCAATTAGAGGAGGTGCGCCGTGCGCGCGAAAGTGAGCATCTCGGCGAGAAGCTTGACGCGACACGCCGCGCCGTGCGCGCGCATTTGCGCGATAACGAGGATCGCTTCAATCCCGTAGAGGAGCGCAGTAACGAGCATTACGTACTGCCAAGACCGCTTAAAAAGGGTGATGAGGTCTATCTTGTTGATATTGACAAGAAGGGCGTTCTTTTGTCCGATCCCGATAAAAGCGGCAACGTGCAGGTGCAGGCGGGGATCATTCGCACGCGCTCCAAGGTGGAAAATCTTCGTTTGATCGAGGAGGAAACGGGTGTTGGCGCACCCGGTGAGAAGAAAACCTCGGCGCGTGATTATAAGCTGAACATTACCCGCACCTTTAAGGACGAGATCGATCTGCGTGGCATGACGGGGGACGAGGCGTGGTTCATGGTGGATAAATATTTTGATACTGCTATGATCGCGGGCTTCCATACCCTGCGCCTGATACACGGTAAGGGAACAGGCGCTTTGCGCAATGCCCTTTGGGGGTATCTTAAAAAGGATCGCCGCGTGAAGGATTTCCGCATTGGCAGATACGGCGAGGGTGACGGTGGCGTTACCGTTGTTGAGCTAAAATAATTTGTTGATTTTGCGTGTTTTTTTCGTTGCTTTTGGGGCAAAATGACAAAATGCGCTGAAATTTGCTTTTTTTGCGCAAAGCTCTTTTCAAATTTTATTTTATATGTTATAATATATGCGAGCAATAATGCTCGGTAAATCAGCTTCTGGAGGACAAAAATGAAGGAATCACTTTACGGAGAATTAAGCGTTATTGGCATGCGTGGCTGCGAACAGTTCGTAGCACAGGTTGACAGTTATCTCAAGGAGTGGAGAAGACACGGCGGCGACGAGTCGTTCCTCGTTGACGTTGAGTGCCCCCGCTTCGGTACGGGTGAGGGTAAGGCACTTTTGCACAACTCTATGCGCGGTCATGACGTGTATATTATTTGTGATCCCTTTAATTACGGTGTTGAATATAAAATGTACGGTCGCCCCGTGCCGATGAGCCCTGATGATCATTATGCCGATCTTAAGCGTGTGATTGCGGCAATCGCCGGTAAGGCACGCCGTGTTTCGGTCATCATGCCCATGCTTTACGAGGGCAGACAGCACAAGCGCTCCGCGCGTGAATCGCTTGATTGTGCGCTTATGCTTCAAGAGCTTGTTTCGATGGGTGTTAAGAATATCATTACCTTTGACGCACACGATGCACGCGTACAAAACGCGATTCCCCTGAGTGGCTTTGATGACGTACGTCCCACCTACCAGATGATCAAGGCGCTCGTTCGCCAGTACCCCGATATTTCGCTTGACAAAGAGGATCTGATGATCATTTCTCCCGACGAGGGCGCAATGGGCAGATGCATGTATTTCTCCTCGGTTTTGGGACTTGATATCGGTATGTTTTACAAGCGCCGCGATTACTCGCGCATTGTGAACGGCAGAAACCCCATTGAGGCTCACGAGTACCTTGGTAAGGACCTCACGGGCAAGGACGTGATCATCGTTGACGATATGATCTCCTCCGGCGAGTCGTTGCTTGACGTTGCCCTGCAGCTGAAGGCAAAGGGCGCGCGCCGCGTCTTCAATTTCGCAACCTTCGGTCTCTTTACCGACGGCTTTGAGAAGTTTGATAAGGCGTATAAGGAGGGTATTATCGAGCGTATCTTCACCACCAACCTTGTGTACCGTACGCCCGAGCTTCGCGCAAAGCCTTGGTATGTAGAGGTTAACATGTGCAAGTACGTTTCGTATATTATCGACACGCTTAACCACGACGATACCATCAGCAATCTGCTTGACCCCGTTAAGAGAATCCACAAGCTGGTGGAGAAGCACAAGAAGGACAAGGGCGTTCAGCTTGAAATGAACATTCCCCACAAAAAATAAACATACGACGCCGCCGATCAACAGCATCAAAACGTTAAGTGCGTTTGCGTGCTATTCTAATCGGCGGCAGTCGGCTTTTGAAAGGTACAGTATGGCAAAGGAAAAGAATTGTGCGGCATCCTGTCGCAAGACCTCGATCGGCGGTCAGGCGTTGATGGAGGGAATTATGATGCGTGGCACCGAGAAAAGTGCCATGGCTGTGCGCCGCCCCAACGGTGAGATCTATTTTGAGGAAGAGAATAATCAAAAGAAAAAGCGTCCCCGTATTTGTCGCTGGCCCATTATTCGCGGTGTTTTCGGCTTCATCGACTCAATGGTCATGGGCTATAAATATCTGATGCGCTCGGCTGAAATTTACTGCGAGGAGCCCGAGGACGAGGATAAGCAGCAAGCGGCGGAATCCACCGACTCCACAGCGGACGTGGCAGGGGATACTGCGGAACAAAAAGAACCCAAAAGCATGTTTAGCAAGGCAACGATGGCGGCAATTACGGTCATTTCTACCGTGCTTGGCATTGTGCTTGCTATCGGACTCTTTGTGTGGCTTCCGACCTTCCTTTATTCTCTGATTGATGAGCATTTGTTGCCCGAAAATCTTCAAAACAACCGTGCGCTTCGCTCAACCTTTGAGGGTGTTTTGAAGATATTTATTCTCGTCATGTATATGGCGCTCGTATCCTTGATGAAGGATATTCGCCGTACCTTTATGTATCACGGCGCCGAACACAAGACGATATTTTGCTATGAGCAGGGCGTGGCACTGACCGTAGAAAACGTGAAAAAGCAGCGCCGTTTTCACCCCCGTTGCGGCACTTCCTTTCTTATTTTGATGCTGCTTGTCAGCATTGTTGTGGGGCTTTTTATCCCCGCCGAGATCGAGGGAATGAACGACACGCTTTATACCGTTATTCGTACCGTCATCAAGCTTTTGTTGATTCCGCTTATTATGGGCATCGGCTACGAGCTTTTGAAATTCGCGGGCAGACACGATAATATTTTAACGCGCATTATTTCTGCGCCCGGTATGTGGCTGCAACGCATTACCGTGCGCGAGCCCACCGACGATATGATCGAGTGCGCCATTATGGCATTCGTTGCCGTAATGCCCGAGGGCGAGCGCGCCGCATACGGCGTGGAGGCACCCACCGCCAAGGCAGAGGAAACCGAAGAACAATAAGAAGAAAGAACGCGCTAAAGCGCGGTCTTTTTGATCTTTCACTTGATTTTATAGGTGTTTTATTGTATAATGAACGTAATAAAAGAGAAGGGGGGAGCTTATGCGCATTTTTCACGTTATATCCGGCTTTGAAAACGGCGGCGTCGAGGCGCTGATCTACAAAGCCGCGTTAAAAAATCTCCCCGAAAACGAGATCCATATCGTGGCACACGCGGTGTCTGTCCCCGCTTGTGTTGAGCGATTTCGCAAGCTTGGCGTTACGGTGCATTTTGTGCCGTGTCGCAAGCGTTATTTTGCTCACAAACGCGCGTTGCGTGCGCTTTTTTTGAAGCATTCGCCCGACGTGGTGCACGTTCACACGACCGAGTGGGGCTATCTTGCCCTTGGTGCGGCAAAACAGGCGGGCGTGCTCGTTCGTATTCAGCATTCCCACGCGGCAAGAAGGGTGAAGAATCCTTTGCGGAGCCTTTTTTTGAAATGGCGCTTTTACCTCTCGCGCCGCGCGGCGACGGGGCTTGTCGCTTGCGGTCACGAGGCGGGCGTGCTTTCCTTTGGGAAGAAATCACTTGAAAACGGCACGTGCGTTGTTTTGCCAAATGGCATTGACACTGCTCATTTTGCCTTTTCTTCGGCGCGCCGCGATGCCACGCGCCGTGCACTCGGCATCGGGGAGGGGACCGTCCTTGTCGGTATGGTCGCGCGGTTCTCGCCGCAGAAAAATCATGAGGCGGCGCTTCGTATTTTTGCCGCGTATCACGCAAGGCAGCAGCATTCGGTCTTGCTTTTGGTAGGTAGCGGCGAGCGCCTTTCCTATATAAAAAGGCTGGCAGAAAAGCTGCTCCCACCCAATGCCGTGGTATTTTACGGCGTTGCGGAGGATACCGCGCCGCTTTACGATGCGATGGATGTCTTTTTGCTCCCGTCGCGCTTTGAGGGCTTGCCGATCACGCTGGTGGAGGCGCAGTGTAGCGGCTTGCAAGCGCTTGTGTCAAGCGCGGTTGCTCGAGAAGCGGCACTAACGGACCTTGTCAGCTTTTTGCCGCCTGAAAAGACGGACGCGTGGTGCCGTGCATTGAACGCGCTACCGACACGCTCGCGTGACGGATATGCTGCGATCGTTGCAAATAGCGGCTACGACGCAAAGCAGATCCCTAATTTTCATTCTCTTTATTCTTAAAACGACAGGAGGGGAAATCGCATGATATATGTTTTAATATTGCTTGTGATGCTGATCATGCGGTTTTTCATGCCGCGGGATAGGCAAGTGGATCGCCGTGTCTTTGCCATTGCTTCTTGCTTTTTGCTTTGCTTTTTTGCGGCGTTCCGTGATATTTCCGTTGGGCGCGATACGGTGCTTTTTACCGACGTTTTTTTGAAGCTGGAGGGAAGAACGCTAAAAGACGTGCTGCAGTTTTCCTCGTGGGTGGAGCCGGGCTTCCGCTTGCTTGTGTGGGTCATTGCGCTGTTTACCGACGACCCGCAATGGCTCGTGATCGTCACGTCACTTATCATTCACGGTGCCGTGTCGCTCTTCCTTTACCGCAATGCCAAAAACGTTTATCTCGCATTTTTCTTTTATATGACGATGATGCTTTATCCCTCGTATCTTTGCATCATGCGTCAGGCGTTGGCAATAGCCGTGTTGCTTTTTGCCTATGAGGCACTGAAGCGCCGTCGGCACGTGCGCTTTTTCCTGTTGGTGCTTTTGGCGGCAAGCTTCCATACAAGCGCGCTCCTGTTTTTGCCCGCTCCCTTGCTTTGCCTTATCCCCGTCAAGGGCAAGACACTGCGGTTTTTGTTGCCGGGAGCGGCAGTGCTTGCCCTGCTTGGCGTTTTCCTCACTCGCCCTGCCGTGTCGCTCTTTCAGCAACTGTTCCCGCGTTATGCCGATTATGAGGTCACGACCTTTGATGCGCTCTACTTTTATTTTGCCGTCTTTTTTGTGATAACGGCATACGGCATCTGGCGCTTTTACTTTGCCAAGAACCCTCCCGCGCCGACAAAAGAGGGGCGCTTCAACGAGCACGGATTTTTAACGCTTATGATGCTCATCGGCGTGGTGGTCGCCGCCATGATGACGCAATTCGGGCAAATACAGCGTGTGTTCTTCTACTTTGAGGTGCTTTATCTTGTGTGGCTACCCGAGGCGCTCCCAGCGGCATATTATCACGAGGAAAAGCGTCACCTTGCGGTGCCGCTTGAGACGCTTGGTATCTGCCTTTGCTGTGTGGCGTATTTCTTGGTGATCCTCTTTACGCGCAGCGCGCTTTGGTATGACGCCCTGCCTTACTCGTTTTTCTGGCAATAATACGATAAAGGGGCTGATTCATTGGCGCCGACCAAAAACACACACGAAAAAGTAAATAAAATACCGCTTTCCCGTATCCTTTTTGAGGTGGGGGAAAGCGGTTTCGCTTTTATATTGGTTTTTTGAGGTAGAATTTCGTGCCGAAATTCATTTGATGTGTGTTTTTTAGAGGCGCTCTCGGCACTCGACGTATTAAATACGCCTATACGTGCCGAGATCACCCCTTCTGCATCCAATGCCTCAGCACTTTTTAACAGAAATTTTTGCAAAAAGCTGAATAATGCTTGACTTTTCGGTGCTCTTTCGATAGAATACACATGAGGCGAAAGCCAATATGAGGAACGGAGAAGGATCATGAGAAAAATCTATTTTAAATCTTTGCCCGACGAGCTGAAAAGCGGTACTGCCGAGCTCCTGCCCGAGCTTGGACTTACACTTGACAAGAGCGGCGTTGCTGTTGCGGTGGAAGAGGGGAAATGCCTTTCGCTTTCGCGACACGATGACGGAGTCAAGCTGACCTATGCTCGCAAGAACGATTATTTCCGTGCGCTTTCGCGCCTGCCCTCGTTTCTCGTGGGGGGCGAGGAGGTCAACGAGCAGGGAGTGATGACCACGCTTTGCCTGATGGCGGATATGTCGCGTGGCTCGGTCATGACACTTGATGCCACCAAGCGCATGATGCGTTATATGGCAATGATGGGCTACGATTCGCTCATGCTTTACACAGAGGAGACCTATGAAATTGAGGGAGAGCCCTATTTCGGCTACACGCGCGGCAGATACTCGCTTGCCGAGATGAAGGAGCTTGACGATTACGGCTTTGCGCTTGGCATTGAGGTCATTCCTTGCATTCAGACTCTCGGTCATCTTGCAAGGCTGCTTCAATGGGATGCTTACAAGGGTGTAAAGGATACGGACGTTATTTTGCTTGTGGGTGAGGAAAAAACCTACCGGCTGATCGACAAGATGCTTGCCGCCGTGTCGTCTGCCTTTCGCTCAAGTCGCATCAACATCGGCATGGATGAGGCGCATGCGCTCGGTCGCGGTAAATATATGGATAAGCACGGTTACCGTGTTACGCACGAGATCATGCTTGAGCACCTTGACCGCGTGATCGCGCTTTGCAAAAAGCACGGCTTCAAGACACCGATGATGTGGAGCGATATGTTCTTCCGCATGGCGTTTGACGGACAGTATTACGTTGAGGAGGGTGAGATCCCGCCCGAGGTTGCCGCCAAGATACCGAAGGATGTGACGCTCATTTATTGGGATTATTATAAGAGAAGCGAGAAGGCATACGATAACATGTGTGCCGCGCACACGAAGCTTGAGGGCGTGCCCTGTGCGTTTGCGGGCGGTGCGTGGTGTTGGAACGGCTTTGCTCCCGCCAACCGTTTTTCCTGCTTTTATACCGATAAGCAGTTGAAGGCGGCGTTCAAGTACGGCATTTCTGATGTGATCGTGACCGCTTGGGGGGATAACGGTGCCGACTGTTCGCGCTTTGCCATGCTGCCTGCCATGCTTTTTTACGCCGAGTATTCTTACACGGGCGTCACGCCGAGTGCAAAGGCGCTTGACCTGCGCTCGCGCGAGTGCTTTGGCATGGGCTTTGAAGAAATGATGACGCTTGATGCACCGAAGGAAATGCCCGATATTGATTATACGTCGGCAAGCCCTCGTAACCCTTGCAAGAACCTTTTTTATAACGACCCCTTGCAGGGAAGAGTTGACCTGCATCTTGACCCCGAAAAGACGCCCGCTGCCTTTGCGGCGGCAGAAAAGCGCCTTGAGGCGCTCGCGACGAACGAAAGGTTCGGGTATATGTTCGACACGCTCGCATGCCTTTGCCGTTTTCTTGCCGCAAAATGTGATATGACGGTGCGCATGCGCGCAGCATACCGCGCGAGTGATAAAAAGGCACTCGCCGAGATTGTCGCCGAGATCCCCCACATGGTAGACCTGCTTGACGAGTTTTACCACGCCTTCAAGAGGCAATGGTTCAAGGAAAGCAAGCCCTTTGGCTTTGAGGTCCAAGAGATACGCATTGGCGGTCTTCGTCTGCGCTTGCTCTCGACGAAGGAGCGCGTGGGGGAGTACCTTGACGGCACCGTCACCGAGATTCCCGAGCTGATGGAGGAGATCCTCCCCATCAGTGAATATCGTGAGGGCTTCTTAGTTTACTCGGGACTGAATAGTTGGAAAAAGATTGCCTCCTCCTCGGAGATCTAAAGACAAAAACGAGCGGGGACCCCCGGGGCCCCGCCGGTTTTTTTTCCCAAATATC
>JAZOSR010000003.1:0-8698 GCA_045657225.1 Eubacteriales bacterium | reverse complement strand
AACCTCGATCATGCCCGTGCCGTGGCAGGGACCGTAAACGTAGTTCTTCTCGTAGCCGGCGTCCTTGTACTTCTGCAGGAATGCCTTTGCAACGTCGCTTGCCATAACGCCCGCCTTCATCTGCTCGCCCGTCCACTCGTGCATCTGACGGCAGAATTCAACCAGCTCGCGGCGCTCGCCCTCAAGCTTGCCCATGATAACGGGCAGACCAATGCTGGGGGAGTAACCGTCGATCTTAGCGGAGAGGTTCAGCTGAACGATGTCGCCTGCCTTGATCTCGCGGTGGCGAGAGCGGCTGATGGCGTGGCGGGTCGATTCCTCGGAGAAGACGTACATGGGAAGACCCTCGTACTCTGCACCGTTCTCGTAAATCACGCGCTGTGCAACGCCGACCATCTCAAGCTCGGTCACACCGGGGCGCAGGGTCTTGATGACCTCGTCGGTTGCAAGCTCGATGATGCGGAAGCCCTCGCGGATACAAGCAAGCTCGTTCTCGGACTTGATCTTACGCAGGTCAACCATGATGTCGTTGCAGCGAACGATCTCTGCCTTGGGGTATGCGTCACGAAGACCCTCGTAAATGGGCAGGGTGCACTCAACGTAGCTGCCAAGACCGATGCGGATCGCGTCGCCCGACACGCCCACTGCCTTGAATACGTCGCGGAAGGTGCTTGCCTGCAGCTCGGGGTAGGAGGGGTCAGCGGACTCTCTGAATTCGCGAAGCACGAAGACCTTGTCAAGCTTACCGAAGTCCTTGCCAAAGACGGCAGACTCGGGACCAACGAGGAGTGCCGCGTCACCGTTTGCGGCGATCACAACGCCCGCACGCTCAAACAGCGGCCAGAAGCCCGAAAAATATCTTGCGTTTGCATAGTCGCTCTCGGTCGAGCAAACGAGCATGGCGTCAAGATTTCTTTCACGCAGCATTGCGGCTGCCTTTGCGATTCTTTCCTTATACTCATAATCGGGGATACATACTCTTTGTGCCATAATAAAATACCTCACTTTTTTATTTTGGGGACACGTGCCCCTATCTTGACTCCATTTTATCGCACACACGCGCGCGTGTCTTTGCAAAATTGTAAACTGTTTTTGCACAATCGTAAATAAATTGAATAATTGTTGACAAATTCGCCAAACGATATTATAATAGAGGTATGAAATATGTATTAAAAGAACTGAAAAGTGCCATTGAGGTCGAGCGGATCGCCAACGTGCATTTTTTTGAATTTGAAAAAAACTTTTTTACCGAAAACGACACGCATCCCTTTTGCGAGCTGGTATTTGTCGCGTCGGGCGAGTTGATGGTTTTTTCCGACGACTACAACGGCAAATTGCGCAAAAATGAGATGATCATACACCGTGCGGGCGCTTGCCATTCGCTTTCTTGTACCGCCAAGAATGCACCGACGATCGTTGTGATCGGCTTTTCGGCAAAAGGGGAGGGGCTTGACGACTTTTCCTTTACGCCAACGCCGCTCGGAGAGGGCGGTATCAAGCAACTTGCCGAGATCGTCAAGGAGGGCAGAAACGTGTTTGCGCCGCCCTACGACGTGCCTGCCGTGCTTGACATGAAAAAGAAAAAAATCCAGCCCTTTGGCTCGGAGCAGATGCTGGGTAACCTCCTTGAGGGATTCCTCATCGGGCTTGTGCGTGAGCACCGCTATCACTTGCAGGAGGCGGGCGACGCGCGTGAGCGCGGGACCCCTGCGGTGCGCGAGATCGTCGGTTACGTGGAGGACAACTTTACCGAGAAGATCACGCTTGACGAGCTGGCGTTTTTGTTTAAGACCAATCGCACCACGCTCTGTCGCGAGTTTAAGCACGCAACGGGTAAGACCGTGCTTGAATTTGTGGGTGACCGTAAGCTGGCGGCAGCCAAGCAAAAAATAAAGGAAAGCAAAAAGACCTTTACCGAAATCTCCGACGAGCTCGGCTTTTTGTCGATCCACTATTTCACACGCTTTTTCAAAGCAAGGACGGGTATGTCCCCCAAGGCATACCGTGAGCGAGTGCGCGAAAAGTGAGAATACAACTCGGATTGTTCACTCTTGCCTAGTGCGTGAATTGTCTACGGCATAAATCAAAAAGGCAATTTTGCTTGCTTGAAAATAGGGTATATGTACAAGAAAAAGCCTCCCTTGTGTAAAGGGAGGTGGCACGCGGAGCGTGACGGAGGGATTGTAATGCAAAGAAAACACAATAAAGATATCGTTCCGACCGCAAAAATGTTGCGCAAAAATATGACGAAGGAAGAAAAGCGCCTTTGGTATGATTTTTTGCGTACGCACTCTGTTCGATTTTCTCGCCAAAAGGTGCTTGGAAAGTACATTGCAGATTTCTATTCTGCCGAAGCAAATCTTGTCATTGAGCTTGATGGATCCGGACACTGTACCGAAGAGAGTAAGCGATACGATGAAGAAAGGACATCCTTTCTCAAAGAATACGGTTTGGAAGTCATAAGAATATCAAATACGGCAATTCACAAAAATTTTCGAGGCGTTTGTGAATATATAGACAGTATGATAGAACAATCCCTCAGTCGCTAACGCGCCAGCTCCCTTTACACAAGGGAGCCTTTTTATTTCTCGCGGATAAACAAAACATTTTGAGAATTGATTGTTAAAAGCGCTTTTGCGATGCTTTTTGTAATAGCAGGTATTTCAGCTTCGTTTTTTTGGTATACTACCAAAAAAACGGAGGTCTTTTTATGTGTACGGCAGTTTGTGAGTGGGAGTGTGGGCATCTTTTTGGGCGCACGCTCGACCTTGAATATTCCCTTGATGAGAGGGTGGTGCTTTTGCCGCGGCGCGCGCCGCTTTGCTTTCTGCGTGAGGGCGCGTTTGACGCGCATCTTGCCATGCTGGGCACGGCGCACCAAAGGGGCGGTATGACGCTTTATTATGATGCGGTAAACGAAGCGGGGCTTGCGATGGCGGCACTGAATTTCGGGGATAGCGCGGTCTATCATTTGCCTTGCGGCAAGCGCTATAACGTCGCCTCCTTTGAGCTCATCCCGTTTTTGCTGGGACAATGCAGGACGGTGGTGGATGCGGTAAAGGTCCTTTTGGAGGTGAACGTTGTGCCTGATAGCGTGGCGCACGACCTGCCCGCCACGCCCTTGCATTGGCTGCTTGCTGACAAGACCCGTGCGGTAACGGTGGAATCAACGAAGCGCGGGCTTGAAATACACGAAAATCCCTTTGGCGTGCTCACCAACGCGCCCGATTTTTCATACCACGTTGGGCACCTTTCCGAGTTTTTGGGGCTATCGCCAACGCCTCCCGAAAACCATCTTTGCCCCGAGGTGCCGATCGAGCCGTATTCGCGCGGTATGGGTGCCGTGGGTCTGCCGGGTGATTGGTCCTCCGCCTCGCGCTTCGTGCGCGCCGTGTTCGCCAAGCACCATACCGCAAGGGAGGAGAGCGAGGAGGGGAAAATAGGGCGATTTTTTCATATTATGGATACCGTTAGCGTGCCAAACGGCGCTGTGCGCACCGACCAAGGCGAGGCGGTGCGCACGGTCTATACCTCCTGCGCCGAGCTTGGCACACAGACCTACTATTTTTGCACCTACGAGAGCCGCCGCATCCGCGCAGTGCGCATGCGCGATTACTCGCCCCTTGGCGAGCGCGCGATCGTGTTTTCTATGGGGGAGAGGGAAGAAATACTCATAAAAACACCGCAGGACGTACCCGTGGCAAGCGGGGTTTTATGATAAAAGCGGAGCGGCATCTGCATGTTGCAGATGCCGCTCCCTTTCCTGATTTGGTCTTATGCTTGGCGGGAAGGATGGTTGCTTTTATCTTTGCTCTCTTGGTGACATGCCCATGTGCTTTTGCATCAGATCCAGCCGAGTGATTTGCTGATTGCAATGAAAATAAAGATCGTGACGATCGAGAGGAGCGTGCCGAGCGTGATGATCTCTCCCGAAAGCTCGTGATCTGCCTCGTAATTTCTTGCCATGGCGTAGCTCGAAACGGCGTTGGGCGTGGCAAACACGGCAAGCAAAATTGCCATGGAGATCTTGTCAAAGCCGAGAAGCGCGGAGATGGGCAGCATGATGGCGGGGATAATGACGATTTTGCCAAGTACGGCAAGCGAGGATTTTTTGATGTTTTTGAGCAGGTTGTTAAACTTGAGATCGCCGCCGAGGATGAGAAATGCGAAGGGGGTGGCGATTGTTTTAATGTTGATGAGGGTGGTGTCAAGCATTTCGGGCAGCTCGAAGCCGATGAGATTGCGCACGAGAGAGAACAAAAGTCCCGAAACACCGCCGATGATCAGCGGGTTTTTGATGATGCCGAGCAAAGCGGATTTTAAGTTTTTTCCTTCCGCGTCACTGAAGGCATACAGGGAAATGACCGAGAGCATGTTGATGACGGGTACGTAAAACGCCGCTACAACTGCCGCTAAAACCGAGCCCATCTGACCGCCGATGCTGGAGCCGAGCGGGACGCCAAACAAAAGGAAGTTGGAGCGGAAGATGCCTTGGATCATGACGCCCTTGCATTTCTTCTCCTTAACAAACAGGGGGATGATGAGGAAAAGGAGTGCGCAAATGAGAATGGCACAAAGGCAAACGTAAAGGATGAGCCCCCCACGGAAGACCTCAAAAATATTGGCGGTTGCTACGTTATAAAAGAGCAAAACCGGCAACAGGACCTTGAAGCAAAGGTCGTTGGCAATCTTTAAGAAGCCCTCGTTCCAAAGCCTCAGTCTGGTGAGCGCGTAGCCAAGCATGATCAGCAAAAAGATCGGCATTACTACGTTAGCGGAAAATAATAAATCTTTCATAACATCAAAATCCCCTATGCACAGAATGGTGATATTATACTCCTTTCAAGGGGCAAATGCAAGAGGAATTTCCTAACAAAATTAAAATCTCAAATTGTGTCAAATAATCCAAAGGTTCGACAAATAATTTGGCTATTTTGACTATATATCTGCCCGAACAAGAAAAATGCCCCTCTTGTAAGAGGGGCAGAATGTTGGGGGCAGCTATGCGATGTCGCTGCCTTTAGTGAAAGCTGCTTGTGTCGGGGGACTGCGTGCCACTTGGTGGTGGGGCTTTTCGTCTTTTAATGAACGCGATGATGCTTAAAATGGCGGTAAGAGTGACGTATGCGGCGCTTATAGACGTGAAGATCACGCCAAGCTCCTGTTCCTCACCGTCTACCAGCATAATAACACCTATAAAGAGAAGAGAAAGCATGCAAAAGCCCACAAGGGAAAAGATGACCGTCAGCACCTTTTCGGTTCTTTTGGAGAGTGTTTTGCTCGGGACGAGTGCCCTTGAGAGCGAAAGGAAGCCCTCGCCGAATATTTCAATCGCAAGCTCTATTAAAATTTCAATTACGATGTCCACGGGAGCTTCTTTTTTTGCGCACTATCAATCGCAGCAGCACCCTTTATTCAACCACGGGGTGCTCGTTATAATGCTCGCAAAGAAGGTTCATTGCGCGGCAGAGCTTGTGAAAATACACGAACGGCCCGATTAAAATAAAGGAGCCGAAGAAATACCATCCCCAAAGCGTATTGGTGTCGAATTCGTAATCAATATGACGTCTTACCAGCGCCTCGTCTACGCGCTCGGCAATGTGATGATGCCACAGGAGAAGCACGATTGAGAAGGTGAACAGGGAGAGAACATACGCAAAGATATAATTCGTCGTTTTGGGTCGGTCGGGGTGGGGATCGACCTTATCAAGATCAAACGAAAAGGGAACAAAGAATAGGTTACTGTATATACCAAGCGTGACGATATTCAAGAGCATCAGCTTCCACATGCTTCTGTTAGTGGGTAGTTTTGGTGGCATTTGTTCCTTTTCTTCATCGTTATAAGCGTACTTGTATGATGCCATTTTGGCGCTCCTTTCGCACGGTGTTTTATGGTTACAGTATAATTGTATAGCGATTCACGGTGGCTTGGCTGGAGGGATGCCGATCAAATCAGCTTTTCAATTTCAAATTACCGTCAAGCACAAAGAATTTAAGGGGGTAGATATAAGAAATGTCATGATCGCTTTGCAGGGAAATGTGATAGAATTCGTCACCCTGAACCGAGGTGTTTTCAAGTCCTTCCTCGCTCAAGGAATAGGTCTTGCTCCATGCGTAGTGTCGGTTTTGCCTGTGTCGCGCAGAGTAAAGGTAAAGGTTGGGTACGCGCCAGCTGCCACCCGACATGAAATAAAAGAAGGTGACGTTTTTTGTTGCGTGCGTATATCTGCCGGTGGAGTGCGGCTCATAGATCGTTTCCTTTGCTATGTGGCTGAGTGTTTCCACCGAAATCGAAACGTCGTTGCGTGTGATGAGGTCCTCGATCTCCTGCACGCTTGCCTTATGCGTCTTGCGTTCCTTAAAATAAGGAATAAGCGTGAAGGGGAAGGGTAAAAAGATCAAAATACCGATCAGAGTGCTTTGGAGCAGAATGCCAACAATGATAGCAAGAATCGGAAGGTTGATGGGGAGAAGTAGCGCGAAGCGTTTGTATGACCAATTCTGCGATGCAACTCGCTTGAGGTCAAAGGCGATCTTGTCAAGCGTCAGGGTCTCTTTTGTCATGTGCTCCTCCTTCTTGTAATGTCGGTAAGGGTATTATAGCATGTTTTTGGGTGTTTGGCAATATTTAGAGGGAATTTCAGTAGGGGCGATTCACGAATCGCCCGTGGATGTGCGTGTAAAAGCAAAAAGCACCCCAAATGGGGTGCCCGGAATTTCGCGCCTTGCGTGAGGATTCGCGCATTGCTCCTATCGTAGGGGCGACCATTGGTCGCCCGCGGGCGTTCAATGAACGCCCCTACAACGTTTTGGATGAGAGCCCCAAACGATTGCGCGCGAGGTTCGTCCAAAAGCAAAAGGATGCCTATAATAGACGATTGATCTGTTCCTCGTAAAAATGGTCTTCGCGCTTTTTTATCACGAATTTATGGGTTCCCGCGTCACTTCTGATAAAATAATTTTTTCCGCTTTCCGCATCAACCGACGCCGTCCCCACTACGGTTTTGTAGCCGGCTTTTTCTTCGTCACCTATCAAAGCCATAAGAACCAGCATAGGATCCCACGAATGTCGTCCGTTCTCCGATCTGTGGTCGCTCAAAACCATATAAAGATGGTCATTGTGATCTAAATCATTTCCCGTAATGACTCCGTATCCGACTTCCCAACCCAGAAACGTCACCGGAACGGGACATAGCTCGCAAAACTCACTTCCTGCGATACGTGAGCGCATATTTCTGCAAAAGTTGTTCTCTTTTTCTCCTTGCGCGTCCC
Organism: Eubacteriales bacterium; assembly: GCA_045657225.1. Lineage (GTDB taxonomy): Bacteria > Bacillota > Clostridia > Oscillospirales > CAG-272 > Firm-07. The sequence goes on along the minus strand of JAZOSR010000003.1, from coordinate 1,426 downwards.
ATTTTCCTGCCATGACCCACACCCGGCTGACTTTTTCCCTAAACAGCTCAAGTCCGCTTTTTTCGGAAATATCGTCGGCTTTACTTTGCAGCACCGAAGAGATAACCTGCAAATATCCGATTTCTATTATTTCAATCGGTTCATTCGTTTCGGCAAGAATTCGGCGGTATAGCCGTACCGCGTCCTCTGCATCCGCATTTGTTACGTTTGGCATAAGCTTTGCCAAACGCTTTTGATACGGTGGATTGCCACCGAAATCGGTGGCGTCCTGATCAATACCGACAGGAATGCCATCGATCCCTTCCGCCAACAAAAATGCTTTCAGCGATGCAACGGAATTTTCCATACAAGCGTTGATTCCAACGCCAAGAACTTGTATTTTTTTCGCTTTGATTGCACCCGCGATCAATCGTAAGGCAACGGCATCATCACAATCGGTCCACCAATCGGTTCCTAATATAAATTTTCGCATAAATCACACCGCCTTTCTGAGTTTATTATAGCACACTTTGGGGTGGTTGGCAATATATTAGAGGGGATATTTGTGTAGGGGCGATTCACGAATCGCCCGTGGATGTGCGTGTAAAAGCAAAAAGCACCCCAAATGGGGTGCCCCGGAATTTCGCCCAGAGCGCGAATATATCTCGCCCTCGCCGCTGGTGAGCGAGCTCCCCGACGCTCTTCGGGCGGATATGCGAACTGGATTCTGCGCGCAAGCGCGCAGAGCCAAATTCGATTGCGTGCGTAGCACGTCCAAAAGCAAAAAGCACCCCAGTCGGGGTGCTTTTTGCTTTTGGAGGCGCCACCCAGAATCGAACTGGGGATAGAGGTGTTGCAGACCTTTGCCTTACCGCTTGGCCATGGCGCCGTATTGCGTACTGTAATATTATAGCAACCAAGCGGCACTTTGTCAACCCCTTTTTTAAAAATCCTTAAATTTTTTTGCGACACGAGGCGACAAGGGAGAAAAAGTGTTGCGAAATGGGTAAGGGGGCGGATGCGGATTACGGGTGCTCGTCATTTTCAAGGCGTGTTACGCCTTGAAAAGCGCAGATTCGCCTTGACGGCTAAACGCCGTCATTTGCTTTGCAAAAACGGCGAACTGCCCCGCTGCGGCTCTCTTTGAGGATGAATTACGGGAGGCTCGATTCATTCGCCGCTGGCGAATGGGGAAACTTGCCTTGAGGGCTTAATGCCGTCATGATTGAAAAATTACGGGGGCTCGTCCATTTCGGGCACACGTGCCCGAAATAAGCAGAATGCCTCGGCGGCGTTCTGCCGCCGTTTGCTTTGCAAAATCGGCATTCTTCCCGCCGCTTGATTTTAACAAATCAAGCGTCGGGTTGTTCGCACCCGTGGTCAGCCCAAAGCAAAAAGAAGACCCCCACGGATGTGGGAGTCTTCTTTTTGTTGTGTTACCCCAACA
>JAZOSR010000002.1:0-29042 GCA_045657225.1 Eubacteriales bacterium | reverse complement strand
CTGTCTCCCCGCCCGGCGGGTTTTTTTTCCCTTTGATGCTTTTGTATTGTGGCTTGTTACCAGATATTGTGCCTTGATTTTTTGACTGCCGTATGGTAGAATAAAAGCGTAAATTTTCGCGATTTTACAATTTTACCGTCAGCATGCAGACAAGAAAGGACGTATTTTTGAAGAAATTTATCGTAGCTCTTCTGGTCGCGCTTTCTTTGCTTTCTCTGATGCCGCAGACAGTCGCGGCGTCCTCTTACGTAAACGTCACCGTAGACGGCACGCCTTTTTCGGGGAGCGTTCAAGTAAAAAATAATACCACGTATGTGGGTATCCGTCGTTTTGCCACCGATTTAGAGCCATCGGCATCTGTTACATACAACGGAGATACGCGCACGCTGACCGTGCGGACAGGGGCGCTCACGCTCACCTGTACCGATGGTAGCAGCTACATCGTTGCCAACGGCAGATATCTTTATGACGATCAACCGATCTTCATGAAAAACGGCACGATGTACGCGCCGATCCTGCAGCTTTACCGCGCGTTTGGCGCGAGGGTAAAGTGGAGCGACAGTATGCACGGCTTTGCCGTCACGCGCGGCAGCGGCGGTATCGCTTCGGGCGATCGCTATTACAAAAGTGACGAGGTTTTGTGGCTTTCGCGCATCATCAGCGCGGAGGCGAAGGGCGAGCCCTTACGCGGCAAAATTGCCGTCGGGAACGTGATACTCAACCGCGTGAGGTCAAGCGCGTTTCCGAACACCATTTACGGCGTTATTTTTGATAAAAAGCACGGCGTGCAATTCACCCCCGCCGCAAACGGCACCATCTATCAGACCCCCACCGCCGAGAGCATCATTGCCGCCAAGATCTGCCTTGAGGGCTATACCGTCAGCGAAGGAATCCTTTATTTTGTCAACCCCGTCAAGGCACCAAACAGCTGGGCAAGCAAAAACCGCGCCTACTTTGCCAAAATCGGCAACCACGTGTTTTATTATTGATCGCATCATTGGCTGATAGCGAAAAAAATCCACCGCAAGTATACTTGCGGTGGATTTTTTAAATGGAATTAAAATCAGATAAGCTTTTTCTTGCGGAAGATGAACCACCAAAGGGCAAACCCACCGCCACCAAAGGTGTCGACCTCTCCAGCGACTATTGGCACTGCGAGTGGGTCGATAAGGTGAAAGTGAAATTGTTTTCGGATATATTTGTTTTATTTTAGTTCGGGTGCGGGGAACTCATTTTCGCAGGCGCAATGTTTACAACGAACTCTAAACATACGCACATTAGTAGGTGAAATGAATTCGCGCACTTTTTGTTCGCTGGGGATTTTTTCAACAATTACCATCAATCCTGTAGTTGCCGTTCTTTCGTTCTTGGTTTCTATCCAAGCAAACTCCTTATTACATCTCCTGCAAATGCATGTGCCACGACTATAAATTGGCATGTTTTCTATCCTTTTTGGTGTTGATTTGATTATATCGACATATTATAATATACCGTCTATACAATAGATGGTGTAGTCGTTTAGGAGATCATCCCAGTTGTCCTTTTTCTGAATTGCCATCCAATCCGCTTTGGTTCCTTGATAAGAAATTTCAGTTAAATTTGGACCTCCCAACGCCCCCGGTTTGATCTCGGTTACACTTTTTGGAATGATAACACGTTTTAAACGAGGACAGTTAAAGAATGATGCTACCCCCATGGTAGTGTGGAATATACTTTCGCTTTCGGGCCAAACTACACATTCAGCGTTGGTGGCTAAAGTTATCGAATATTCATTCCCGTTAATATGAGGGGGCAAAATTAGAGTTTCGTCTTCTCCCAAATAGGCAATTAGGCAAGGTGCACATTCATACTCCTCACATTTAAATGTTCGACACAATAAATTATCTTCGGGCATGTTAAAGGAATAGTTGTCCATCTCTTTCCAAATATAGGTGTTATTTTTATCAATAATTAGTTGGGCATTCCAAGCAATTTCTCCATAATCATCGCCACCTATAGCTATATCCAAATCGCTATTATTATAGATGACATATAGTATGTCACATCCTTCAAAGGCACCTTCGCCAATGCTCGTTACACTGGTGGGGAGTGTGACTTGCATCAAGGATTCACAATAAGAAAAAGCGTTCTTGGCAATGTTAGTCACACCATTTGGAATGGTAATATGTGTAAGATTTTTGCAAAATTGGAACGCGCTTTCCTCAATGGTTTGTACACTGGGGGGCAGAATCACCTTCTTTAATCCGTTCCATCCCATAAACTGCTCTTTTTTAATTGCGGTTATGCCGTTTGGAATTTCGATGCACTTAATTTCAATAGTTGTAGCGATTTCTTTTAACTCGTTCATTTCGTGACAAAGAGCGAGATTGTTTTTCTGAGCGTAATGATATGCTTTATCTGCCCATTTGCTGACAAGCACTTCCGGATGGGAGGAGAGATCGCTTCTATTCGTAATTTTAAGCTCCGCCATTGCCTTAATCAAATAGGCTTCGGCATTTTCACAGTCTGCATCCAATATTTTCTCACAGTATTGATCTGCTTTTTTCCATTCGCCATCCTCCAAAAAGGAAGCGGCTCGTTTTAGTAATTGTGGTATGGTGGGGGAATTGTTTGTTGCTGCGGGTTCTGTCACATTGACAGACGAAGATGGCGCGGCAATGGATTCTTCCCATTCGATGTTGTAATAGGTTGTCTTATAAACGGAGAGCATAACGGTATTATTAGTACAAAGCGCATCATCTATGCTCTTGGCTGTGGCTTCCATCATGCAACGGTCACTTACACACCCACAGGCTTGACATATATAATTCTTTTTTGTCTCTTTCTTGCCGTTAATTCCCATTACAGCGCCTACTGCGCCAAATAAGGCTGTGCCCAAAAATCCCTTTTTGACACTGAATTTGTTGTCAGTTTCCGTTTGAACGCGCATGTTTGTACTACCGCATTTTAAACAACGAATATTCATAGTAATCTCCTTAAATCATATTGATATAAAATATTTTATACTCGTAACACAATTATACACCCATGGATTAAATTTGTCAACCCATAGATGATTAAAAATTTTATCTATGAGTTATATAATTGTATCAATAGATGATTATGGAGGGCGCTATGGGTGACGAAAGGTTGTTAAAGGAAATTGGTCTGCGTATTCACGAGCATCGTAAGGCACTTGCACTCACACAAGAGGAGCTTGCGGAACGAATGGAGGTCTCCATTCAAATGATCTCCAATCTTGAGCTTGGCAAAAAGGCAATTCGTCCCGAAAATTTAGTGAAGCTTTGTGACGTGCTGAACGTCAGTGCGGATTATATTTTGCGTGGAAAACGCGCGGAATGGGAAGCAGTGGGATTTATGAAGGAATATATAAAATTGTCCGCTGACAGTCAGCAACTGTTAGAGCAGTTGGCGAGGAAAATGATAAAATAAAGAAGGCACTCACGCAGAGTGCCTTCTTTATTTTAATATAGCTTATACTTCAGCCTCAAATTATCCGCGATCATCGCGATGAATTTCGAATTTGTCAGTCTTGTCGCGACAAAGGCTCCCTCCGAGAGGGGGCTCCCGCATAACGGGTGGGGGAGAGTGCGCGACTTTAGAAAAGCAGTTGTAATAAAGCGAGTACAAAAGTGAAAATTTCGCAGGCTCCTTCCACCACTGCCGTGGTCCCCCCTCCCTCTCGGAGGGAGGCAGTTTAATATAGCTTATACTTGAGCCTGAGATTATCCGCAATCATTGCGATAAATTCCGAATTCGTGGGCTTTCCTCTGTTATTTTGAATGGTATAGCCAAAGTAACTGTTCAGCGTATCCACGTCACCTCTATCCCACGCGACCTCAATCGCGTGACGGATAGCGCGCTCCACACGGCTGGTGGTGGTCTGAAAAAGTGAAAAAATCTATTGGTTTATTCGTTGCTATAAGCCCTTCTGCTTTATAGGGTAAGCCCATATTAGCATATTTTAAATGGCATGTCAAGCGCTAAACCTATGAAGGTTATGAAAAAATTTTCAACACCAAATCAAGCCCAAATCAACTCTAAATCAACTCCTTATCAAGAGGCGAATAACTTCAATCAAAAACAGATCAAAAATCTATTTTTTCTTTTTCAAAAACATTTAAGTGTACCATTACAACGCCTCTATAAACGGGGCGGAATGCTATAATATAGTCACAGGGCAGGGGAAAGGCGCCAACCCACAAAACCTGAAAAACAAATCAAAATCAAATTTAAAATAATTAAAAAAGGAAGGTAAAATACCATGAATGCAATCCACAACAACAAGACTATCGTAATGACTAAGAAGGAAGCAAAAGCAGCTGAGAAGTACGGTTCCGTAGAGTACAAGATGCTCGTTGAAATGAAGAAGGATTTCCCTGATTATCGTGTCGTAATTCGAGAGATTTCTCGCAAGAGTACAAACAAGGGCTTCTCCTATGATAAAATGGCTCTGTACGTAAATCAGTATGGTACGGATGAGCAGAAGGCAAAGTTTAGGGAGATGCGTGGAAGTGCGAAGGATACGATGGGAAGCATGGGTGCTGCTTATAAGGAGATTAAGGCATGGTTTAACACCAATTTCCCCGAAGCGTCCGACTTTGCTGCAGCGGTGGCACGTATCACCGCTGCGGCCTGACCCCTCTCGAAAAAGGAGATTTTATGGGCGTTAAGAAAAAGCAGCTGGAATTCAGAATCAAGCATGAGACAAAACAAATTGTTTTAAGCAAAAGCTTTAGCAGAAAGCAGGCGAATGTTGATAGTGCAGAGTATGCTAAACTTTGCAAGGTGCACGAGATGTTTCCGACTTATGACATTGTTGTCAAGACAATCGCTAAAAAGGAAGGTAAAGAATCTTACAAGGGTTTGACGTATGCCTTCATGGAAGATTACATTTCCATGTATGGCACTGATGAGGATATGGTCAATTTTTGGGATTTGAGAAATCTTACCTTGTGTCACAGTGTGCGCTTTCAAGCTATCAAGAAGTGGTTTTTGAAGAAGTATCCCAAAGTTGTGGAATATGTTAATCAGCCCGAATTGTCGGCATAAAGGGAGGAGAAAATATGTCAGTTCCAAATCAGTATCGTGTAAAGATTCATCGTGAGCTCATACCCAAGGGGAGCAGCTTTATTCAGATTAGCAAGGAGCATTTTGCAAAAGCATACCAAAAAATGTCGCGTGCGCCCGGCGCGTTGGCACTGTATGTTTGGCTTGTCGGAAACCAAAACAATTATGTGTTTGAGTTTTCACCTCAAGCAGTTTTGAATCAACTTGGGATGGCGATTTCAACAACACATGGTGCGGTAAAGCGCTTGAAGGAAGAGGGGTATTTAGTGCAGCGAGAGGAAAGCGCAACGTGTGATTTTTACGAGGTTGCACGGGAGAGTGGTAGTGTCAAGAGTAAGGAAAGGGAAACGGAAGATGAAGAGTGTGACTTTCCCTCTCCAGTGGTCAAAGCTAAGCCCGGTGAGTTTTTATTCTAAAATGCGAAAACGAGATTTGTATTTTTGTACGAATCTCGTTTTTGTTTTGGGTTCATTTCAACGAACTCTAATAGAGAAATATATAATACATAAGGACACAAATATCCCCCTTCGGGGATAGATAAGGGAGTCCCTCTCGCTATAGTGCGGAAGTAAGGACAAGAAAGGATAATCTGTTAGCTGGAATTTTTAAGTAATAATAGAAAGATAATCGAGGATGAAGCAACGAAGCCGCAAGCGGCTTCTTATGCATCACCCTCTCGCTCCGCCCTGCTTCGCAGGTCGGAGGCAAAAGCAAGAGTAGAAAGGAGTTGAAAAAATGAGAAGAGATCTTCGCTATTATCAAAGTGCGTATACTCGCTATTTTGAAAACAAGGATATGCCGACATGGGAAAGAATGAGGAGTGAACGAGAATATCTGAGGGAATAGATGTTTGAATAGGAAAAAGAACGTCGCGAAAACGAGCAAAAGAAAAAGGCCGAGCAAGAAGAAAAGAAGCGCAAGGCCAAAGAAGAGCAAGAGTTGATCAAACAAGTGAAAGAAGAAATGGCAAAAGTGACAAAAAACGCCTTTAAAGACGCGCTTAATTGGGCAAAGTGAACAATCAAAGTTATTTAAAGTCTTTAAACACTTTTAAATGCCATTAAATCTTATTAGAATTATTGACAAGAGGATTAATTTGTGCTAAAATATAAACAGAGGAACACTGGCAACGGTTGCTCCCCTTGAATTAGTTAAGAAATAACCGCATCAGTTTGGGAAGACGAGGCGGTTATTTCTTTTTATTTGTGAACGTAAGTATGACTTGCAGAAGGGCGACAATGAAGCCACCGAGCAGCAAAAGCTGCTCCAAGGTCAGATACATAATATCACCTCCCCTCCGTGTGGAAGGGAGAAAAGAAATTTGCTCCCTTCCGTGGAAGGAGAGCAACCGCCACCATTTTGGTGTTCCTCCGGGGCTTGCGCCCACATATATTATACAATATCTGACAGCAAAAGTCAATAGAGGATGCGTCCGCGCATCCTTTTTCTTTTGCCGAAAACAACCGTTTTTGAAATGAAAATCGCTTTTGCTGACCGAGTGAGCCACCACACGAAGAAAATAGCAAAACAAAATATTTTCTCCCGAAATACACCCCCGGCGCGCGGCGCTGTTCAAGAAAGGGTAATACGAATTTCGCTTACACTTTTGCCTGCTTTTGTGGCACTTTTGGCATGAGAATGCTGCCCTCTCGACTGTTCACGAAAGCAGTTGTTTTATTGAACACCCTCTCCGGCATCCTTGACGTATTCCATCAGATCACCGGGCTGGCAATCAAGAACTTCGCACAGACGAGCAAGAGTTTTGGCATCAAGGCCGCCGGTGCCATTTTTAATGGCAGTGAGTGTACCTTGACCGATCAGCTTCTCTTGTCTGATGCGATAAGTGGTGTATCCTTTTGCTTTTAATAGATCGAAGAGCTTGTTATAAACAATGGGCATGGTGAAACCTCCGCATTTTATTTCATTTTTATTATATCAGAAATTGTGCACAAAATCAAGTGCACAATTTTCACAAAAACATGCACTAAACTTTGTGTATTTTGGCTATTGACTATGCACAAAGTTTGGTGTATAATATAATCAAGATGAGGGGCAAACCTCACAACAGAAAGGAGACAAAACAATGTCGAGAAACGAACTGATCACCAAAATCGAAGCCCTGCAGGAATGGGAAGCCATCACGGAAGAGGCCAAGGCCGAGGCCGAAGCGCTCCGCGATATCATCAAGAATGAGATGCTGGAGCAGGGAACCGAAGAACTGGAAGCCGGCGCCTACATCATCCGCTGGACTTCGGTGCTCACCAACCGCTTCGATACCACCGCATTTAAAAAGGAACACAACGAGCTTTACAAGCAATTCACCAAGCAGATCGCAAGCAAGCGCTTCAGCATCGCATAAGAAAAGCCCATTACGAGAGCCGGCAAGCAAACCGTAAAGGGCACCCAACCTATCAAGAGAGGGTATGAACATTATAACATACCCTCTCCAAAAAATCAAGGAGAGAAATCATGAAAGAATTAACAAGCTACAACAGAGTCGCAGGATACCTCAACAAAATGTTTGATCTTTTGAATCAGAGATTTTTTGAAAATACACTTTCAAGACCGACAATCACCATTCAGAGTACGCCCAAGGCCTACGGTCACTTCTCGCTCCGCAAGGACACATGGATCTCCAAAATCGGCGGCACCCACGAAATCAACATCGGCGCCGGCACCCTTTCGCGCCCTATCGAAGAGGTGGCAGCTACCCTCTTGCACGAAATGGTACATTATTACAATCACGAAAACGGTGTTCAAGATTGCAGCCGCGGCAACACGTATCATAACAAGAGATTCAAGGAGGCGGCCGAGAGCCGCGGCCTTTGCATCAGCCACAGCGACAAATACGGCTGGTCGCACACCAAGCCGGCTGACGAGCTGCTGGAATTCGTGCTGGAGAATGGCCTGACCGATATCCTCTTGAACCGGAACGAAGCGACAAGCTTTCAGATCGGCGGCACCGGTACCCACAGCGGCGGCGCAGTGGTGATCGGCACGAAGCCCAAGACCTCCAGCACGCGCAAATACGCTTGTCCCTGTTGCGGCATGAGCGTGAGAGCCACCAAGGTTGTGCGGATCGCGTGCATGGATTGTGGTGAGCAGATGCTTGAAGTCTAAAAGATACCGAGAGGGCGGCAACCGCCGCCCTCTCAAAGAAGGGAGAAGCTATGATTTACGGATACGCAAGGTGCTCCACCAACGAAAAGAAGCAGGACATAGATCGACAAGTACGCGAGCTGAAGGCGGCAGGAGCAGAGGAAATATTTTTGGAGTATGAACACGGCGATAGCAAGGTCAAGGAGCAACAGGCCTTGATGTTTGAGAGGGCAGAGGAAGGGGATAGCATCATCACGTTAGAGGTGCCGCGATTGGCGCGAAGCACCAAGCAGCTTTGTGAGGTTATTGACGTGGTGCGCGCGAAGCATTTGCGTTTGACTATTTTGGGGAGTATCACCATGGATTGCCGCAAAGGGCACGCCGATCCCATGACCGAGGCCTTTTTGCAAATGGCTGGTGTGTTCAGCCAGCTGGAGCTTTCCATGATCCGCGCTCGCGTGCGTTCCGGCATGGCAAACGCCAAGGCCAAGGGCGCAAAGATCGGCAGACCGCGCGTGACTCTTGACGAAATACCGCCTTTGTTCCTGCGCCATTACTCAGCTTATAAAGCAGGGAATCTGAATGTCAGCGAGCTGGCAAGAGTGTGCGAACTCAGCCGCACAACGGTGTATAAATATCTTGAAATATTAGAGAAATAAGATAGCCCCTGCAAAAAAATGCAGGGGCTTAAATTTGTTTAAGGGTTAATGATTATATCAGCTTTTTCTTTCTAAAGACAAACCACCAAAGCGCAAACCCACCGCCGCCAACGGCAACAACGCCGCCGCTGACGATACCAATCACGGCGCCTGTGCTAAAGCCGTCTTCGGTTGTGTCGTTTGGCTCGCCCGATTGATTGGAATTCAAATCTGTATTCGAGGCGCTCGTGGTCAGCTTGGGAATTTCTTCACTGACTTTATCTCCACAAGCACAACCCTTTTCGCGCAAGCCCGCTTCACTTGTGGTGGCTTCCTTAATGGTCGTCCACTCGCCGTATTCGTGTGCTGTAGTTTTAGGCATGTCCTCGGTCTTGGTCTCGCCACAGTCGGAGCAGGTGTAGGTTTTGGTACCAATCTCCAAGTGCGTTGTGGGTGTGGTGATGACACCATCATTCCAATCGTGATCGGCGTATTCAATATCCTCGCACGCGCATTCACGCTTGTGTTGAGCCGCATTGTGCTTTTGCCACTCGCCGTATTCGTGCGCCGTGGTTTTGGGCACGTCCTCGGTCTTGGTTTCACCGCAATCGGTGCAGGTATAGGTTTTCACGCCAAGCTCCAAGTGCGTGGCAGGCGTGGTGATCACACCGCTGTTCCAGTTGTGGTCAGCGTACTCAATGTCCGTGCAAACACACACACGCTTGTGCTGCTCAGCATCGTGCTTTTGCCAAGCATCGTAGGTGTGCTCGGTCAGCTTTGCAACGTCCTCGGTCTTGATTTCGCCGCAATCGGTGCAGGTATAGGTTTTCACGCCAAGCTCCAAGTGTGTAGCGGGAGTGGTGATCAAACCGCTGTTCCAGTTATGGTCGGCGTACTCGACATCTGTGCAAGCACACACACGCTTGTGTTGTGTAGCATTATGCTTTTGCCACTCGCCGTATTCGTGCGCCGTGGTTTTGGGGACGTCCTCTGTCTTGGTTTCGCTGCAGTCGGTGCAGGTATAGGTTTTTGTGCCAAGCTCCAAGTGCGTGGCAGGCGTGGTGATCACGCCGTTATTCCAATTGTGATCGGCGTATTCAATATCCTCGCACGCGCATTCACGCTTGTGTTGTGTAGCGGTATGTTTTTGCCAAGCATCGTAGGTGTGCTCAGTAAGCTTTGCAACATCCTCGGTCTTGGTTTCGCTGCAGTCGGTGCAGGTATAGGTTTTCACGCCAAGCTCCAAGTGTGTAGCGGGAGTGGTGATCACGCCACTGTTCCAGTTATGGTCGGCGTACTCGACATCTGTGCAAGCACACACACGCTTGTGTTGTGTAGCATTATGCTTTTGCCACTCGCCGTATTCGTGCGCCGTGGTTTTGGGGACGTCCTCTGTCTTGGTTTCACCACAATCGGAGCAGGTGAAGGTTTTCACACCAAGATCCAAGTGCGTAGCGGGAGTGGTGATCACACCGTCGTTCCAATTATGGTCAGCGTACTCCACGTCATCGCAGGCACATTCTCGCTTGTGTTGAGCCGCATTGTGCTTTTGCCACTTACCGTAGGTGTGCTGTGCATCAAGATATGTGCCATTCATCAGTGAACAAACTGCACATGCCGAGCCGGAAAAGCCGCTTTGCTCACATTTTACATAGGTGGTTGCATCCTCCCACGTGTGCTCGTGTACACTGTATGCGGTGTAGGTGTTATTTTGATATGTAATATTTTCCGTATTGGGGAAAGTGCTCATGATAAGCTCAGCAACGATTGCCCCCGTGGGAACGGCGACGGTATCACAATACATCAGGAGATATCCAAGAGCAGTGAAATCATCAAATTTTGCGAGCAAGGAATTAGAGTTGATATAAACGGATTTTAGTGTTGTACAATATTCAAAAGCAGAAGCACCAATGGACTCGACACTCGCAGGGATGGTGATAGATACGAGGCTGCCGCAACCACGAAACGCAGACCCACCAATGGAGGTGAGACTCGTGGGAATGGTGATTGACGTGATGCTGCTGCAACTATAGAATGCACCGTAGAGAATATTGCCACCTGTGATGGTAACGGATTTCAAACTTTCCGGGATATAATAGATACTGTTTGTTGTGCTGCTTGTACTGGAACCGTAATAGTATTGCTCTGTTGCCACAGCACCCGTGTAACTGCTTGTACCAAAAATGTAACCAAAGGGATATTGATAGGTTTGGCTTGCCGTTTTAGCACTGCCTCCGACAAATGGAAGCGTCATGCTTTCAAGGTTGTTGCAACCCGAGAACGCATAACCGCCGATGGAGGTGACACTTGTGGGGATGGTGATAGATGAGATGCTGCTGCAACCCGAAAATGCATAAGAACCGATGGAGGTGACACTTGTGGGGATGGTGATAGATGTGATGCTGCTGCAATTTTGAAACGCCCCCCAGTCGATGGAGGTTACACTTTCAGGGATAGTGATTGACGTGATGCTGCTGCAACCCGAAAACGCAGAAGAACCGATGGAGGTTACACTTTCAGGGATAGTGATTGATGTGATGCTGCTGCAACCCGAAAACGCATAAGAACCGATGGAGGTGACACCGTTTGGAATTTCAAGCGCAAATATGGGGCTACCGTTCAGGTAAAGTTTTTTTGCATAATACAGTGGATTGGCAGAAGAGTTGAACAACGAAACTTTGCACCACGCGGCAAGATCGGTAATGTAAATCCCTGCGAGGCTATTGCATCTCCCGAACGCATCACTTTCGATGGAGGTAACGCTCGCTGGGATGGTGATTGACGTGAGGTTGATGCAATCCAAAAACGCAGAATGACCGATGGAGGTGACACCCTCGGGGATGGTAATTAACGTGAGGTTTTTGCAACGCCTGAACGCATCCGTGCCGATGGAGGTCAGCTTACTATTTTCGCCAAAAGTAACCGTTTTAAGGCTGCTACAATCCTCAAACGCACGATTGCCGATGTAGGTTATGCCCCCAGGGAGGGTAATTGACGTGAGGTTCTGGCAATCACGGAACGCATCATATCCGATGGAGATACCGCCGGTGATGACAACAGTTTTCAGAGAAGCAGGAACATATTTATTATTAGAAGAGTACGAGTTTGCACCGAAAATATAGCCAAAGTGAGTGTTGCTTGTACCATTCAAACTCGCACCTACAAAAGGCAACGTGATGCTTTTAAGGTTGCTGCAACCCGAGAACGCACTCTGGGCGATGGAGGTGATGTCCTCGGGGATGGTAATTGATGTGAGGCTGCTACAATTCAAGAACGCATAATCCTTGATAGCTGTAACACCGCTTGGAATTTTCAACGCCGTGATTAAGTTGTCGTTCAAATACAATTTCTTGCCATAAAATAGAGGATTAGCAGTAGCATCAGCAAACTGAATATTACACCACGCCGCAAGATCGGTGATGTGAACGCCTGTGAGATTACTGCAATCATAGAACGCCTGAGTGCCAATGGAGGTGACGCTAGTGGGGATGGTGATTGACGTGAGGTTGATGCAATCATAAAACGCATATGGATAAATTGAATATGTATATCCATCACAATCTTTCGGCAAAATCAATGTAGAGTTGCTTCCTGCGTATCCCATTAAATAGCGTGTATCGCCGTTTACATAGAAAATATAATCGTTTTGGATTTTTAAATTGCTCGGTTGGCGATCGCTCGAATATATGTGCTTAGCGTAATAGGCTATATAACCATAAGAACTCTCACCCACAGTGAGAGCTAAACTGGAAAAATTAAATACTTCAATTAATTTTCTGCAACCATAGAACGCCTGAGTGCCAATGGAGGTGACACTCTTTGGGATGGTAATTGATGTCAGGTTGCTGCAACCATAGAACGCACGATCGTCGATGGAGGTGATGCTATCAGGGATGGTGATTGACGTTAGACTGCTACAATTATAGAATGCATCAGAGCTGATGGAGATGACGCTGCCGTTGGTGGGGATCACACTGCTTTTACAGCCAAGAACCAGTGTTTTATTCGCTGTATCGATCAGGCAATTATCGACACTGTGATACTTGGTATTCCCAACTTCTACCGAAAGGCTTTCAAGGCTAATGCACCTCGAGAACGCACCGGAACCGATGGAGGTGACACTTTCAGGGATTGTGATGGACGTGATGTTGCTGCAACCCGAAAACGCATAAGAACCGATGGAGGTGACGCTATCGGGGATAGTGATCGCTGTGAGGCGGCTGCAACCGTAGAATGCAGAATCGCCGATGGAGGAGCCGCCCGTGACAACAACGGTTTTCAAAGAAATTGGAACATCATCGTCGTTGTAGAAAGACGAGCTGGCACCGAAAATATAGCCAAAATGCTTGTTGTCTGTCCCGCTAAGACTCGCGCCTACAAAGGGTACCGTGATGTTCGCGAGGTTGTTGCACCCCTCGAACGCACCATCGCCAATGGAGGTGATGCTATCGGGGATGGTGATTGACGTTAGACTATTGCAATCATAGAACGCATAATCGCCAATGGAGGTGACGCTACCGTCGGCGGGGATAATGCTGTTTTTACAGCCCACAAGCAGTCGTTTAGTTGCCGTATAAATCAGGCAATTTCCATCACTGTGATACTTGGTGTTTCCCCCTTTTACTGCAATGCTCTCAAGTCCGCTACAACCCCTGAACGCATACTCGCCGATGGAAGTGACGCTATTAGGGATGGTGATGGATGCGAGGCTGCTGCAAAGGGAGAATGCAGAATTTTGGATGGAGGTGACGCTATTGGGGATAGTGATTGACATCAGGCTACTGCAACCCGTGAATGCATACGAGTGGATGGTGGTTAACGTGCTGTTTTTTCCAAATGTAACGGTTTCGAGGTTGCTGCAAGAAAAGAACACGTAAGTGTTGATTGAGGTGACACCATTGGGGATGTTGATAGATGTGAGGCTACTGCAACCGTAGAACGCATAAAAGCCGATGGAGGTGACACCATTTGGAATGTTGATGGTTGTGAGGCTACTACAATAGCGGAACGCATAGCCGCCGATGGATTTTAACTTGCTATTTTCGCCAAACGTGATGGTTTCAAGGCTACTGCACCCCCAGAATGCATCAGTGCCGATGGAGGTGATGCTATCAGGGATGGTAATTGATGTGAGATTGCTGCATTCATAGAATGCATCCCCCAAAATGGAGGTGACGCCATTGGGGATGGTGATTGACGCAAGATTGCTGCAATTATAGAACGCATAAGAGCCGATGGAGGTCACACCCTCGCCGAGCGTGACAGATTTAATAGAACTTCTATAGTTTCTCCAAGCAGATGTAGAGGTATCAGAAAAGCTATTCATCCCTCCCTCACCCGAAATAACAAGTTCGCCTGTGATGGCATTCAACTCCCACGTGAGATCGCCCCACGTGCCGCTGTAAATGGTGTCCTCTGCCGATACAGAAAAGGCAAATAGCAATACCATTGCGGTCAATACGATTGTAAATACAAGAAATAATTTTAGTTTTTTCATTTTGAGTTCTCCTTGTCAAAAACACGGCGCATTAATTCTTTTTGCAAAAAAGCGTCGCTTGCGATGCATTCGAACAAGTCAGTTCCACGATGTGCAAATTTGATGACAATATCATTATTAATAAGCCATCTTTCGAATTTTGGAATATCATCCGTATCGATGTGAAGCATCGGATTGATTTCGTGCAACGAGAATGTTGCCATACCATCCGGATTGCGCTGTGTTTTACGGTATATGAGTGCTTTGATTTCGCTTTCATATTCTCTATAGTCAAACTTAATTTTTCTTCCCATAATTAGCCTCCTTGATTTGTGCATTATATTTTTGTATGAATTCGCGATACCATGGCATGGCTTTTGCTTCATCTTTAACATCGCGAAGCGTAAGATTTTTGAAATCAATTTTCAAAATATCATTATCAAACATTAAATGGTGATTGGCACAAAGGCAGATGCCATTTTCAAGTTTATCGCTGCCCCTTTCTTTTATGGGAACAATATGTGCGGCTTGTAGAACTTCCGGAATGTTGCATCGACAAATCGCACATTCGTAATCATACATTTTTAATACCTTTTTGCTAAAAAGCGCACTTCTCACAAGTCGAGTGATTGATTCGCGCTTTCTTAATTTTGTTTCCAGTGTATCGTCCAAATCCTCAAGAAAATCTTTACCGTCATATTCGTTTTCTTGAAAATAAACCGAAATATTTTGTAGTACCTCGCGTAGCAGGTCGCTTGGAATAACAATTATTTTTTCTTGTTGGTTGGTTTTTCTTATGCCCTTATAGTAAAAACCGTCGTATAACGTTTTGTCAATGTTAAAGTCTTGTGCGGTGATGCTTATGGTGCTGGGCATAGCATTTAAATTTCTTCGAGCAGCTAGGTTAAAGATAAGGCAAACATCTTCTGAAGGATAATATTTGACGGCGTAATCATATTCTTCATAAATTGTGTGAGTTAAGTGCGTTAATTCGTGATATTTGAATGTATTGTTCCCCTCGGTAAAGTAAATTTTAGAGAAGATATTTAGAGTGCTAACGGATTTTTTGAGAATTGAAAAAGTATCTCCCATGATGATCCACCTCCTAAAACAAAAAAGGCGCTAACCGCAGTTAGCGCCTGAAAAACGCAAACTCCGATTGTCGCCAAACAAATTCAAGAAAAGACAAGGATATGTAGCCCTCGCATTTTACCTTGATGGAATTTGCGTTTTTACCAAATTCATAAAGGTAAAATGGAATGACAAAAAGAGTATAGTTATCCCTTGGGACTATACTTGTCTTTTCGATATTGAATTTGTTTGGCATTTTTATTCTATCACAAATGGCGAAAATTGTAAACGGGTTTGCTGAAATTCGTTCTTAAGTATTGATTTATATAATATAGTTCGCTATACTTATAAGCGAGGTGATGCTATGAATGCCGAATTTGAAAGTGCACTTTCAAGCGGTAAAGGCCGCAAGCCGAATCAGCGAATGAAGCATTTTTTGGTGCTGCAATATTTGCTGGAGAAAACGGATGAAAACCACTTTGTCACAGGTGAGGAGATTGCGGAATACTTAAAAGAGAGCTGCGAGATTTACGCTGAACGTCGCTCGATTTATAAGGATATCCGTGAAATCAATATTGCCTACGTGATGGTGCAAGAGGGAGTTACTTACGAAGAAGCAGTTGAAGCATTAGAAGAAGATCCCTCTTTGGAAACCGTTAGATACAAAAAGAAAAACGGTTATCACGTTGTTCGTCGCCCTCTCGCGTTGGAGGATGCCAAGCTGCTTGCTGAGTGCGTGCACACGGCTCGCTTTGTGACCGAAAGGGAAACCAAGTACGTGGTAGAGGGGATTGGCAGCTTTTTGAGTCAGCATCAACGCACCGAGATACGCCATGATAGCTTTGCTGTTGCAAGAGTGAAAACCAACAACGCGCAGGTGTTCGGCATCGTGGACACGATTCACGAGGCAATGGCGCAGGTGAAAGATGGCAGGGCGCATGTGCCGGAAAAGATTAGATTTCAATATTTGAAGTGTACAATTCAAGATGTTGGTAAGCAGGTGGAGCGCCGCCGCGGCGAAGATTATGTTGTCAGCCCTCATGCGATCATGATCAGCGAAGGAAATTATTATTTGCTTGGCATTGACGACAAGAGCAAAAAGAAGGCGCTCAAAACCTATCGCATTGACCGCATGCGCCGTGTGAAGCTCACCGGCGAGCCGCGCGAAAGTAACGCGGGAACTGACAATCTGAAAGAGTATCTTGCTACATATCCGCAACGCGTTTTCTCTATGTACGGCGGTCGCCGCGAGCTTGTACAGATACGCTTTGTCAATACTTTGCTCGATACGGTGGTTGATCGCTTTGGCGACTATGCCACCTATCGGCGTGACGATGAAAAGCACTTTGTTGTATCGGTTTCGGTGGAGATCAGCGCCACGTTTTTCGGTTGGCTTTGCGGCTTTGGAAATCGCGCAAAGCTATTGTCACCCTCTCCGGTGATCGAAGAATTCACGCAACACCTTGCCAAGATGCAAGAGCTGTATCAATAAGAAAAGAAGCGAGAGGGAAATCCCTCTCGCTTTTCTCATTTAATTGCTGCCACCGGGCTGAAATTTTGGTATCGCTTTTGCATGTCCTCATCGGTGAGGTCGAGATATGCTTCTTCTGTGACGCGCACGCTGGAATGACCGAGAATTTTGCTTAACATGAACACATCCATGCCGTTCATCAGGCAGCGCTTGGCAAAGTTGTTGCGCAGACAATGGGGTGAAATACTTTCCTTCAGCCCGGCACGCTTCAGATACTTTTTGAAATTCGTTTCAAAGTTCGACACGCTGATGTTGCCGCCGCCGTGCTTAACAGGGAAGAGATAGGAGCTCTCCACGTATCTGTCCTTGTACTGAATCCACCGCCGCACAATCGTTTCGGTTTTTTGCGAGAAGAACACCATGCGATCCTTGCGGCCTTTTGTGATCTCTGCGCGCAGAAAAATTTGCTTTTTGGCAAGGTTGATATCTTCTACCAACAGGCAACTGCATTCTCCAAGGCGCATGCCGGTGTCGATCATCAGCATAATCATGGCAAAGTCCCGATGTTCGGCAAAATATGATTTGTCAAGATGGCTGATCAGCCGCTTGAAATCCTCATCGGTAATGTATTCTTTTGCTTTCCGGTTGTGCTTGAGCTGTTGAATCTTACGCATGGGATTCTTGTGAATCAGATCCTCGCGCTCCAGCCAATTAAAGAACACGCGCAGATTGCGAATATAGTTGTTAATAGTGGTGACGGAAATGGGATTGCGGAAATCGCGGCGGCGCTCCGGATAGTTGATATCCTTTTTCTTGTCGTTGGCATAGAAGGAATACTTGCCCCTCTCCATCAGATCGGTGATGTAACGGCGAATGACGTTTTCGGTGATGGTGTCCACCCTCTCAATCTTTAGTTGCTCAAAGCACCAGCGTTCAAACAGCCGCAAGGTTTGCTCATAACTGGTCATGGTTTTTTCTCGAAGCTGGCGACTGCGGCAAAAGAGCATAAATTCATCCAGTTGAAAAGTGAAGTTCAAATTTTCCATACAAAAAACACTCCTGTTCATGGGTTTGATTTTTACCCAATAGAGCAGGAGTGTTTATAGCTTCAAGCAAAAAAGTTGATAGGTTTTAGATCACTTTTTCATTGAAAATTGGTAACATTCATAGCCATAGTTAATACAAGGTTGATACCTTCAAGCCCTTGTGCCGCTTGGCTTTCAGCCACTTTTTAATATAGCTTATACTTTAGCCGCAGATTATCCGCGATCATGGCGATAAATTCCGAATTGGTGGGCTTTCCACGGTTGTTTTGAATAGTGTACCCGAAATAGGAATTGAGGGTATCCACATCGCCGCGGTCCCACGCGACCTCGATGGCGTGGCGGATGGCGCGCTCCACGCGGCTCGTGGTGGTCTGGTATTTCTTGGCGACAGAAGGGTAGAGCACCTTGGTTACCGAGTTGATAATGTCGCTGTCCTTGATGGTGAGGAGTATGGCGGTGCGCAGGTATTGGTAGCCCTTGATATGCGCGGGCACGCCGATCTGATGAATGATCTTGGTGACCTGCGTTTCGATGTCGGGGATGCTTTCGGTGATGGGCACCTGCGGCTCCCCACGCTTGCCGCGACCCTCAAGCAGGCGGCGAAGATGCTCGCAAAGGCTCTTGTGGTCGTAGGGCTTCATAAGGCAAAGGTCAGCGCCCGCGTTCATTGCCTCGGCAATCATGGTTTGATTGGCAACGGGTATCATTACGAAAAACACGGGCATGACGCCGTTCTGCTCGGCGTGAATGGTGCGAAGCACCCCGATGCCGTCAAGACGGGTGAGCATCATGTCAACAAGCGCCGCGTCGTAATGGCTGCGGCGCAGCTTCATCAGTGTTTCCTCGCCGTTTGCCGCCTCGTCAATAAAGCGGTAGCCCGCGCGATTCAGTGCTTCACGCAAAATCTGCCGCTCTGCGACACTTTCATTTGCAATTAGTATTTTTGCGGTGTATTCCATCTTAAAATCCTCCAATGTGATATGTTTTTTGGTACGTCTATATATTACCATATTTTTCCATCAAATACAAGTATTTCCACAACTAAAAATATTACGAAAATGCAGCGCCCTTGTTGGTAAATATTACCAAATCCGTTCTTTTTATAACAAAAAGGAACGGAATGCGACAACAGCGGTCGTTAATCCGTTCCTTTTAAATATTGTATTTCCTCGTCGGTTAAGGGGCGGTAGGTGCCTTCCTTTAAATTGCCAAGCGTAATTTTGCCGATCGCCACGCGCGAAAGGCGTGTGATTGAGAGCCCCACCTCCTCGCACATACGGCGGATCTGGCGGTTTCTGCCCTCGTGAAGCTCAAAGGAAAGGACGGTAGCGCCCTCCTTCACCTCAACCACGGTTACTTTAACGGGTGCGGTTTCGTATCCGTCAAGCAAAAACGGCTTGCCAAGCCTTGTGAGTGCGGCTTTGTCGGGTGTGCCCTTGACGGTTACGTGATAGAGCTTTGCGATCTCGTGGCGCGGATGCGTGAGGCGATAAGTAAGGTCGCCGTCGTCGGTCATTAGCAAGAGTCCGTCCGAGTCCATGTCAAGGCGCCCGACAGGGTAAAGGCGCACGCCTGTGGCGCGTGTGAGGTCGGTGACGGTAGGGCGACCCTTTTCGTCACTCGCGGTGGTCACGAAGCCGCGCGGCTTGTTGAGCAAAAAGTAGTGCTTCTCGGCGGTCTTGGGGGCAATGCGCTTGCCATTCCAGCGCACCTCGTCGGTTTCGGTGTCGATTTTGGTGCCAAGCGTGGCAACCGTGCCGTTGACGGTCACGTGCCCCGCCTCGATCTCCTTTTCGGCGGCACGGCGCGAAAGAACGCCGCACTCGGTAAAATATTTTTGCAGTCGCAGTTCCATGCGGCAGCTCCTTCCTTTTATATTATTGAAATAATCCTTTTATTTTTGCAAAAAATCCTTGCTTTTCCTTTAGCGGAATATCCTCGGCAATACGCAAGGGAATAGTGCCGATTGCTCTGCCGCCCTCGTAATAGACGATCTGCCCCACGGGTGTGCCCGCTGACGCGCCCGCGAACAAAAAACGCGGCAGCTCGACAACCGAGGTTACCTCTGCGTGATTTCTGGGCAGGATTTTGGTAAATGGTTTGTCGGGCACGAGCGTTGCCGTGCCTTGCTTGCCCTCCACAACGGGGAGTGTGATTTCAGGGGGAGCGGGCGTAAACGCCTCAAAATTAGCAAAGCCAAAGTCAAAAAGCGCCTTATGATCCTGCCAATCGTTGGGGGCATTGAGTGTCACCGCAATGAGCAACAGCCCCTCGCGCTCCGCGGCGCTGACAAGGCATCTGCCGCTTTTTTTGGTAAAGCCTGTTTTCACGCCCACTGCGCCCTCGTAGGAGCGGAGCAGGCGGTTGTGATTGATGAAAAGGCGCGTTGCCTCGGTGCCCTGTTGCGGCGCTTGATAGCGCACAGTCTTTACGATCTCGGCAAAATCCGCATTCGAAAGCGCCGCCGCAGTGATCTTGGCGAGCTCGCGCGCGGTGGTATAGTGCGCCTCGTCATATAATCCGTGCGGGTTTGTGAAATGTGTATCGGTAAGCCCGAGAGCCGCCGCCTTCTCGTTCATAAGCTCAGCAAAGGCGGAAATACTGCCCGCCACGTGCCACGCAAGTGCCGCCGCCGCGTCGTTGGCGGAGGAGAGCAGGAGCGCATAAAGGAGGGTGCGCACCGAGAGGCGCTCGCCCGCAAAGAGATAGATCGATGAGCCCTCGATCCCCACCGCCTCGGGCGAAACCGTTACCACGTCCTCAAGGGATGTGTGCTCAAGCACGACGAGTGCCGTCATGATCTTGGTGGTGCTTGCCATCGGGCGGCGCTCGTCAGCGCCCTTCTCGCTCAAAAAAAGCTGTTCGGTGGGCGCATACAAAACGCAAGACGCCGCGGACGTTGCGGGCGGTGTGCCCACGACGGCGGTCGCCGCGCTTGACTCCTTATTGTCGGGTGCTTTTGCGGCACCTGTGACGAGCGGTAGGGAAAAGAGAATTAAGGACAGTAAAAGCCACGCAACGATGCGGTTTTTTTTCATAGCATCACCCCCATTTGACTATATGGGGGCGAGGGTTATGATATTACTCCGCCTCTGCCTCGTCCTTTTTTTCTTCTGCCGCGAGCACGGCATCGGTTGCCGCCTTGGCAACGTCCTCAACCGCGTCGTTTTCTTTCTTTTTCTTCTTTTTCTTGCCGCCAAAGAGTGCCTTTACCTTGGCAAAAAGCTCGGGGGTCTTTTCGATCAGCGCGACGATGCGCTCAACCGTATCAGAGCCACTCTCGGCAGTGCCAAGCGGCAGTACCTGAACGTCGCCTGCCGCGTCAACGGCAATAAAGCACACGGGCTGTACCGAAAGACCCGTGCCGCCACCGCCCGCAAACACGACCTTATTGGCGGTGTAATCTGTACCGCCTGCGGCATAGCCGACGGCGATCTTGGAGATCGGGATAATGGTGGTGCCCGATGCCGTTTCGATCGGCGTGCCGACAACGGTGTTGGCATCGACCATCGCGCGAATGCTCTCAAGGGAGGAGCGGATCATTTCCTGCATTTTGTTTTGTTCAGACATAATATTATCCTTTCTTCGCCACGGGGGCGGCTTTGTTCTTTTGTTGACGGGAGTGCTTATTCTTTCGTTTTGCCTTTACGTAGGTGAGCGCCACATAAAACAGTGTGGCAAGGGCACGCCACGGGGCAAGGGAAAATACCAGCTTCACGTCGGCACTGGAGCGCGGGGCGGTATAATCGGCAACTGCGCCGACAACGCGCCGCGAAAACGAAAGGCGTGTGACGCGGTCAAGCGCGGAAAAGAGGTAGGAAAGCGAGGCGGACGCCGCACCGTAAAGCAGGGCGGTTGCGGCGGCATCCTCACCTACCACACGGACGGTAAGGCGTGCGGTGCGAAGCGAGAGATGCTTGCCCGTTGCGCGAAAAAGCGCCGCGACGAGCGCGCGCACAAGGCGAAGATTCTCAAGAAGCGTGCGCTTCTCGCCCTTGTGCTCCTTGCCGTGCTGCTCTTTTTTTGCCGCTTTCTTTGCCGCTTTCTTTGCCATTTTTTTCTCGTGTTTTGTAAGCTTGCTCGGGGCGTAATCATCGGGATCAATCGGTTTTTTCTTGCGCGGAAAGAGCCGCACGGGCACACCGAGCACGAAAAGGCGCACCGTGACCCTTTCCTTGTAGGTGAGGACCACGCGCACGGGTAGGGTGAGCAAAAGCACCAAAAACGCCGCGATCGACAAAAGCACGATCACAAATACGGGCACACGCTCACCTCCTCATCGTTTTATCGTGATCAAGCCTCTGGGGCCGCTTCTTGTGTTGCTTCTTCCTTTTCAGTGGGAGCGACGGCACCTGCCGCGTTTTCGGCAGTCGCCTCTCCGTTCATCTCCTCGGCGGAAAGCGAGAGCTGCTCGCCCGCCTTTTCACGGGGCAGCTGGATCTCGGTTTCGGGCAGATCGTCAAGCGTGGCAAGCCCAAACACGCGCAGGAATTTGTCGGTCGTGCCGTAAAGCACGGGGCGACCGGGCGCGTCAAGGCGACCGACTGCGGCGATCAGCTCCTTGTCAATGAGGGAGCTAACGGCGTAGTTACTGTCAACACCGCGCACGGCGTCAATAAACGCGCGCGTGACGGGCTGATTATAGGCGACCACTGCCAATACCTCCATGGAGGAGGCGGAAAGGTTGCCGCCGCGGCGGATGGAGAGCGCCTCGCGCACGTAAGGACCGTATTGCTCCTTGGTGCAGAATTGGCAGGTGTCCTTAAAGCAAAGGAACATAATGCCGTGCTTGTCGTCCTCATAGCGCTTGGCAATGCGCTCGGCAAGGCGTTTCACCTCGCGTGAGCCAAGACCTGTGACCTCGGCAAGCTTTTGGTAGGGAACGGGGTAGCCTGCGGCAAAAACGACCGCTTCAATGCAGCTCTCTAAATTTTTGATCGGTTGCAGATTTTCTTCGAGTTCCATAGTAGATCTCCTTTATTTTTTAGCGGGGACTGCCTCGGGAAAATCCTCGGCAAGGTTCATTTCAGCGTCGGTGGGTGCGTCGGGATTGAGGAAGAAGCGCGTTTCTTCGGTATGCACCGAGTTTTGCTCGTTTTCGACGTCTTCAATCAGGATTTTACGCACCTTAATGAGCTCAAGCACGCCCATAAACGAGGCGATCATATCAGCAAGCGTCGGTGCATCCACCAAAAGGTCGCGCAGGGTCGCCGTGCCAAAGCTTTGCAGGGTGTTTAAGATCATGACGATCTTGCCCTCGACGGGAATGATCGGCTTGGTGGTCATGGGGCGGAAGACGGTCTTGACGCGCTCCATCGAGTCGCGGTAGGAGTTGATGCGTCTTACGGCGGCAAGCAGGCTTTCGACCTCCTGGTCGGCAACAAAGCTGCGGTCGGGCGCGATCTCGTCGGTGTCCTTGACGTGACGGTTTGAGTAGTAGGCATAAAGGGGGTGCATCTTGGGCGCCGCCTCCTTGGCGTGCTGGTGCCTGATGAGGATGTCCGAGAGGTCAAAGCGCGGCGGCTTTTCTGCCTCCTCCTCGTGCGGGATCAGCATGGCGCTCTTCCATACCATCAGCTGACTTGCCATATTGAGGAATTCGGTGGCGATCTCCATATCCATTGCCTTTGCCTCGGCGAGAAACGCGAGATACTGATCGCAGATGACGGCGATCGGGATATCGAGAATATTCATTTTGTTTTTCTCAATCAGAGCAAGCAAAAGGTCGAGGGGTCCCTCGAAATCCGTCAGCTTGTAGGTCATGTTTTCCATTTGAAAACTCCTTTTATCAGATCAAAAATCCACGCATGCCAACCATTGCGAACATGCCGCGCATCATCAGGGTTGCGAGCCACTGAATAAAGCCGGAAAGTGGTCCTAACAAGAGAAGCGCCAGCACCACCATGGTGATGATGTGCTCGTACTGCATGACCTTGTAGTAAGCGCGTGGGGGCAGGAACACGTAAAAGATGCGAGAGCCGTCAAGCGGCGGCACGGGCAGGAGGTTAAAGACGGCGAGCACCACGTTCATTTGCACGCCGTAGTAAAGAAACAAAATGGTGAAATAGGCGATCTTGGCGACGAAGGTGGAGGTGGCGGTGAAAAAGACCTCAAGGAGCCACCCATAGCCGACAAAGCGCAAAAGCACCAAGAAGACAAGGGCGAGCAGGAGGTTCGAGAGCGGACCCGCAAGGCCCGTGAGGGCAATGTCGCGGCGCGGCTTTTTGAAGTAGCGCGAGTTGATCGGCACGGGGTTTGCCCAGCCAAAGCCCGTCAGCACCATAGAAAGAAAGCCAAGAGGGTTGAGGTGTCGCAGGGGATTGAGCGTGAGGCGTCCCATTGCCTTGGCGGTCGGATCGCCGAGGCGCCACGCCATAAAGCCGTGCGCCGTTTCGTGCAGGGAAAGGGACAAGAGGATGATCGGGAGCGTGAGCAGCATGCTGATGATAAAGGTCTGCATATCGCCGCCACGCAAAAGATGGCTAAACATAAGGGGAGGGTACTCCTTTTCAGATATCGTTTCTTGTCAGATCCTCAAAGGTTTCGCGCGCGACAACGATGCGCGCCTTGCCGTCACGCACCATCACGATGGGCGGGCGGGGCAAGCGGTTGTAGTTGGAGGACATTGAGTAGTTATAAGCGCCCGTGGTCAGTACGGCAAGAATATCGCCGCGCTTTGCGCGCTGGATCGGCATATCCTCACCAAGCAGGTCGCCCGACTCACAGCATCTGCCCGCAAGCGTTGCGACGTAATCGGCAGGGGCGTCCGCGCGGTTGGCGATGAGGGCAGTGTAGGTCGATTGGTAGAGGGCGTAACGGGGGTTGTCGGGCATACCGCCGTCCACCGAAATGTAGTTCTTAAAGCCGGGGATCTCCTTAACACCGCCAACGGTGTAAAGCGTAATACCCGCCGCCGCGACCATCGAGCGACCGGGCTCAAGAATGACGCGAGGCATGGGAATGCCGCCCTTCTTTGCCGCGTCCTTAACGATCTCGGCAATTTCGGCAACGGCTGCGGCGTAATCAATTTTTTCATCGTCCTTCGTGTAAGGCACGCCAAGACCGCCGCCGAGGTTCAGTTCAGTGGCAAGGAAGCCTGTCTTTTTCTGCACGTCCGCAATAAAGCGCACCATAATATCGGCGGCATCGCGGAAGGGGGTCAGCTCAAAGATCTGCGAGCCGATGTGGCAGTGGAAGCCCGCAAGCACGAGATTCTTTTTCGTGAGTGCGCGTGCGGTGATCGTCATTGCGGCACCCGTTTTGATCGCGTTGCCGAATTTGGAATCAACGTTGCCCGTCATGATCGCGCGGTGTGTATGGGGGTCAATGCCGGGGGTGATGCGCAGGAGGATGCGCTGCTTTTTGCGCGCTTTGCCTGCCAGCTTATCAAGCGCGTCCAGCTCGTCGCAGTTGTCAACCACCACCGTGCCAACGCCCATGTCAAGTGCCATCAGAAGATCGGCATCGGTTTTATTGTTGCCGTGGAAATAGATGCGCTCGGCAGGGAAGCCCGCCTTTTTTGCGGTGTAAAGCTCGCCGCCCGACACGCAGTCAATGCCAAGACCCTCCTCCGCGATGATGCGGTAGATTTCGGTAAAGCAAAGCGCCTTGGAGGCGAAGAGGGGAAGCGCGTTCTCGCCAAAGCTCGCCTTGGCGGCGGCAAGATAGGTGCGTGCGTTCTCACGGATCACGTTTTCGTCAAGCACGTAGGCGGGGGTGCCGAACTCGCGTGCAAGTGCGACGGTGTCAAGCCCGCCGATGGTCAGATGACCTTGGCTGTTGGTGTTAAGATGGGGATACAGGATCATATCGGTTTCCTTTCGTGTCAGGATATGTCGGTCAGATGTGCATCGTCGTTGAGGTAAACGGGCACAAAGCTGTCGTTTTCATAGTTGAGAAGTGTGATTGCGCAATTTGTTGGTTGGGGAAGTGAGCGGATCTTTTCGAGCGGCGTGCCCGTTGCTATGGAAAAGATGCAGTAAAGGGGCGTCCAGTGCGTGGCGATCATGACGGTTTTTCCGTCGTTTTCCTTGGCAATACGAACAAGCGCTCGTTCTACACGCGCGGCAACCTCCTTTACCGATTCGCCGCTCGTGCAATACGAATTGCCAAGATCCTCAAGCCAACGTACGCGGTCGGCGTGATATTGCGCAAGAATATCCTCAAAGGTCATGTTTTCCCACACGCCCGCAAAGATCTCGCGCAGATCCTTGTCTGTTTTTACGGTCAAGCCGAAGCGCTTGGCTGTCGGCAGTGCGGTATCAACGGCGCGTGAAAGATCGCTTGCATAAATCGCGTCGATGTGCTCGGTGGCGGCAAGGCGGTCGGCAAGCGCCTGTGCTTGTTTTTTGCCAAGCTCCGAGAGTGCGGCATCGGTGAGCCCCGCAAAGGTGTGGGTGAGATTGGCTTCACTGCGCCCGTGGCGCACGAGGATCAGTCGTGTCATGATGGTCCTTTCTTTCAGTTGAAATGGCTTATTGCAACGCGGCGTTCGCGTTTGCGATGGCGGTATTGGTCAGATGCGCGGTGATGTTGGTCTTTTCGGCGTGCAGTGCGCCGTCCTCAAAGCGATAAATGCTGATGGCGGCATTGGCGCAATTGGAGAATTGCATGGCGCACGTGACCTCCTTGCCGGCGGCAAGGCAGTTGATGATGCGCACGGCACCGCCGTGTGTGACGACCATTACGGTCTTGCCCTCGTTTTCCGCGGCAATTTTCCAAAGCGCGCCCTTGACGCGCTCAAACATTTGTGCCGTGGATTCGCCCTCGGGGCAGGGGTGATAGACGTTTTTTTGGCGCTCTGCCACGTCACTCGCGTAAAGGCGGTTCACGTCGTCAAAGAGCATCCCCTCCCACACACCCATGGCAAGCTCGCGCAGAGCCGTGTCGGTATGGATCGGAAGACCGAGCCGTTCGGCAGTGGGGCGCGCCGTATCAACGGCGCGGCAAAGATCGCTTGAATAGACCGTGTCAATATGCTCGTGCGAAACGAGATAGTCTGCCACGCACTCTGCCTGCCGCTTGCCCTCGTCAGTGAGGGGCACGTCGGTCTGACCCGTAAAGCGGTTGGCGGCATTGGTGATGCTGTAGCCGTGGCGAACGATGATCAATCTGGTCATGCTTAAGCTCCTTTCATGCCCGAGGCACGGTGGATGACACGCCAGACCTCGTCCTTTCCCTCGCCCTTGAGGGAGGAAAAGGGAATGATCGGTGTGTCGGTAGGGATATCGGGGTGGTTGGCAAGGCGCGTAAGCGCCGCGGCGCGCTCCGTCTTATTCAGCTTGTCCGCCTTGGTGGCAACGATGGCAAAGGGAAGCTCTGCCGCCGAAAGGTAGCGCAGCATCATCACGTCGTCGGCGGTGGGACCGACCTTCAGGTCAACGAGCTGGAGCACGAGCGCAAGACGGTCAATGTTTTTGTTGTTCGTGAAGTAGCCGTCGGTGAGCGTCGACCATTTTTCTTTTTCCTGCGGCGGGCGCTTGGCAAAGCCGTAGCCCGGCAGGTCGACGAGAAAGAGCTTGCCGTCAACGTCATAAAAATTGATGGTGATGGTCTTGCCGGGGGCGGAGCTCACACGCGCGAGGGACTTGCGCCCAAGGAGCGTGTTGACAAGTGAGCTTTTACCGACGTTTGATCTGCCCGAGAGGGCAATTTGCGGCACGGCGTTGGAGGGAAATTGACGAATTTCCCCCGCACTGATGAAAAGCTTGGTGTTTTGAAGGTTCATATTCAATTCCTCTTGTAGGGACAGTTGCCCTCGGCATTGCCGAGCGCGTTAGCTCGCTTTGCGAGCATAACAAGTCCTCGACTGTCCTCGTTTTTATAAAATCCGTGTAATCACGCCTTCTTGGCGGTTTCCTTTATGCGGCAAGCGCCGATCTGCTCGGCGGTAGCGGCGATCTCGCGCGAAAATCCGTCGGTGAGCGCGTGCTTCAAAACGTCCGCGAGCGTGTGGCAGGGAACGATCTCAAGCGCGGCGACAGCCTCGGGGTCAAGCTCGGGAATATCGCGCATATTTTCTGCGGGAATAAGCACTGTTTTCACACCCGCGGCGGCGGCAGCCATCGTCTTTTCCTTCAGACCGCCGATGGCAAGCACGTTGCCCGTGAGGGTCACCTCGCCGGTCATTGCGACGTCGTGGCGCACGGTTTTGCCCGAAAGCGCGCTGACAAGCGCCGTGACCATGGCGGCACCCGCGGAGGGTCCGTCCTTTGGAACCGCGCCCTCGGGGAAGTGAATGTGCAGGTCGTATTTCTTATAAAAGTCGGTGGCGATGCCGAGCTTTTCGGCATTCGCGCGCAGATAGCTGACGGCAATGCGCGCCGATTCCTTCATCACGTCGCCAAGCGAGCCCGTCAGCTCGATCTTACCCTCGCCGGGGAAGGGCAGAGCCTCGACCTTCAGAAGGTCGCCGCCCGCCTCGGTATAGGCAAGACCGTTGACGACACCGCAAAGATCGCGCTCGTTTGCGCGGTTTTTCGGCATCTTGCGCGGACCGAGATAATTCGGAAGATCGGCGTTCTTGATGGTGACGGCTTCTGCTTCGCCGACGGCAACGCGTCTTGCGACCTTTCGGCACACGTTGGCGATCTCGCGCTCAAGATTGCGCACACCCGCCTCGCGTGTATAATCGTTGATGATGCCCGAAATGCCGTCCTTCGTGAGGCGCAGATTCGCGCGGGTAAGACCGTGGCGAGAGAGCTGCTTGGGGAGCAGGTATTTCGTGGCGATGTGCATTTTTTCGTTTTTGGTGTATGTTTTCAGCTCAATGATCTCCATACGGTCAATCAGGGGCCTCGGCACCTCGTCAAGCGAGTTCGCGGTGGCGATAAACAAGCACTCCGAAAGGTCGAAGGGAATTTCCACGAAATGATCGCGGAAGGACTTGTTCTGCTCGCCGTCAAGCACCTCAAGGAGTGCGGAGGTCGGGTCACCGTGGGCATTGCGCGTCATCTTGTCGATCTCGTCAAGCAGGATCAGCGGATTGCAGACCCCCGCTTCCGTCAGCGCCGCAATGATGCGACCGGGCATTGCGCCAAGATAGGTCTTGCGGTGGCCGCGCACGTCCGCCTCGTCACGCACGCCGCCAAGCGACACGCGCACGTACTTGCGGTTCATGGCACGCGCGATCGACTGCGCCACCGACGTTTTACCCACACCGGGAGGTCCGA
>JAZOSR010000001.1:0-4757 GCA_045657225.1 Eubacteriales bacterium | reverse complement strand
CGATCCGACTTAGACGGATGCCACACTTGGTAATACCCATAGGTTTCAAGACCTCATTGAAGGCACGAATAGCATTGGGTACACCGGATTTCAGGGTATCATAGGTATCCACCAGCAGAGTTGCGTTATTGGGATACATCTCACAGTAAGACTTAAATGCCTCGTACTCGGTATCAAACATCTGCACCCAAGAGTGTGCCATCGTGCCAGATGCGGGCACACCGTAAACCTGATCGGCAATGGCGCAAGCCGTACCGTTGACACCACCGATATAAGCGGCGCGCGCACCGAGAATGGCGGCATCCGCACCCTGCGCGCGGCGAGAGCCGAATTCACTGACGGGTCTGCCCTTTGCGGCGCGCGTAATGCGCGCTGCCTTGGTGGCGATCATGGATTCGTGATTGAGCATCATCAAAAGGTAGGTTTCAATAAACTGCGCTTCCACGGTGCGGGCGCGCACGGTCATGAGGGGCTCGCCGGGGAAAACCACCGTGCCCTCGGGCACTGCCCAGATATCACCGGTAAACTTAAAATTACGCAAATAATCAAGGAAAGCGGGATCAAAGCACCCCTTGCTTTCAAGATAAGCAATATCATCCTCGTCAAAATGCAGATCGTTAATATATTCGATCACCTGCTCAAGTCCTGCCGCAATCGCATATCCACCCTCGTCGGGATTGTTGCGGTAAAACACGTCAAAATAAGCAATGGTATCGCTCATGCCGTTTTTGAAATAACCGTTTGCCATGGTCATTTCGTAATAGTCGAAAAGCATTGTGAGATTACGCGAGATTTTTTTCATGACAGTTCCTTCCTTTGAAGAAAATATACTTTAATAAAGTATAACACAATTTTTTCTTTTTGAAAAGATAAATCGGCAAAATCTTTTGCTTTTTTGTATTTTTTTACCTTTTGGGCAAAAAAACATATAAAAAATCAATTTCAAAATGAAAATTAGTTGTTTTTCATTGCCCGTTTTTATGTTAAAATGAACATGGAATACTTCCCGAAGGAGATCTCATCATGCTTTATCCAAAAAAATGCGAAAAGGTGCTTTCCGTGGATCTGTTTGAGAATCCCACCGCCGAATACCGCGCCACACCCTTTTGGGCTTGGAACTGCGAGCTTGACAAAAACGAGCTTTGGCGCCAGATAGACGTTTTTCAAAAAATGGGCTTTGGCGGCTTTCATATGCACGTGCGCTCGGGGCTTGCAACGCCCTACCTTTCCGACGAATTTATGGCGCTGACGCGCGCTTGCGTGGAGCGCGCCAAGGAAAACGAGATGCTTGCGTGGCTTTACGACGAGGATCGCTGGCCCTCCGGATTTGCGGGCGGTCTTTTTACCAAGGAGGTGCAATATCGCTTAAAGCAGCTTTATTTCACCGCTGCACCCAAAAAAGACCCCGCGAGTGACACACCCGACGTGTTACTTGCACGCTATGATATTGAATTAAACGAAAAGGGCGAGCTTGCCTCTTACCGCTTGCTTGAGGAGGACGAGAAAGCAACGCATGACTTGTGGTACGCGTATCTTCGCTTCACCGCACCGCATGAGCGCTATAACGACGCCGCTTACGTCGATACCATGAGCAAAAAAGCGATTGAAAAATTCGTTACTCTCACGCACGACACGTTTTTTAAGCACGTTGGCGACGAGTTTGGCAAAACCATTCCCGCCATTTTTACCGACGAGCCGCAAATGACACTTGCGACAAATGCTCTACCCACGGCAAGCAGTAAAAACGATCTTTTCCTCCCCTACACCGACGACCTCCCCGAGAGCTTTGCGGCAGTATACGGAGAGGATCTGCTCGCACATATTCCCGAGCTTGTTTTTGAATTGCCAAACGGCAAGATCTCCACAGTGCGCTATCATTATTACGACCATATCGCCGAGCGCTTTGCCACAGCCTTTGCCGATACGTGCGGCGATTGGTGCAAGAAGCACGGCATTGCCCTGACAGGTCACCTTATGTCAGAATCAAGACTTGATTCGCAGACCTCCGCCGTGGGTGAGGCAATGCGCTCCTACCGTAGCTTTCAGCTGCCCGGCATTGATATGCTTTGTAACAAACACGAATTCACCACCGCCAAGCAAGCAGAGTCCGCCGTGCATCAGTACGGCACCGAGGGCATGCTCAGCGAGCTTGACGGCGTGACGGGCTGGGATTTTGATTTCCGCGGTCATAAGCTACACGGCGACTGGCAGGCGGCACTTGGCGTGACGGTACGTGTACCGCACCTCTCATGGGTATCCATGAAGGGTGAGGCAAAGCGCGATTACCCCGCCTCTATCAGTTATCAATCGCCGTGGTACGAAAAATATAAGCTCATCGAGGATCATTTTGCACGCGTCGCAACCGCCATGACGCGCGGCAAGCCGCTTGTAAAAATCGGCGTGATTCATCCGATCGAAAGCTGCTGGCTCTATCGCGGCCCCGCCTCGCAAACCGAGCAAAAGCGAGGGGATCTCAACAAAAATTTTGAGGATATCATTTCTTGGTTGCTATTTTCGGGACTTGATTTTGATTTTATCAGCGAATCGCTCCTTCCCTCGCAATGCA
This sequence comes from Eubacteriales bacterium, assembly GCA_045657225.1. GTDB lineage: Bacteria > Bacillota > Clostridia > Oscillospirales > CAG-272 > Firm-07. The sequence goes on along the minus strand of JAZOSR010000001.1, from coordinate 2,191 downwards.
AGGTCGGCGGCGCGCCGCTTCAAGTGGGCGAAATGGCGTACGATGCCATCGTCGTGCCCGAGCTTCACACCATGCGTACCACAACACTTGAACGCCTTGAGGCATTTAAAAATGCGGGCGGCAAGCTGATCTTTATGGGTGAGGTGCCGAAATACGAAAATGCCGTACCAAGCCAAAGCCCCGCGCTGCTTGCCGAGAAATCCTTGCGAATTCCCTTTTGCAAGTCTGATCTTGTCAAGGCGCTTGAAGATGTGCGCACCATAATGATCTCCGACACCAAGGGCATGCCGAGCGATGATCTGCTTTATTCCATGCGCGAGGACAATGACTGCCGCTGGCTCTTCATTGCAAACGGCAAAGAGCCCTATAACCGTGACGTTGCCACCAACAAGGAAACGCTTTTCACGCTTGACGGCTATTGGCGCGTCGAGCTTTACGACACCATGAACGGCAAGATCGCACCGATTAACGCCACATACCAAGACGGCAAAACTGTCATTCAAAGAACCGTCTACCCTTACGACAGCTTTCTTTTCCGTTTGAGTTTTGCCAACACTGCCCCCGAAACGATCATTCCCACGGCAAAAAAGATCTCCTCGCACGCTATTTTTGTGCCTGAAACTGTATCTTATATGACAAACGAACCAAACGCACTACTGCTTGATATGGGCGAATGGGCACTTGACGATGAGCCGTATCAACCGAAGGAAGAAATACTGCGCGCCGACACGGCACTGCGCCGCCGCATCGGCTACCGCCCTTGGAACAACAGGTCCTGTCAACCATGGTGCTTACCAAAGACCACTCCCACGCATACCGCGCGTATTCGCTTCACGATCACAAGTGAGATCGAGGTGAAAAACGCTCTTTTGGCAAGTGAAATTCCCGATGATGCCACCATTCTCCTTGACGGCTCGCCCGTGGAAAATTCCCCCTGCGGCTATTACGTTGATCTTGCCATTCGCACCGTCCCGCTGCCGACGATCACGGCGGGCACGCACACACTCGAGCTCATCATGCCCTACGGCGAGCGCACCTCGCTTGAGTGGTGCTACCTGCTCGGTGATTTCGGCGTAGCAGTTGCGGGCAGAGTGACAAAAATCATTCAAAAGCCAAAAGAGCTTGCCTTTGGCAGTATTACAGCGCAGGGCTTCCCCTTCTACAGTGGCAAGCTCACCTACCAAATTCCGCTTACCGTTAAGGAAAGCGGCGATCTGCGCGTAAGCGTGCCGCAATATCGTGCGGCAACCGTGCTCGGCAAGCTTGACGAGGGCGAGGAAAAGCAGCTTTCCTTCTTGCCAAACACCGCAACCTTTGATGTTACGGCAGGCGTGCATACCTTAACGCTTGACGCATATATCAACCGTACCAATGGCTTTGGTCCGCTTCACTTGGCGGATGAAAAAATGCCCTATCAAGGACCCTTTGCCTATCGCACGCAGGGTGATTGCTTCACCTATGAATATCGCTTGAAGGAACAGGGGCTGATCAGCGCGCCGCAGATAGCCTTCCTGAAAGAAACACAATAACAAAAGCAGAATCAACACCGCTGTTTTAACGGCGGTGTTGATTTTTTTGAAAACTTGTGATAAAATAAGAGGGTATGAAAGGAGGTGTGCCCATGAGCGAGCAAACCAAACGGCGCATTGTGAGCGGCGTGACATTCGGTGTCTTTCTTGCCCTCATCGTTGTTGCGACGATACTACTGTGGGATACGCTGACCGAGGCGGTCGCCGACCCTGTTGCCTTCCGCGCAAAGATGGATGGATATGGCTTTTGGGGACAGTGCATTTTCACACTTCTGATGGCGGCACAGGTCGTGCTTGCCGTCATTCCGGGGCACCCTTTTGAGATCGCGGGCGGTTATTGCTTTGGCATTTTCGGCGGCATACTCCTCACCTCCATCGGTGCGGCAATCGGCTCGGCAATTGCCTTTGTGCTCGCACGCATTTTCGGCGCAAAAACCGTAAAATCATTCTATTCTGACGAAAAACTGCAAAAAGTGTCCTTTTTGAAAGCAAATGAGAAGCAAACTATTTTGGCGCTATTGGTGTTCCTCATTCCCGGCGTCCCGAAGGATATGCTCGCATATTTCATGGGTCTTACCGAAATGCGCTTTAGCACCTTTATGCTCATTTCCTTTGTCGGCAGACTTCCCGGCATTGCCGTGGCGGTGCTTGGCGGCGCGGCG